>DASXBA010000075.1:0-67524 GCA_036406475.1 Thermoleophilaceae bacterium | reverse complement strand
AGGTAGAGCGCCACGTCGATCGTCCTGGCGGGCACGATCACCCGCCGCTTGACGTCCACCACGTACGAGATCGCCTGGAAGGTCCAGAAGCTGAGGCCGACCGGCAGCGCCAGCGACAGGAGCGGCGGCGACGTCCCGAGGTGGATCGAGTTGAGGAAGCTGCCGATGTCGTCGGAGAAGAAGTTGTAGTACTTGAACAGCCCGAGGACGCCGAGGTCGATCGCCACGGTGGCCGCGGCGAGCTGCTTGCGCCGGCGTTCGCTCGGGGCGCGGTGGACGAGCTGCGCGCCCGCCTGGTTGGCGAGCGCGACCCCGGCCAGCAGGAGGCAGAACTTGACGCTCGCGGCTGCGTAGAAGACGTAGCTCGCGGCGAGGATGAACGGCTTCCACAGCCGCGGTCGCGGCATCAGCGCCCACGAGACCGCGAGCACTATCGGGAAGAAGACTGCGAACTCGAGGGAGGGGAAGACCAAGCTGGGCGGCGGCATGTTAGACAGTGCGCGATGCGGCAGGGAGCGCTACTGGCCGGTCTCGCGCTGGCGCTGCTCGCGCCCGGGGTGGCCCAGGCGGCCTGCGGGGGGACCAAGCACTTCAGCCCGCACAAGCGGCTCGTCCGCGGCCGCCAGCCGCTCGCGATCGGCGACTCGGTGATGCTCGGCGCGGGCAAGCAGCTGTCCGCGGCGGGCTTCGAGGTAAATGCCCGCGGCTGCCGCCAGGTGAGCGAGGGCCTCGGGATCGTCGCCCGCCGGCGCCACAACGGCACGCTGCCGCGGATCGTGATCCTCGCGCTCGGCTCCAACTTCCGCGTGACCTCCTCGGACATCCACCGAGCGCTGCGAATCGTGGGGCCGAAGCGGCTGCTCGGACTCGTCACGCCCCGCCATGAGGGCGGCTCCGTCAAGTCGGACGCCGCCCTGATCCGTGCGGCCGGGCGCCACCACCCGGGCCGGATCCGCGTGCTCGACTGGGTCCGCTACAGCGCCGGGCACGGCGGCTGGTTCGGAGGCGACGGTCTCCACCTCGGCCCGGCCGGCGCCGCGGCGATGACCCGGCTGCTCCTGCGGATCGTGCCGAGGGTGCATCCCAAGCACGGCGCCTGGTCCGGCACGGGCCGAACGGGCCCCGTGGGCTTCACGTTCGCCCGCGGCGGCGTGGTGAAGAGCGCCGTGCTCGTCGTGAACAAGGCCTGCCTCGGCGCCGGCCGGATAGAGCTGCGCCGCAGCGCCGCGGGCTTCATCCCGGTGGCCGGCGACGGCAGCTTCGCGGTGTCGATCGGCAAGGGCCGCCGGGGACGGCGGATCGGCCTGCGGGGGCGCTTCAAGCGGCACAACCGGGTCACCGGGTTCCTGCGGGTGCGCAAGCGCGGCTGCGATAGCGGGCGTGTCCGCTGGAGCGGCCGGCCGGGGCGCCCGCGGCGGGAGAGCGGGACCTGGACCAGCCGGAGCGCGGCCCGCTATCAGATCGCCTTCTTCCTGCCGCGCGACCGCCTCAGCCTCGGGTCCTCGAAGCACGGGGCCCTGCGCGGGACGCTGCCCGGGCCCTGCCCCGAGGCCTCGAAGCCGTTCCGGCTCCGCCGTCCGGTGCCGATCGTGTTGGGCAACTTCGCGCTCAGACGCAGGCTGCGCGACCACTCCGTGATCGAGGTCCGCGGCCGCTTCGTCGATGCGGACCGCGCCGTGGGCAGCTGGCGCCGGTCGCTGGGCTCCGCCTGCGACTCCGGCCCGGTGGCCTGGAGCACCGGCCGCTAGCGGCGCAGCACGCGGTCGCGCTTCATCGCCCGCTCGACGATCGACGCGGCGAGCGACGCCCCCGCGGTGTTCAGGTGGATCCCGTCGCCCTGGCGCACGCGGACCCGGCGGCCGTGGACGCGCATCGACGCGCGGTAGCGGCCGCCCGGCGTGAACACCTTCTCCAGGTGGATCAGACGCACGTTGCCAGGCTCCTGCGATGCGGCCAGGCGCAGGGCCTTGTTCACCTGCGGGTAGATCGGGCGGTAGGGGCCGCCCCTCGCCGCGGGCAGCAGGAGCCAGTAGACGAGGCCGTGGCCGCCGCGGGCGTAGGAGCGCATCATCTGACGGGCTCGGCGCGCGTACTCCCTGACCCAGGCGCTGCCACAGCAGTCGGCCGTGGCGCCGGACGGAGTCGGCATCGGGAAGCCGTCGTTGGCGCCGAGGAAGACGACGGTCACGTCCGCGCGAACCCGCCGAGCCTGGTTGCGGGCGTGCGCGCGCCAGTCGAGCAGCCCGGGCTTCGAGATGCCGGTGCTGATGTGCGAGTCGCTCCGTACGCCAACGCCGCGGCGTCGCCCGAGGCGGCGCTTGAGGAAGCCGTCGACGATCTGGATCATCGAGTCGCCGGTCGCCACCACCCGCAGATGCCCGCGCGGATTCCGGACCCAGGCGACCTTGGACTGATGCTGGACGCTGGTGCGCTCGCGTACGAGCCAGCCCCCGGGACGCCGGGCGCGGAAGACGATGGCGGTCGTAGTCCTGCAGCGCGTGATGCCGCCCGGCGGCGTCAGGCACAGCCGCGGCTTCAGGTCGTTGAGGCGCCAGCGGTCCCGCACCCTCGCGCGGATGCGGCCGCCGCTGCGGGGCTTGCGTGGCCGGATGGTCAGCGCGAAGCGGTGACGGCACGAGGGCGTGCGGACCGAGCCGAAGTCCTGCTCGATGCTGCCGTCGGCGTTGTACTCGGTGGCCACGAAGCGGCGGCTCAGCCGGTCGCAGCGCCAGGGGGCGGCGCGCGGCAGGGTGATCGCGGGCCCGGCGAGCGTTCTCGTCGCCACGGGCTGGAAGCTGTGCCGCACCTGCTCGTGGAAGGTCACCTTGGCGCCCGCGTGGCCGCCGGAGAGGCTGAGGCGGATCCAGGGGGTCTCGTGCCGGTCGGCTTTCAGCGTCAGCGCCGCCGAGGCCGAGGCGGGCGCGCAGAGGCCCGCGACACACGCCGCCGCAAGGAGTAGGGCCCGCCGCACGCCGGGCAGGTTAGGACACCCGCACCGCGGGGCCGGCCACCGAGCCGGACCGGACGCGGTACAGCCCGCGCCGCTTCAGGTTGAGCGCGTAGCGCCCGCCCTTGCTCGTGCGGACCACGGCCACCCGCCGCCAGCGACGGTGCGAGCGCCGCTCCACCGCGAGCTTCCTGGCCCGCGGGGCCGGGGTGAAGACTCCCTGGATGCTGAGCGGGAGCGAGTGGCGCCCGAAGACGGCCGCGAGGGCTGCGCGGTAGTGGACCTGCGAGGTCGAGACCGTGCTGAAGCGGGCCCAGGTGTCGAACAGCCCGAGCCGCGCCCGCAGCGTCGGGCCGGTGATCGTTCGGGTCCCGCGGGTGCCGTAGACGCGGGCGCGCACGATCCGCGGCGAGACGCCCCGCTTCAGCACCTTGATCTTGCGGAAGGTCCCGCGCGAGTAGCTTCCGAGCCGGGCGTCCATCTGCCTCGTCGAGAAGCTGACCCGCCACGTGTGGCGCGGCGAGATGCCGTCGTAGGGGTCGTCGACGCTCACGAGGTAGGGCTCGGGGTCGGCGCCCAGGAAGCTGTTCTCGATGTTCTCGGTCCGGCCGCCCGAGGTCGAGAAGTAATACGTGACGATCGGGCTGCCCTGGTAGGTCACCACCTGGCCGGCCGTGGCCCGCACGGCCGCATTGCTGCTCGGTTCCTCGCCGGCCACGCCCTTGTAGACCTGCGAGCGCGTGTCCGGGTAGAGGTCGAACGCGCCGCCGTGCTGCCGGGTGGCGAGCGCGTACGTCCTGGCCGCCACGGCCTGGGACTTGAGCGCCTCGGGGTCCCACGACGACGGCATCTCGCCGGCGACCACGCCGAGCACATACTGGTCGAGCTTGATCCGGTTGATCGCGGTCACGCCGCCCGAGGCTCCGCGGCGAAGGTCGATCGAGCCGTGATAGCGGCCGGACGAGATGTCGTTGATCGCCCGTCCCAGCAGGCGAATGCTGCCGCCGCCCCGGTAGACGCGGAGGGTCCGGTAGCGGCCCTTGAGCTTGCCGCCGCGATAGAGGCCCAGGAGGCCGCCGCTGCGCCGCACGGTGTAGGTGGCCCGCTTGTCGAGCGCCCGTACGCCGGCCAGGCGGGAGGCGCCACGGAAGCGGACCGAGCGCTTGCTCGCCAGGAGGACCACCCGAACCAGCTTGGTGTGCGTGTTCCCCAGGGCCGTGCCCTTGTAGTAGTGGCGCAGGATCTGGGAGTAGGTGCGCCCGTGCTGGGCGTAGCCGTAGGCCCCGAATTGACTCATGCCGATGCCGTGGCCGAAGCCGCGGCCGCGGACCACATGGCGGGTCGCCGCGTCTGCCGCCGGAACGAGCAGCACGAGCGCAAGGGCTGTCAGGACGGGGAGGCGCCTCATCGAGTGAGTCAAACCACCGACCCATCGAAGGTAGCGGTCGGCTCGGCTCAGTCGACGGCGAAGAGGCGCCACTCGCCGGGGACGCCCTTCAGCTCGTGGCTGCCACGCTCGGCGAATTCGATCCCCGAGCCGACGACCAGGTCCTTGACCGTGCTCGACACGAGGACCTCGCTCGGCCCGGCGGCGCCCATCACGCGGGCGCCTATGTGCACCGCGAGCCCGCCGATGTCGCCGTTCATCACCTCGACCTCGCCGGTGTGCAGCCCGGCCCGGACCTCGATGCCGAGCGTCCGGACGCCCTCGGAGATCGACGCCGCGCAGCGCAGCGCCCGGGCGGGTCCGTCGAAGGTCGCGAGGAAGCCGTCGCCGGTGCTCTTGATCTCGCGGCCGCGGTGGCGCTCGAGCGCCCGCCGCACCAGCCGGTCGTGCTGCTCGAGCAGCTTTCGCCAGTCGGCGTCCCCGAGCTCGGCGGCGCGCTTGGTCGAGTCGCAGATGTCCGTGAAGAGCACGGTCGCGAGCATGCGGTCGGGCTCCTTCACGAAGCGGCTGCCGGTGAGGAACTCCTCCACCTCGCCGAGGAACGAGTCCACGTCGCCGACCGTGAACAGGTTGTCGCTGCCGTCGAGCTCCACCAGCCGCGCGTTCGGGACGTGCTCGGCGATGTACTGGCCGTGACGGAAGTCGATGAAGTTGTCGTCGCGCCGGTGCAGCACCAGGGTGGGCACGCGGATCGACGGCAGGACGTGGCGCACGTCGAACTCGCCGATCAGGTCCATGATCTTGGCGATGGTCGCGGGGCTGGCGGCCAGCCGCTCCATCCGCGCCGCCCACTCGACGAACTGCGGGTCGTTCATTCGGCTCGGCGCGATGCCGCCGGCCGTGAGCCCCTGGCCCCAGTTCGCCACCAGCTGGCTCATGGCCGCCGCCCGCTCCTCCTTGGTCCAGGTCCAGTCGTAGCCCTCCGCTCGCGAGGCGCGGGCGAAGGTGGCGTAGAGGATCAGCGAGTTCACGCGGTCGGGGTAGGTCGCCGCGAAGAGGGCGGCGAGCGGTCCGCCCTCGAGCGTCCCGAAGATCGTCGCCCGCTCGCATCCGGCGGCGTCCATCACGGCGAGGACGTCGTCCATCTGCTCCTCGAGTGTGGGCGCGCCGATCATCGGGTCGGAGAGACCGGAGCCGCGCCGGTCGAAGGTGATCACGCGCGCAAAGCGGCCGATCCGCTCGCCCACGGCCTCGAGCGTGGGCTCGGTGAACAGGTGCTCGCACTGCGAGATCCAGGTCGGCACCCAGACCAGGTCCATGGGCGCGTCGCCCTCGATCACGTAGGCGATGTGGACGTCTCCGCTCTTCGCGTAGCGGGCCGAGGGCCCCATTCGGGAGACGTTACAGTCCGATGGCAGGTGCCCTCCAAGCGCAAAGCGTCCGACGTCTTCGTCGAATGCCTGGAGGCCGAAGGCGTCAAGCACGTCTTCGGCATCCCGGGTGAGGAGACGCTGGACCTCAACGAGTCGCTGGCGCGCTCTTCGGTCGAGTTCGTGCCCGTTCGCCACGAGCAGGGCGGCGCCTACATGGCCGATGTCTGGGGCCGGCTCACCGGCCACGCCGGCGTCTGCCTCGGCACGCTCGGTCCGGGTGCTTTGAACCTGGTCACCGCCGTGGCCGACGCCTATCTCGACCGCGCCCCGCTCGTCGCGCTCACCGGCCAGGGCGACCTCGAGCGCATGCACAAGGAGTCGCACCAGTACATCGACCTCGAGCGGGTGATGCGACCGATCACCAAGTGGAACGCCCGCCTCTCCGACGGGGCGATCATCCCCGAGGTCGTCCGCAAGGCCTTCAAGGTCGCGGAGGGCGAGAAGCCCGGCGCCACCCACATCGAGCTGCCCGAGGACGTGATGGAGGCGGAGATCGAGGGCGAGCCGCTGCCGCGCCGCCGCCTCGTTCGTCCCGAGCCCTCCGCCCGCGAGCTGCTCAAGGCGGCCGACCTGGTCCGAGGCGCGCTCAATCCCGTGGCCCTGGCCGGCAACGGGGTCATCCGCGGCGGCGCCACGCCCGCGCTCCGCGAGTTCGTTCGCTCGACCGGCATCCCGGTGGCCGAGACCTTCATGGGCAAGGGCCTGCTCGACCCCGACGACCCCAAGGCGCTCGGCTCGGTCGGGCTCCAGGCCGGCGACTACAACATGGCCGGGTTCGAGGAGGCGGACGTCGTGCTGGCCATCGGCTACGACCTGGTCGAGCACTCGCCCGAGCACTGGAACCCGAACCGGGACAAGAAGATCATCTGCATCGACTCGGTTCCCGCCGAGACCGACGCGTTCTTCATTCCCGAGGTCGAGCTGGTCGGCGACCTCTACCACATCCTCACCCGCCTGGGAGAGGAGTGCCGGCACGTGCCCCACCAGGGTGGCTCGCAGCGCCTGCGCGAGGTGGTGCGCAGCCACTTCGACGCGGCCAAGGACAACGACGCCTTCCCCGTCCAGCCGCCCCGCGCCCTCTACGAGATCCGCAAGGCGCTCGGCCGCGAGGACATCCTGATCTCGGACGTCGGCCTGCACAAGCTCTGGATCGGTCGCATGTTCCCGGCCTACGAGCCCAACACCGTGCTGATCGCCAACGGCCTCGCGGGCATGGGCTTCGCCGTCCCCGCGGCGGTCGCCGCCAAGCTGGTCCATCCCGATCGCCACGTGGTCACGGTCAACGGCGACGGCGGCTTCCTCATGAACTGCCAGGAGCTCGAGACGGCAATGCGGCTGGGGACCGCCTTCGTCAACGTGATCTGGGAGAACCAGCAGTACGGCTCGATCGTCTGGAAGCAGGACAAGAAGTTCGGCGAGCACTTCGGGGTCGACTTCACGAACCCGGACTTCGTGAAGCTCGCCGAGGGCTTCGGCCTGCCGGCGTGGCGCTGCGACTCGGCCGACGACTTCGCGCAGCGGCTGACGCACGCGCTGACCCTGGACGTTCCATCCCTGATCGTGCTGCCGATCGACTACTCACTTGACGTTGCAATCAGCGAGGAGCTCGGCGCCGAGACGGTCGCCACCTAGTCCCCCCGGCGACGCCTGAAGGATCTGGGCTGCCATCAGCTTCCAGATCCTTCATTCGTTTGGTGGACCGCTTCGATCTGGCGTCGCTTGGCAACCAATTGCTCCGCGACGTACGCGCGCTCGAAGGCGATCTGGGCGTGTGAGAAGCGCGAATGCCAGGTGCCGGCCCGATCGTGGGCCTGATCTCGCCGCAGGTCGCGCGTCTGAGTCTGCGGCGTGCGGTGGTAGCGCAGGCCGTCCGTCTCGACCACGTAGTTGAGCGCCGGAAACCAGAAGTCGACCTCGAAGCCGTTCACCCACCGGCCCATGAGGTACTCGCCCAGCCCCGCCCGGCGCGCGAGCGGGCGGAACAGCCGCTCGAGCTTGGACCTCGAGAGCTGGAAGGTGGCGCGGTCCAGGATCGAGCGCAACTGCGCCACGCCGGGCCGCCCCTTCAGGAGCGCGAGCGCCGCGCGCAGAGTCTCGGGATCGATCAGGTCGCGGTTGTCGGCGCGGTTGATCAGCGCCTCGACCGAGTCGCGGTCCAGCCGGGCGGAGAGCTGAACCAGCAGCAGTGGAGGCCTGCAGACGGGCACGCCGCGGACGTGGGTCGTGTGATCGGCGAGCCGCTCGACCCGGCGCAGGTCGATCCCCTCACGCGAGCGAACCACAGCGGGCGGCACCGCGACCTCGATCTGTGGGCCATCGCGGTCGCACAGACCCACCAGTGTGCCCCCGCTCCCCCCGCAGAGGGCGGAATGGGGCCCGCATGCAAGGGTCGCGGCCTTCCAGCGGCCGAGCCGCGTCACGCCCCGGTGTCCAACCGCGTATACCCCGTCCCACAGGCGGTGCAGGCGCCCTGTCTGCACACGCCACTTGATCGCCGCCGGCGTGAAGCCGAGCTGCAGCAGCTGCTCGCGGGTGACCACCCAGTGCTGGGCCTGAGCGAGCCTCCAGGCCGCCACCGCGACCGGTTGAAGCATCTGGGCTGCCATGACCGCCCAAGTGCTTCAGCCGATCGGGTTCGCCCCCCGCTTGCGGGGGTCCGGCGCCGGGTAGTCTCGAGGCATGAGCATCGCGACCCGTGAACAGGAAGTCGTAGACAAGGTCGAGAAGCGCCTCTACATCGGCGGCGAGTGGCGGGACGCCTCCGGCGGCGGGACTCTGGAGGTCGAGGATCCGGCCACTGGCGAGGCCCTCTGCGAGGTGGCCGACGGCACCGAGGATGACGCCAAGGCCGCCCTCGACTCCGCGGTCGAGACCCAGAGTGAATGGCGCGACAGCTCGCCCAACGAGCGCAGCCAGATCCTCTGGAAGGCGTTCGAGGCGCTCAACGACCGCAAGGAGGAGCTCGCGGTCCTGATGACGCTCGAGATGGGCAAGCCGGTGGCGGAGTCGGAGGCGGAGATCACCTACGCCGCCGAGTTCTTCCGCTGGTTCTCAGGCGAGGCGCTGCGCATGCACGGCGACTACCGCTCGGCGGGCAACGCCCTCAGCCGCGTGCTCGTCATGCGCCAGCCCGTGGGGCCCAGCCTGCTGATCACCCCCTGGAACTTCCCGATGGCGATGGGCACCCGCAAGATGGGCCCGGCCATCGCGGCGGGCTGCACGACCGTGATGAAGCCGGCCAAGCAGACGCCGCTGTCGATGCTGGCGCTGGGCCAGATCCTCGAGGAGGCCGGCCTGCCGGGCGGCGTCTTCAACATCCTCACCACCAACTCGTCCGGCAAGACGACCGCGCCGCTGATCGCCGACCCGCGGCTGCGCAAGCTCTCCTTCACCGGCTCGACGGAGGTGGGGCGCACCCTGATCGAGGCCTCCGCCGAGAACATCCTCAAGGTGTCGATGGAGCTCGGCGGCAACGCGCCCTTCCTCGTCTTCGAGGACGCCGACCTGGACGCCGCCGTCGAGGGCGCCCTGCTCGCCAAGATGCGCAACATCGGCGAGGCCTGCACCGCCGCCAACCGCTTCCACGTGGCCGACGCGGTGGCCGACGAGTTCGCCGAGCGCCTGGCCAAGGCGATGGGCGAGCTCAAGGTCGGGCGCGGCACCGAGGACGACGTCAAGGTCGGCCCGCTGATCGACGAGCCCGCCGTGGAGAAGGTCGAGGAGCTCGTCGAGGACGCCCGCGACAAGGGCGCCAAGATCCTGGTGGGGGGCAAGGAGGTCGACGGCGCCGGCTACTTCTACGAGCCGACCGTCCTGAGCGACGTCGCGCCCGACACGCGGATGCTCAAGGAGGAGATCTTCGGGCCGGTGGCGCCCGTCGCAGGCTTCGACAGCGAGGACGACGCCATCGCCGCGGGCAACGACACCGAGTACGGCCTGGTCGCATACGTCTTCACCCGCGACATCAAGCGCGCCCTGCGCGTGGTCGAGGGCCTCGAGACCGGCATGGTCGGCCTCAACCAGGGAATGGTCTCCAACGCCGGCGCCCCCTTCGGCGGCGTCAAGCAGTCCGGCATCGGCCGCGAGGGCGGCTTCGAGGGAATCGAGGAGTTCCTCGAGGTCAAGTACGTCGCGGTGAACGTCTAGCTGTCGCCCAGCTGACACCCCGCCTAAAACTCGCTTGACCGCCTCCGCGGACCGGACCTAGCTTCGGAGAGGAGCCCTCTGGCTCCGGATTCGCAACCCCAGGAGGCTCACATTGCTCAAGTTCTCTGACGGGCGCAACTTCGGGCGGACGCTGGTCGGTCTCTGCCTGATCGTCGCGCCCGCCCTGTTCCTCATCGCGTCGGTCGTCGGGCCGGACGCGGACGATGAAAACAAGACCAAGGAGCTCGCCCAGGTCGCGGCGCACAAGAGCGCCTACATCATCAGCGGGATCATCTTCCTCGTCGGCAGCCTGCTCCTGCTCGGCGCGTGCGTGGGGATCATCCACGTGTTCCGCGGCAGGCGCGTAGGCCTCGGGCAGGTGGCCGGCGGCCTGCTCCTGGTCGGCTCGGCCGTGACCTTCGCCTTCTACGGCTTCACGAGCATCGAGTACGAGATGGTCAACCAGAGCGGCCTCGACAGGGCCCAGATGGCCAAGCTGCTCGACAAGACCAACGACGCCGCGTCCGGCGCTCCGCTGTTCTTGATGTTCATCGTCGGCGTGGTGCTCGGCCTCATCCTCCTGGGCGTCGCGGCCTGGCGGCGGCGGATCGTGCCGAGGTGGGCCGCCGTGGTGATCGCGATCTCCGGTCCGGTCACGTTCTTCTCCGAGGGGAAGACGGTCGAGATCATCGCCTTCGCCATCCTGCTCGTCGGCTTCGTCCCGCTCGGCCTCGCCCTGCTCCGTATGTCGGACGAGGAGTGGGATGCCCCGCGCGACGCGGTCCACAAGCCCCCGATGGAATCGGATCCGGTTCCCGCCGCCCCAGCGCCCGCTACGGCGGCCTAGGGCAACCGCTGAGGGCCGGCCCCCCCGGGCCAGGTCGGGGCCGGCTCCTCAGCCCACACTGAGCTCCAGCACCACCGACGTCTCCACCTGCCGCTCCGGGATCGTCCAGTAGGTCCTGAGCAGCTCGTCCTTCCGCCCGCGGGAGACGAGCTCGAAGCCGTGGCGCTCGTAGAAGCGGATCGCCCAGTCGGCGGCGGCCCAGGTGCCCACGAGGATGGGCTTCGCGGCCTCCGCCAGCAGCTGCTCGAGCAGCGCGCCGCCGACCCCGCGGCCCTGCTTCTGCTGCGCGACGTAGGCGTGGCGGATCAGCTCCACGTCGCCGACGTCCTGGATTCCCATCACGCCGGCCAGGCCACCCGCGTCCTCGTAGCCCCAGAAGCGGACCCCGGCCGCGATCTCGGCGTCGAGCTCCTCCGCCGGCATGTAGGGCTCGTGCCAGCGGTCCGCCGGGATGACGCCGCGATACGCCTCCGCCGCGCCGTTCACGATCGCGAGGATCGCGGAGCGCTCGTCGTCGCGGCAGAGGCGGATCAGGCGGGGCTCACCCCGCTAGCGGTTGCAGTTGATCTCGATCCCATCCTTCTTGCCGATGATCTTGAACTTCTTGCTCGACTGCACCTTGCCGGTCCAGTGGTACTTGTGGAGCGGGCCGCTCTTCCACTTGATCTTGCTCCCCTTGCGGCTGTACTTGCCGTGGCCGCCGGAGATCTTGTACTTGCTGCCCTTGACCTTCACGTAGCCCCAGTAGAGGTACCCGGAGGTCGCGTCGAACTGGTAGCACTGGTACTTGCCCTTGTGGATCGACTTGGCCGAGGCGCCGGCGGGAAGCGCGGCGGCCAGCAGGGCGAGAAAGCAGATGAGCGCGGCGAGCCGCGCGGGGATGGTCGCGAAGCGTTGCAAGATGCCTCCCAATGAGTGACTTGAAGGGGTGAGGTCTCCTCCCCATGGGGGGAGGAGCCGTTTCACTATGGGGGCGATCCCCTGATCGCGCAAGCGGCCTCGAGCCCGTCAAGGAGACGGTCGAGCCCGTACTCGAAGCGCTCCCCGTCCTCGGGCGCGATCTCGACGGCGCCGATCGCGTAGGCGGCGAGCGCCGACCACGCCATCCGGGCCTCCTCGGCGTCGAGGCCCGCCGCCTCGAGGACCTCGATCCCCTTGGTCGTTAGACCCGGCCCGTCGGACGCCACGATCAGCGTGCCGAGCCGCCCGCGCAGCTCCGGCGGCAGCCGCTGGAGCCCGAGACGGGCGCTCTCGACCAGGCCGCGCAGCCGCTCCCGCCAGTGGCCGTCCGCGCCGTGCAGCTCCATCCGCCCGGCGGCGTGGTCCACGAGCGCGTCGACCAGCTCGTCCTTGTCGCGGAAGTAGCGGTAGACGGCCATGGGCCAGACGTCGAGCTCCTGGGCGAGCCGGCGCATGCTGAGGGCGTCCCAGCCATCCTGCTCGAGCACGCCGACGGCGGTGTCGATGATCCGCTCTCGCGACAGGGGGTTGCGCGCCGCCATGTGTACAGTGTATTGTACGGCGTACACAGGACGGGCATCCGTGTATTCGAGTCGCGCCACATCCGTTTCAATTACTGGGGAGCAGGCGGCCACACCGCCGGTCCGGCTGGCGCGCGCCCTCGCCTGGGCCGCCATCGCGGGCCAGCTCGTCTTCACCGCCGCCTGGGTCGTCGCCGGGGCGCTCCAGCCGGGCTATTCCCACATCGAGCAGGCCGTGAGCGAGCTCGGCGCCAGGAACGCGAGCCACCCCTGGTTGATGAACGCCGGGCTCGTAGTGCTCGGCCTGTCGGTCGCCGGGCTCGGGCCCGCGGTCACCGCCGTGCTGCCGCGGCGTCGCGCCAGCCGCGTGGCTGCCTGGCTGTTCGTCGCCGCGGGGGCCTCGATCATCCTCGCCGGCCTGTTCCAGATGGACTGCGGGATGACCCAGCAGGCCTGTCTCGATCGCTTCCACGCGGGCCAGCTGTCGTGGCACCACGACCTGCACCTCTGGGCCAGCCTGGCGTTCGACGTTGCCCTCGTGGGCACGCCGTTCGCGATCTCGCGATCGCTATGGCCGGCACCGAGCGGGCTGCTCGCACTTGCCTGCGGCACGAGCGGCGTGGCCTTCGCCGTGATCTTCTTCATCCTGGCCAGGCCGGAGGTCGCCACCGCGGGGCTCGCCCAGCGCGCCGGCTTGGGCGTCGTCCACCTCTGGGTCCTGATCGTCGCGGTTGGTGTCCTCTACTCGACTCGCACGGAGCGCGAGCCGGAAGCGCTCACCCCGCTGAGCCCCCGCCGCTTCTTCGCCGGCGCCTGGCGCGGCCCGGGCGAGCTCGTGCCGTTCCCCCACTTCATCTGGCGCCGCTTCCCGCTCCGCTTCGAGGCGCGCCGGGAGTTCACCTGGTTCTCCGACGAGGCCTGGCTGATGGACGACGTCGCGACCTTCCGCAGCGGTCGTGTGGAGCGCCGCCGCCGTTTCTTCCACCTGGTGGAGCCCGGCCGCGTCCACGTCACCGCCGACGACGCGCCCGACGGCATGGACATCCTGCTCGAGGAGGGCGGCTATCGGCTGACGAGCTACAAGTTCGTGGTCCCGGTCGGGCCGCTGCGGTTCGCCCTGAGCTGCCGCGACACCCACGAGCTCGCGGCCGACGGCACGCTGATCGACACGATGCGCCTCAGCTGGCACGGACTCCCGGTAGCGCGCATCACGATCCGCGCGCGCCCGGCGCGCTAGTCGCCCGGCTTCGAGCCGCGCGCCATCTGGCGCAGGTCGAGCGCCTTGTCGAGGGTCTCCTCGTCGACGCCCTTTTCGAGCGCCACCTCGCGGATCGTGCGCTGCGAGGCGACCGCCTCGTTCACGATCTCGGTGCCTCGGTCGTAGCCGATGAAGGGGTTGAGCGCGGTGGCGATCGCCGGAGTCGACTCCGCGTGCCGGCGCAGGTTCTCCTCGTTCGGCTCGATGCCGTCCACGACCTTCTCGGCCAAGAGGGAGCAGGCGGACGTGAGGATCCGGATCGACTCGAAGACGTTGCGGGCCATCATCGGGATCCGCACGTTGAGCTCGAAGGCGCCCTGCGTGCCGGCGACGGTCACGGCGGTGTCGTTGCCGATCACCTGCGCGGAGACCTGGAGCACGACCTCCGGGATCACCGGGTTGACCTTGCCGGGCATGATCGACGAGCCCTTCTGGAGCTCGGGGAGGCGCAGCTCAGCCAGCCCCGTGCGCGGGCCGGAGCCCATGAGAACCAGGTCGTTGGCGATCTTGGTGAGGGAGACCGCCACCGACTTGAAGGTCGCGTGCAGCTCGACGAGGCCGTCGCGGTTGGCCTGGGCCTCGAAGTGGTCGGCCGGCGCCTCGCCGAGCCCGAGCTGTGCGCGCACGCGCTCGGCGAACTCGGGATGGGTGTTGAGGCCGGTGCCGGTCGCGGTCCCGCCGAGCGGGATCTGGGAGGCACGTCCGAGGGCGCCCTCGACCCGGTCGCGGCCCAGGCGCATCTGCGCGCCGTAGCCGGCGAACTCCTGGCCGAGCGTCACCGGGACTGCATCCATCATGTGGGTCCGGCCGGCCTTGACGAGCTCGGAGAACTCCTCGGCCTTGCGCTCGAAGGCGCCGGCCAGGCGCTCGAGGGCGGGCAGCAGCCGGTCGCGCGTCTCCTGGACCGCGGCCAGGTGGACGGCGGACGGGAAGACGTCGTTGGACGACTGGCCCATGTTCACGTGGTCGTTGGCGTGGACGTCCTCGCCGGCCAGGCTCGCCATCACCTCGTTGGCGTTCATGTTCGACGAGGTCCCCGACCCGGTCTGGAAGACGTCGATCGGGAACTGGTCGTCGTGCTCGCCGTTCGCGACCTCGTCGCCCGCGCGCGCGATGCGCTCGGCCATGTCGCCGTCGAGCAGCCCGAGCTCGGCGTTCACGCGCGCGGCCGCGGCCTTGATGCGGCCGAGCCAGTGGACCACCGGGGCCGGCACCCGCTCGCCCGAGACCGGGAAGTTCTCGACGGCCTTGGCCGTCTCCTTGCCCCACAACTCTTGCTGAATCGCCATGCCTTGGAGGCTAGCCACTCCGGCGTCCGGCCTCGACGCCGCGCCGGTAGGCCGCCTTGTCGCCGCGGAGCACCTGCGCCTCCTGCTCCAGCCGCCGCACGAGCTCGCTGCGCTCGCCGCTCAGCTTCCCGGCGCCGCGGCGGGCCGCACCCACGAGGTAGCCGAGGCTGACCTCGTCCTGCCCTCCCGGCCGGGCGCGTGCGGAGTCGGCGAGCTCGCCGGCCGCGCCCACGAGGCTGGTGCCCAGGCGCTGGAGCTCGTCGGGCGTCCGGGCCGTGCGGACGCAGGTCGAGACGAGCGTTCCGTGTACCCGGACCGGTGACGGCGCGGCGGCCAGGGCGGACCGGACATCGCCCGGCTCGGACGTGCAGGCGTCCGGCAGCGGCCGGTCGTCCCCGCAAGCCGCCAGCGACAGAGCGACCAACACGAGGGTCCACGTACGCCGGATTGGCGCATCGTACCCCTCGAACGGGTGAAGATTCCGGACGATCTCCGCTCCGGAAACGATGCATTTGGTCCGGGTCTCAGCCGACCCTTAGAAGAGCGTGTTTCGATCGGGCCTCGGGGTAAGCGGCAGAGTGGGAAAGGACTCGTCGGGGGAATGACTGCGCTTATAAGGATCGACCGGTCTTGGACACCGTCCGGACCGAAACGGCCGAAGCCGATTCGCTTCTGCTCGCGCTGCGGCCAGCCGTCCGAGGGCGAGCCGGAGGGCCGGCCCGACCTGCGCGGCCGCGTCTGCGACCACTGCGGCCTCGGCATGATGCTGACGTGCGGGCGCGACGCCATGCCCGGCGCCGGAGCGGCCTTCGTGATCGTCAACTACGACCTCTCCGTGAGCGCCGTGAGCGACGGCGGGGAGAAGATCTTCGGTCCGGAGCAGACCGTCGCCGGCACGACCTTCATCGACCTCGTCACCAGCCCGCTCGGTGACGAGCAGCTCGCCCGCGCCGTCGGCCAGGCGGCGCAGCGGGCCTGCGATCCGATGGTGATGCCGGTGCGCCTGCGCTCGGCTTTCGCCAGGCGGGTCGGCACCCTCGCCGCTCGCATCGCCACGTGCGGTCCGCCCCGCGCCGCGCTGGTCACGGTGGAGCCGAGCGAGTTCGGCAAGCGCTAGCGCGCACTGCAGCCCTGGCTGCAAAAACCGCTGCACGACTTGCGCAAGACCTCCCAAACCGGCAGAAAGCTCCATGGAGACAGGGGGCCTATGCGTCGAAAGCTGTGCAACACCACTCAACCCATCGAGGGGACGCGCCGAACGTGAGAAGTAATGGCCAACTTCTGCGCTTTACGCGGGATGGAGGAGACTTGAGTGGGATCAGAACGAATGCGGCAGCTGAGCTTCTCGGCGTAAGCCCAAACACCCTGCGCAGCTGGGAGCGGCGGTTTGGCTATCCCAAGCCCCGGCGCACCCAGGGCGGCCATAGGCAGTACGACCTCTCGGAGCTCGAGGCCCTGCGCCGCGCGCTCCAGGAGACGCACAACATCTCGTCCGCGATCGAGGTGGCCCGCCAGCGCGGGGAGGGCCCGAGCTCGCCGCTGCGGCTGCTCGACGCCTTCGACCACTTCGACGAGGGCGCGGCGGACAGGCTGATGGAGGAGAGCCTCGCCGTCCGCTCCGTCGAGCGGAGCGTGGAGGAGGTGCTCCTGCCGGCGCTCGAGCTGGCCCACGGCCGCGACGGCCGCGAGGCCGAGTACGAGCTGGCCTGCCGCTGGGCCACCGGCTGGCTGCACGCCGCGCGCCGAGTGGTACCGCCCGCGAGCCGCCCGCAGGGCGTCCTGATCTTCGACTCCAGCGAGCGGCTCGACTTCGAGGCCCTCCAGGTCCAGGCTCTCGAGCTCGGCCTCCGCCGGGCCGGCTTCCGGACCCTGCTGCTGGCCTTCGACCTCCCGCCCGAGCGCGTCGTGCGCGCGATGCGGGCGCTCGACCCCACGGCGTTCGTCTTCTGCGGCGGCGAGGCCACCCTCGACGTGGTCGGCAGGCTCGTCTACACCGTCCGCCAGGTCGGCTCCGCCGCTCCGGTGTTCGAGTACCGCGAGTCGATGCCGGTCACGGGCGAGCACGCGATCCCGTCGCTGGGCGCCGCGCCGAGCGAGGCCGTCGACCGGCTCAAGGGCTACGTCGACAGCGGCCGGATCGAGCAGGTCGTGGTCGTGCCCGAGGCGCAGGCCGCCGACGAGCGCGCGTCGAGCGTCCGGCTCGCAGAGACTTCATAGCTCCGGCAGGGCCGTCCGCGCGCGCTCCTAGGATCGCGCGGACATGGAGTCCCTCGAGGTCGCCGACCCGCTGGCGCACCGCGCCCTCCAGGCGCTGCTGCGCGCCGAGGCCACCGTCCGGCGCAGCCTGGCGGCCGAGCTCGAGCAGGAGGGAGTGTCGGCGGCCGGCTTCTCGGCGCTGGTCGTCCTCGTCACGGCGGGCGGCTCGCTCGAGCTGCGAACACTCCGCCGCCGGCTCGGCTGGAGCAAGGCGAACGCGACCGAGGTCACGGACACGCTCGAGTCGCGCGGATTCGTCGCCCGCCGCCGCCTGGCCCACGACCGCCGCGCAGCGGCCGTGGACCTGATGCCACCCGGTCGTCACCTGGTCGAACGCCTCTTCCCCGGCCACGCCGACCGCGTGAGCCGGGCCTTCGGCGCCCTCGACGAAGTCGAAAAGCGCTCCCTGGCAGAAATCTGCCGCAAGCTCGCCGCCTAGGGCGCTGCGAACCGTCGCCCGGCTGCGTCATCGGTCGCTCGCTGCTTCCTTGCCGGACTCGGTCTCGCGCCCTAGCGACTAGCGACTAGCGACTAATGCCTACTGCCTACTGCCTACTGCCTAGCGCCTCCCGAAATGCCCAACCCACGTAACGGCCCGATGCCTACCCATCCGTCCCCTGACCGCGCTGATGCCGACCCAGCTGTAGCTGCTGCTCAACAGGATGTGGCGGTGCGGCGGTGAGTGCATCCAGGAGCGGACCGCCCAGCGCGCGCTGACCCCGCGGCCGAAGTGCATGGCGAGGGTCTCCCCCGCGCGGCGGAAGACGTGCGAGACGCTGATGCGGGCCTGGTGGCCGAAGTAGTCGTGCTTGAGCATCCATGCGGCATAGCGATGGCTCGAGCGTTGGAGGCTCGGTGATATGCGGAGCGGGCGCAGGCCGTGCTGTGCCCGGATCCTGTTGACAGACGCCACGGCCGACCGGCCGGACGAGCTCGCAGAAGCCGGCGTCGCGGGCAGGGCCACGGCCACCACTGCCAGCGAACACACGACGAGCGTGCGTACGTACCCCACTTGGACCTCTCTTTCCTGGGCCTACGGGGTTAGCTGTCGGACTCGCGCGGAAAGAGATGCGCTACGGGCCCAAATGGACCCGACTCGCCCCAACTAACTGGTTCCCCCGCCCGCTCCCCGGTGGGAGCGGTTCGGCAAGGCCGGGAACGCTAGCGCACCCTTCGTAGAATCGGCGGCCAGGTGGCTCGCTACCGCCCCGTCGACCCCGGCCAGTCCTTTCCCGCGCTCGAAGAGCAGGTCCTCGAGCGCTGGCGCGAGCGCGACGTCTTCCATGAGTCGGTCAGGCGCCGGGAGGGCTCGCCGGAGTGGGTCTTCTACGAGGGGCCGCCGACCGCCAACGGCCGGCCCGGATCGCACCACGTCCTGAGCCGCTCCTTCAAGGACGTCTTCCCCCGCTACAAGACGATGCAGGGCCACGTGGTGCACCGCAAGGCCGGCTGGGACTGCCACGGCCTTCCCGTCGAGCTCGAGATCGAGAAGGAGCTCGGGTTTCAGTCGAAGGACGACATCGAGCGCTTCGGCGTTGCCGAGTTCAACGCACGCTGCCGCGAGTCGGTGCTCCGCTACATCGACGAGTGGAACAGGCTCACCGAGCGGATCGGCTTCTGGATCGACACCGGCGACGCCTACTTCACGCTGGACGACGAGTACATCGAGTCGGTCTGGTGGTCGCTCAGGCAGGTGTTCGACAAGGGCCTGCTGAGCGAGGGCTACCGGGTGGTGCCCTACTGCCCGCGCGACGGCACGGCCCTGTCCTCCCACGAGGTTGCGCTCGGGTACGAGGACGTGGTCGACCCGTCGGTGTTCGTGCGCTTCCCGGTCAAGGGGGAGGACGGCGTGTCGCTGCTCGGCTGGACGACGACGCCGTGGACGCTCCTCTCGAACGCGGCCCTGGCCGTGCATCCCGACGTCGAGTACGCGCGCGTGCGCCATGGCGACGAGGTGCTGATCCTGGCCGCGCCGCTCGTCGAGCGGGTGCTGGGCGAGGACGCCGAGATCCTCGAGCGGATGAAGGGCGCGGAGCTCGCGGGCACGGCGTATGAGCCGCCCTTCCCCTACATCAGCGACTACGGTCCGCGCGGCCATACCGTCCTCACCGCCGACTTCGTCACGACCGAGGACGGGACCGGCGTGGTCCACACCGCCATCGCCTTCGGCGAGGACGACTTCAAGCTCGGCGAGCAGTACGGCATCAAGGTCCAGAACCCGGTGCGGGAGGACGGGACCTTCGACGAGCGGATCGAGCCGTTCGCCGGCCGCTTCGTCAAGGACGCGGACCCCGACATCGTTGAGGCGCTGCGCGAGTCGGGGCGGCTCCTCCGTGCCGAGGACTACGAGCACGCGTACCCGCACTGCTGGCGCTGCGGCACGCCGCTCCTCTACTACGCGAAGTCCAACTGGTTCGTCCGCACGACCGAGCGGCGCAAGGAGCTGCTGGCCGCCAACGAGGAGGTCACCTGGTACCCCGATCACGTCAAGCACGGCCGCTTCGGCAAGTGGCTCGAGAACAACGTCGACTGGGCGCTGTCGCGCCAGCGCTACTGGGGCACGCCGCTGCCGATCTGGCGCTGCGACGACGGCCACATCTTTTGCGCCGGCTCCGTGGCCGACCTGCGCGAGCGCGGCGGCGAGGTACCTGAGGACCTGCACCGGCCGTTCATCGACGAGGTGGTCCTCCGCTGCGAGGACTGCGGCGGCGAGATGCGGCGAGTGCCCGACCTGATCGACGTCTGGTGGGACTCGGGCTGCATGCCGTTCGCCCAGTGGCACGCGCCGTTCGAGAACCAGGACGTTTTCGAGCAGCGCTTCCCGGCCGACTACATCTGCGAGGCGCTCGACCAGACCCGCGGCTGGTTCTACTCGCTGCTCGGCGTCTCGACGCTGATCTTCGGCCGCGCCTCCTACGAGACCGTGCTCTGCCTCGGACTGATCCTCGACCCCGAGGGCCAGAAGATGAGCAAGTCGCGCGGGAACGTGGTCAGCCCCTGGGACGTGCTCGAGCAGCACGGCGCAGACGCGTTCCGCTGGTACTACTTCACCTCCAAGCAGCCGTGGGACGGCTACCGCTTCTCGGTCGAGGCGGTGGGCGAGTCGGTGCGGCAGTTCCTCAAGCCGCTCTGGAACACCTACGGCTTCTACGTCCTCTACGCGAACGCGAATGGGATCGAGAGGACGGAGGACCGAGGCGAGAGGACCGAGCTCGACCGCTGGATCCTCTCCCGGCTCCAGGCGACGATCGAGACCGCCGCCGAGCGGATGGACGACTACGACACGACCTTCGCCGGGCGCGCGATCGCCGACTTCGTGGATGACCTCTCCAATTGGTACGTGCGGCTGTCGCGCCGCCGCTTCTGGGACGGCGACCCCGCCGCCTTCCACACGCTCCGGACCTGTCTGGTGGAGGTGGCGAAGCTGGTGGCTCCGCTCACGCCGTTCGTCTCCGACGAGATCTACGAGGGCCTCGACGGCCGCGAGCCCTCCGTGCACCTGTGCGACTACCCGGCGCTCGACCCGGACCTGCGCGACGAGGAGCTCGAGTGGCAGATGCGGGTGGCCCGCGACGCGGTCGAGCTCGGCCGGGCCGCCCGCGCGCAGGCCAAGGTCAAGCTGCGCCAGCCGCTCGGCGAGGCCGTGGTGGTGGCGGCGGAGCGTGAGCGCGAGGCGATCGAGCGGCTCGAGTCGATCGTCCTCGGCGAGCTGAACGTGAAGGGGCTGCGATACGTGTCGCAGGCCGACGAGCTCGGCCGCTTCGAGCTCAAGCCCAACTACCGCTCGCTCGGGCCGCGCTTCGGCAAGCGAATGCCGCAGGTTGCCGACGCCGTGGCCGCGCTGGACGCGGACTCCGCCGCCTCCACGCTGCGTGAGGGCGGGACGGTCGGCGTGAACATCGACGGCAAGGAGCACCCGCTCTCGAGCGACGACCTGCAGCTCGTGCTCAAGCCGCTCGAGGGCTACCAGGTCGAGCACGCCGGCACCCACGCGGTGGCGCTCAACCTCGAGCTCGACGACTCGCTCCGCCGCGAGGGCCTCGCGCGCGAGGTGGTGCACGCGGTGCAGGCCGCGCGCAGGTCGGCCGGCCTCGACGTGGAGGACCGGATCTCGTTGACGCTGGACGGCGACGGCGAGCTCCTCGACGCCACCCGCGCGCACGAGGACTACGTCACGGGCGAGACGCTCGCCACGCAGCTCGCCTACGACGGAGCCGAAGCCCCCGATCGAGCCGAGATCGACGGCCGGGAGCTGCGGATCTCGGTGAAGCGGGTCTAGGCGAGCGCCGGCTCGAGCTCCTGCACAAGCCGGTTCTTGGGCAGCGCCCCGATGATCTGGTGCGCCACCTGCCCGTCCTTGAAGAGCAGGAGCGTGGGAATCGACATCACGCTGTAGGTCGCCGCGGTCTGCGGGTTCTCGTCGGTGTTGAGCTTGACCACGCGCAGGTCCTCACGCTCGTTGTTGAGCTCCTCGAGATGCGGAGCCACGATCCGGCACGGGCCGCACCAGGGCGCCCAGAAGTCCACGAGCACCGGACCGTCGGCCTCGAGGACCTCGGCCTGGAAGTTCGCGTCTGTCACTTGGATGATGTCTCCTGCCACCTTGGCTCCTTGATCGCGGTCGGGCGCTGGAACTTGACTTTACAAAATGAAGTGTAGCGGCGCGTGCTGATCAGGTTGCCGCTCCGACTGCGACGGCTGGCGCCGGTTGGGGGTACGCTGCCCCACGCGGTGCAGCCGGAGCTTTTCTCGCAACGGTCGGCAGGGGTGCAGGTGGTCACGGGCGTAGTGGTGCCCGCGGTCTTCGGCCTCATAACGGGGATCGTGCTCGACGTCTCCGAAGGGGGATACCTGCTGCTGTCCCTCCTCAGCATCGCCGGGGGCTTCCTCGCGGGGCTCGAGCACCGCGACGCCGAGGAAGGCGTCGTGCGCGGCCTGACCGGCGGCCTTCTGTTCGGGACCTTCATCCTCTTCGGCCACTCGTTCACCGGCGGCGACGCCAAGGCCAACCTGCCGCACCCGGAGATCCTCCTCGTGCTCATCACCGTTATCGGCGGCGGTCTCCTAGGCATGCTCGGCGGGTGGCTTAGGGGCCGCAGGCACGCGGCGCCGCAGGCGTAGGGCCGGAACCTTCCAGACCGCCTCGACTGCGATCCTCGTAGTCATCTTCGACTGCCCCTCACGGCGCTCGCGGAAGACGATCGGCACCTCGGTGACGGTGAAGCCGGCCTGGACGGCGAAGTAGGTGAGCTCGATCTGGAAGCCGTAGCCGTCGGCGTGGATGCGCTCGAGGTCGATCGCCTCGAGTACCTCGCGACGGAAGCACTTGAAGCCGCCGGTCAGGTCGCGGACCGGCACGCCGAGGATCCAGCGGGCGTAGGCGGAACCGCCGCGCGAGACCAGGCGGCGGAGCCGCCCCCACTGGGTGATCCCGCCGCCGGGCACGTAGCGTGAGCCGAGCACGAGGTCCGCGGCCGCCGCGGCCGCGATCAGCCGCGGCACGTCGGCGGGATCGTGGGAGAAGTCGGAGTCCATCTCGAGCACGAGGTCGGCCCCGCGCTCCAGCGCGACGGTGAAGCCGGCGAGGTAGGCGCGGCCCAGGCCCTGCTTGTGCGGGCGGTGGAGCACCTCCACTGCCTCGAGCTCGTCGGCCAGCCGGTCGGCGATCTGGCCGGTCCCGTCTGGCGAGCCGTCGTCCACGATCAGGATGTGCGGCTCGGCCCCCGACTCCTCGAGCCGGGGCAGCACGGCGCGCACGAGCGGCTCGATGTTCTCGGCCTCGTTGTAGGTCGGAAGGATGAGCCAGGCGGCTGGCACCGCGCGCGTACCCTACGCAGCCAGGTGCGCAACGGCGAGATAGCAGAGGCCTTCGAGGAGCTCGCCAGCCTGTACGAGCTGGACGGCGCCGTGGTCTACAGGGTGCTCGCCTACCGCAACGCGGCCAAGTCGATCCGCGAGGCCGGCGTCTCGGTCGAGGAGATGGCGCGGGCCGGCAAGGCGGACGAGCTGGCGGGGATCGGCAAGACCATCGCCGAGAAGATCGTGGCCCTGCTCGACACGGGCAGCATCCCGTCAGCGGACAAGCTCAAGAAGCGGATCCCCTCCGGCCTGATCGAGGTGACCCGCATCCCGGGTCTCGGCCCGAAGCGCGCGCGGGCGCTCAACGAGCAGCTCGGGGTGGAGTCGCTCGACGACCTGCGCAGGGCGGCGGAGGACGGGACCCTCGAGGACGTGGCCGGCTTCGGCCCCAAGGCGCAGGAGAACGTGCTCCTCGCGCTCGAGGCCGGAGCCGACGGCCGCGACAAGCCGCGCGTGCTCCTCTCCAAGGCGCTGGAGGTTGGCGAGGCCATGGTCGCCGGGCTGCGCGAGCATCCGGCGGCCGAGCGCGTCGAGCTTGCGGGCAGCGCGCGCCGGCTGACCGACACCTGCAAGGACCTCGACATCGTGGTGGCCTCGAGCGAGTCGGCTGCGATCGCCGAGGCGTTCGCCGGCCTGGGCGAGGTCGAGGCCGTCAGCTCGTCCGGCGAGGCCGGCGCCCGCGCGGTGACCCACTCCGGCCTGGCGGTGGACCTGCGCGTGGTCCCGCCCGACAACTTCGGCAACCTGCTCCAGCACCTCACCGGCTCGGGCCGCCACAACGAGGCGCTCCGCACCGAGGCGGTCCGCCGCGGGCTGCACGTATCCGAGTACGGGATCGCCGACGACGACAGCGGCGAGACGCACGCCTGCGCCAGGGAGGAGGACGTCTACGACCTGCTCGGGATGCAGTGGGTGCCGCCCGAGCTGCGCGAGGACCGGGGCGAGCTCAAGGCCGCGCGCGCGAAGAAGCTCCCCGAGCTGATCACGGCCGACGACATCCGCGGCGACCTGCACTGCCACACCGTCGCCTCCGACGGCCGCAACACGATCACCGAGATGGCCGAGGCCGCCCGCGGGCGCGGCTACGAGTACCTCGCGATCACCGACCATTCCGCGAGCCACGGCTTCGGCAACAACGTGGAGCCGGACGAGCTCAAGCGCCAGATCGAGCGTGTGGCCGAGGCGAACGAGAAGCTCGACGGGTTAGAGCTGTTGGCGGGCAGCGAGGTGAACGTGCTGCCGGACGGCTCGCTCGACTACGACGACGAGCTGCTGGGCGAGCTCGACTGGGTCGTGGCGAGCGTGCACACCTCCTTTCGGATGGGCGAGAAGGAGATGACCGAGCGGATGGTGGCGGCGATCGAGCACCCGCTGGTGGACGCGATCGGCCACCCCACGGGCCGCATGCTCGGCCGGCGCGAGCCATACGCAATCGACCTCGGGCCCGTGATCGAGGCGGCCGCGCGAACGGGCACCTTTCTCGAGGTCAACGCCAACCCCAACCGCCGTGACCTGCCCGACGTCGAGGCGAGGGCGGCCGCGGAGGCCGGCGTGACCATCGTGATCGACACCGACGCGCACGGCGCGGAGACGTTCGCCAACCTCCGCTACGGGATCGCCACGGCCCGCCGCGCCTGGCTGACGAAGGAGCAGGTGGCCAACACCCGTTCCTGGCCGGAGCTCGACGCGCTCCGGAAGCGCTCGCGCTAGAGCCGCGGCAGGGTTAGAGCCGCGCCGCCTCGCGCCGCTCGTCGGGCACCGGCTCGATCTTTCGCAGGCCGGGCAGGCGCAGGAGCTTGGGCGGACCGAAGGGCGAGCTGCGCTCGAACCAGAACTCGACGCCGTCGCGACCCTCGATCGCGGCGACCGCCGACGACTGGCGCCGCCAGGTGAGCGCCATCAGGAGCGCGTACCCGGTGGCGACGGCCGGCACCTGCGGGAAGAAGAAGCCGATCGCGCCGGCGGCCACCGACAGCACCGCGAGCGGCCAGAGCCGGTTGAAGAGGAGCGTGCCCGGCTCGAGCTCGGGCAGGCTCGTGGCCTTGCGCGCCGAGGCGAGCAGCCCTGCGATGCCCGGCGTCGGCTCGAGCCGCCGGCCGAGCCAGAGACCGATCACGGCCGCGGCAAGCCACCAGGCGAAGGCCACGATCAGCAGGGTGCGGTCGTCGTTGCGCGTGGCGCCGGCGATCGACACGGCGGCCAGCGCCGTGGCCGCCCCGCCGAAGAGGAGGACCGACACGCGCAGGAAGTCGCGGAACTTCATGCCGTCGCGAGGCTCTCGAGCACCATGACGAAGCCGTCGACCCCGTCCACGACCAGGTCGGCGCGCTCGACGATCGCCGCCGGGCCCTCGTCCGACTCGACGCCGACCTTCACGGCGGCCGTGAGCCTGCCCTCCGAGACGAGCGCCTCGAGCGCGTCGAAGGCGTCGAGATCGGTGGCGTCGTCGCCGCCGTACAGGGCCGTGGTCGGGCGCCTGGACTCGATGAGCTCGCGCACGGCCCGGTCCTTTCCGAGCGGCACCGGCGGCCGCACCTCGAGGACCTTGCGCCCCCAGTGGATCGCGAAGCCGGCGGTCTCGGCCTCCTGGGCGAGGCGGTCGAGCCGCGTCCGGGCAGCCTCCTCGTCGGGGGCGCCGCGCCAGTGAAAGGCGGCGATCGGGCCCTTGTCCTCGATACGCACGCGCAGCATCCGCAGCTCGCGCGTGTCGTTCTCCCCGGCGAACTCGCGTACCCGCCCCTCCCAGCTCTTGAAGTCGGGGATCAGGCGCGGCTTCGACTGGCCCGGCTCGAGCAGCTCGGCGCCGTGCGAGCCGACGTAGCCGATCCCGCCCACGCCCACGAGCCGCCGCGCCTCGGCGGCGGAGCGTCCGGAGATGCAGGCCACGCAGCCATAGCGCCGCGCCAACCCGGCGAGCAGCCGCGAGACGTCCTTCTGGACATGGGCCTCCTCCGCGCGGTGGACGATCGGGGCGAGCGTCCCGTCGATGTCGCAGAAGACGCCGGCCCGGGCAGGGTCCTCGGTGAGCGGCCGAAGGCTCTCCGCGAGCGCGTCTGCCGTCGGAGCGGACACGGTTCGTAGTATGCCCGCCGATGTCGCCCCGACTCCTGCGCCTCGCGGTCATCGCAACCGGCGCGGGCGCGTTCAGCGGGTTGTTCGGCGTCGGCGGCGGCACGATCATCGTGCCGCTGCTCATCCTCTGGCTCGGCTACGAGGAGCGCGAGGCCACGGGGACGTCACTCGCCGCGATCGTCGTCATCGCCGCGATGGCGGCCGCGGCCCAGGGCCTCTACGGGAACGTCGACGTCGGCAAGGCGATCCTGATCGGGGTGCCGGCGGTCGGCGGCGTCGTGGCCGGCACCGCCCTCCAGCAGCGGGTGTCTCCGCGGGTGGTGGCGGGCTGCTTCTCGCTGCTGCTTCTCGTCTCGGCGATCGTCCTGATCGTCTGATGGAGGCCGGCGACCTCCTCGGCGCGCTGGTGATCGGCTTCGCCGCGGGGATCGTGAGCGGGATGGTCGGCGTGGGCGGCGGCGTTCTGTTCGTGCCCGGCCTCGTCCTGTTCCTCGACGAGAGCCAGCTGCGCGCGGAGAGCACCTCCCTGCTCGCGATCGTCGTGGTGGCATTCGTGGGCGCCTGGCGCCAGCGCGGCTACGGCAACGTCCGGGTCCGGGACGGGGTCGTCGTCGGACTCCTGTCGCCGGTCGGGGTCGCGCTCGGCACCGGCCTGGCCAACGCGCTGCCCGAGCGCGCCCTCGAGCTGTCGTTCGCCGCCGTCCAGCTCTACTTCGCCTGGCAGCTCGCCCAGCGGGCGCGTCGTCCGGCCGAGGGTTGATAGCTTGCGTTGCGGTGACCATCCTCGAGGTGGAAAGCGAGGAGCGGGACGGACTCGTGCACGTCGCCCTCCGGGGTGAGCTCGACCTGTCCACCGTCTCCAAGGTCCAGGAGGAGCTCGATCGAGTCGACGCGGCCGGGCCGCCCGTCGTCGTGCTCGACCTCTCCAAGCTCAGCTTCCTGGACTCGACCGGGCTTCGCTGCGTCATAACCGCGGCGGAGCGTGCCCGCGACGCGGGGCGCAGGTTCGTCGTTGTGCGCGGGCCCGATCCGGTTCAACGGGTATTCAGCATCACCCGTTTGGAGGACAGGCTGGAGATGGTGGACGACGTGTCCGCCGTCGAGTCGGCGTAAGGCCACCCGCGTTTGGATCCACCGCAAAGAGGTGAGACTTAACTAGACGGGATGTCGAGGGAAGCCTTGAGCGGCCCCCGTGACTCGTCACCAAAGAGGTCGAGGGACGAGCTTCGATTGCAGAAGCAGTCGGAGATACGGATCTCCCGCAGGTAAGCGATCTGCGAGGAGGCAAGAACAGACATGACGGTGACCGCTAGCCCAGAACGGGACAGCATGGTCGCCACGGGATCGACCGAGCGTAGGCGCGCAGAGGACGAGCGCCTGCTTGGGCGGTATCACCGTGACGGCGACATTGCGGCGCGCGAGGAGTTGATCGAGCGCTTCCTGCCACTGGCGCGACAACTGGCCTCGCGCTACAAGCACGCAGGCGAGCCCTACGAGGATCTCGTCCAGGTGGCGTGCGTCGGCCTGCTCAAGGCGGTGGACCGCTATGAGCCCGAGCGCAGCCGCGGCTTCGTGAAGTACGCCGTCCCGACCATGCTCGGTGAGCTCAAGCGTCACTTCCGCGACAAGGGCTGGTCGGTGCACGTGCCCCGCGCGACCCAGGAGCTGGTGCTCAAGGTGAGCGAGGCGATGGGCGCCCTGCCCGCCAAGCTCGGCCGCGCGCCGCGTCCGCGCGACGTGGCCGACGCCGTCGGCGTGTCCGTCGAAGAGGTGCTCGAGGCGATGGAGGCGGCGACGGCCTACGAGTCCACGTCGCTCGATGCTCCGCGCCCGGGCGATGATGACGACGACGGCTGGAGCTGGGGCGACTCGCTCTCGTCCGAGGAGCACGGCTACGAGCTGGTCGAGATCGGCGAGACGCTGCGCGGCACCCTCGAGGCGCTGCCGGACCGGGAGCGGATGATCCTCAGGCTGCGCTTCGAGCACGATCTGACCCAGGCCGAGATCGCCGAGCGCGTGGGGGTCTCCCAGATGCACGTGTCCCGCCTTCTCAGGCGCTCGCTCGACCGCCTCGCGGCGGCCGGCGAGTCGCTGGCGGCCGCCGCTTAGTTCAATTGCCGTTGGTGGAGCTCTTGGCGAGGCCGGAGATAACCGCGCTCCTCTCGAGAGGCGAGGACCAAGGCTGTGTGAACCTGTCCGAGCTCGAGGAGCTCACGCGCAATTTGGAGCTGGCCGACGACGAGGCGGCCGAGCTCCACGACCAGATCGAGAAGCGCGGCCTCGACCTGAGCGACGACTGCGGCCGGGTCGGGGTCGAGCCCACCCATTACAGGAACGACGAGCTGATCGGGGCGACCACCGACGCCCTCCAGCTCTTCCTCAACGAGATCCGCCGCTACCCGCTTCTCAACGCCGAGGAGGAGGTCGAGCTGGCCAAGCGGATCGAGCAGGGCGACCTCGAGGCCAAGGAGCGCATGATCAACTCCAACCTGCGCCTGGTGGTCTCGATCGCCAAGAAGTACCAGGGCCAGGAGCTGAGCCTGCTCGACCTGATCCAGGAGGGCATCTTCGGCCTGATCCGCGCCGCTGAGAAGTTCGATTGGCGGAAGGGCTACAAGTTCTCGACCTACGCGACCTTCTGGATCCGGCAGGCGATCCAGCGCGGGATGGCCAACCGCTCGCGCACGATCCGGATCCCCGTTCACATCGGCCAGCGCGAGCGCAAGATCGTCCGCGCGGAGCGCGAGCTTCAGACCAGGCTCGGCCGCGAGCCGACCGACGAGGAGATCGCCACGGAGGCCGAGCTGCCGGCGGCGCAGGTCGACGAGGTGCGCAGGGCGGCCCGCACGGTCACGAGCCTCGATCGCCCGATCGGCGAGGACGGCGAGACGGCGCTCGGCGACGTGCTCGAGAGCGAGCAGATCTCCCCCGAGGAGGAGGTCGAGCTGAGCCTGCGCGAGGAGACGCTCCGCCGCACCGTCGACGAGCTGCCGGAGCCCGAGCGCCACGTGATCAAGCTCCGTTACGGCCTCAACGGCAGCCCCGACCCCAAGCCGCTGCGCGAGACCGGCCGCCGGCTCGGCCTCTCCGCCGAGCGCGTGCGGCAGCTCGAATCGAAGGCGCTCGAGCGCCTCGCAACCCGCCGCGAGATCGACGCCCTGAAAGAGGCGGCCTGACAAGCGGCGCAGGCCGCGTATATTCGCGTCGTGAGCAAGGAAGGAGAGCTTCTCGCCGAGGTCTCTAACGCGATCGTCGGCATCTTCGTGGAGTGCTACGGCCGCGGCCCGACCAAGGCCAAGAGCTACCTGTTCGACGACTACCTGGTCACGGTCCTCGACGACCTGCTGACCACGGTGGAAGAGACCCTTGTCACGAACGGCAAGGAACATCTCGTCCGCGAGGTCCGCCTCACCTTCCAGGAGGCCGTGGCCAACCGCTTCACGGACGCCGTGACGAAGGTCATGGGCCGTAGCGTTCTGACCTACCACAGCCAGGTGACCTTCCATCCGGCGCGGGGCTTCGAGATCTTCGTGCTCGAGCCGGAGGAGGAGGAGTAGAGGAAGGGAAGGGGCCCGCCGTCTCCAGTCGGCGTCCCCAGGCGGTCCGCCAAGAGGCTCCGGGAGGCCCTTATCTGGGAGCTACCAGGGGCGAGCCCGGACGAAACCGGGAACGTCAGCCGTGGGAGCGCTCGGCCACGTCCACCGGGACCGGGTCCGGCGGCAGCGGCACGTCCGGCGTCCGCGTAACGCCGGCCGCCACCACGATCAGATGGATGCCGGGGGCGAAGCGGGAGGGGCGGCCGTCGTCGTGCCCCGCTGCCGCGTACTGCTTCCGCTCCTCCAGCAGGGCGAGGACCGAGCTGCAGACCGCGGCCTGAGGCGCGTCGTCGCCGACCTCGCAGGCGAGGGCGGCCAGCGCCAGTATCTCCTCGGGCTGGATGCCGGCCATCATCTGGCCGGTCGCGGCCGTCAGGTAGCCGTAGACGCGGTCGAGGATCGGATCCTCGACGAGGGGCGAGCCGCCCGGGGCGGGGCCCAGGTCCTCCGGGTCATCCCGGGCGAGCAGCCGCTCGAGCTGCCCGCCGGCGAACGAGCGCAGCTGCCCCTCGCTCAGGCCGGCCTGGCGCGCGTAGCGCAGGGTCATCATGAGCGACAGCATGGGCGTGCCGTAGGGGGCGTCGCTGCCGAACAGGATCTGGCCGGGCGGCACCAGCGCGAACAGGGCGAGCAGGTCCGAGGCCGACCACCACGCGGTGTCGAAGAGCAGGTTGGGGTGCTCGGGGGCCTCCCGCCAGATCCATGCGAGGTCGCAGATGCCCGCGTGGGCGAGGATCAGCCGCGCTCCGGGAAAGCGGTCGCAGAGCGCGACGGCGTGGCGGCCGAGCGCCGGTATGCCCCGGCCGGCGTGGCAGATGATCGGTATCCGCCGCTCGTCGGCGAGGGCGAAGACGTCCACGAGCGCCGGATGGTCGAGCGTGAACTGCTCGGCCCGCGGGTGAAGCTTGAGGCCCGCCGCGCCGGCGTCGAGCGCGCGCTCCGCCTCCTTCACCGGGGCGTCGTTCGGGTCGAGCCGAGCGAACGGCGTGAGGCGGCCGTCGGAGGCCTCTGCCTCGGCCATGATCCTGTCGTTGGCCGCCGGGTAGCCCTCCGGCTCGTGCATCGGGAAGACGACGCCGCGGGCGTTGGCGGCCTCCAGGACCGCGACCAGCTGCTCGCGCGTGCAGCGGTAGCCGTCGGGGTCGTTGTCGCCGATGTGCGTGTGGACGTCGAACGGCTCCAGGCCGGGCAGGCCCTCGAGCAGCTTGTCGAGCCAGGGCCGGATCATGGCGTCGGGAAACACGTCGGGCAGCCTACTCCCGCCCCAGCGGAGCGGCGAAGGAATCGAACCTTCCAAGCGGAGGGCTGCTCCGCCCCGACGGCTTTGAAGGCCGCGTGGGCCACCAGACCCCTGCCGCTCCAGTGGTCGAGACTACGGAGCGGCGCAGGAGAGCAGGAACTGGCGTGGCTCGCCGTTCGCGTCCCGCTCCACGGAGATGGTCCCGGCCACGGGGACGAGCAGCCCCTGCGCGTGGACGTAGCCGGTGTTGACCTCGGCCGACTCGATCTCGCCGGCGATCATCGCCCGCATCTGCTCGCGATGGTGATCCAGCTTGCCCCGGTCGGCAACCGGCGGCCAGCTCGCGGTCTGGAAGTCCTGCTCCTTGTAGCCGACGAGCTCGGAGAACCTGGGGTTGAGCTCCTGGAAGCGCCCGTCGAGCCCGATCACCGCCATCGCCGCCTCGGCGTCGTCGAAGCCCGCCCGGGCCTCCCGCAGCGGTCGCTCCGGCTGCTTCGGCTTCTCCTCGCGCCCGGCATCGGCGTGCCCGTTCTCGCTCGCCCGGCGGCCGTGCTTCTCGGCGGCGCTCGCCCACGCCTCGGCCACCTCGCGGGCGGCGGCGGCGTGGTTGCCCGCCTCCTCGGAGTGCACGCGAGCGGCCTCGGCCTGCACGCGCGCCACCTTTGCCTCGACTGCGGCGGTGTCGGCGGCCTCGTTCGCGGACTCCTGGGCGCGGGCGGCGGCGTCGCGCGCCTCGGCGACTTCCGCCCGGAGCTCGTCGGCCAGCACCCGCACGGCCTCGAGGCTCGAGGCGGCGCGCTCGGCGGCGTTCTCGCCGCCCTCGCCGGCGCCGCGGAGCTCGCGCATCTCGGCGCGCAGCGCCTCGATCTCGCTGCCCACGTCGCCGCTCTGCAGCTGGTGTATCTCGGCGCGCAGCGCCTCGAGGTCAGCTGCGGTCACGGCGGGGGGCGCCTCGCGGATCGAAGCGATCTCGGCGCGCAGCTGCGCGAGCTCGTCGCTGCTGGCCGGGGCCGCGCCGTTGTCGAGCCTCGTGTGCAGCTTGTCGAGCTCGCTCTGGGCGCGGTCGAGCTCGCTGCGGAGAGTCACGTTCTCCTCCGCCATCTGTGAGACGCGGCGGGCGGCCTCGCTCGCCTCCTCGTGCGCGGCGTCGGCCATCGCGCGGGCCTCTTCCACCGCCTCGCCGGCCTCGTCCAGGGTCCGCTCCAGCTCATCCGAGCGGGCGAGCACCTCCGCGGCCTTGTCGACGGCGTCGGCGAGCCCCGCCTCGCTCTTCTTCGCGGGGGCGGCGGCGTCCCCGCCGGTCTCCATCCACGGCACCTCGTCGAGGGCGCGGAAGGCGACGATCGTGCCCGCCGTCAGCTCATCGCTGTGCAGCGGCACACCGTCCGTGACCACCGAGCCGATCCAATCGAGGACGTCGGAGTGCTGGGAGTTGACGCGGCGGCGCACGGACTCGGCGGGCCGGTCCGACTCGAGCGACTCGAGGAAGCCGTTGAACTCCAGGCTGTGGCTCATCGGGACGGGGATGAAGGTGAGCTCGGCCCGGAACTTCTCGCCGTCCTGGTGGTGGGCCTTCACCTGCACGCGCCCGGCGGCGGGTGTCTTGTCCTCCGAGACCCCGAAGGCCTCCATCAGCGGCCGGCCGGCCGCGTCGGCGCCCTCCAGCCCGAGGAGCTGCTCCGCGCGCGCCGTCCAGCGCGTTACGAAGCCGTCGCGGTCGGTCAGCACGAAGCTCAGCTCGAGAAGCGAGCCGAGCACGCGCTCGAGCACGTCACCGCCAGGTGCAGCCGTTGCCGACTTGTCGCCCACGCTATCCCGATCGGAAAAGCGGCCAGGGCACCCCACGGGTACCCGCCAGGCATCGGACATCCGTCGATCAGAGAGGCGTCTGGAAGTGGAACGCGACGACGGCGAGGCCCTTGTTGAAGTAGAGCCTGTGCGCGTCCGTGCGCTCGGGGCCGACGGCCGAGTCGAGCTGGAACGAGGCGCATCCCCGCAGCTGCGCCTCCTCGCGCATCCAGTCCATCAGCCGGCCGGCCAGGCCCTGCCGCCGGGCCTTCGGGAGCGTGGCCAGATCGTCCACATAGAGGTGGAAGCCCTCCGCCAGGTTGTGCATGGCGCGGAACCCGGCTACGGCGGCGGCCGGCCCCCCGTCCGCCGGCAGGGCGGCCACGATCCGGTAGCCCTCGGGCCGCTGGCGCTCGTTCACGATCTCCACGAACTCGTCACGGTCGCCGAGCTGCTGCCTCAGCAGGCGCATCGCCTCGAAGGCGCGCCCCGTCTCGTCCGGACCGAGCTCCCGGACCTCGTATTCGCTCACTTAGGAAGGCCGTGCTCGAGCGCGCCCTTCACGGCGGCGTCCACCGCGTTGAGGCGGTAGAGCGCCAGCGCCTCGGCGGAGCGGAAGCGGCGGCCCGGCAGGCCGTCGGGCCCGTGGTGGGCGAGCACGCAGTGCGACAGCGCAAGCAGCCGCTCGCTCGCGATCGACTCGAGCCGCGCCGCGCGGGCGCTGATCAGCTGCTGGCCGAGCGCGAGATGTCCGAGCATGGCGCCGGCCTCGCTCAGCTCGATGTCGGCGCCGAGCCGGAACTCACGCGTCTTGCCCACGTCGTGCAGGATCGCCGCGCTCAGCAGCAGGTCGGAGTCGAGCCGCGGATGCAGGCCGCAGGCCTCCTGGGCGAGCATCGTGACCGCCACGGTGTGCTCGAGCAGGCCGCCGAGGTAGGAATGGTGGCCGCTGCGGGTGCAGGGCGCCCTGCGCAGCTCCTCGCGAAAGGCGTCGTCGCCGAGGAAGGCGTCGACCAGGGCGCGCAGGTCGCGGTCGTAGACCTCGCGGGCGAGGTGCTCGAGGAAGCCGTCGAGCTCGTCGAGGTCGCGGTAGGCCACCGGCAGGAAGTCGCTCGGGTCCGCCCCGCCCTGGTCGCGCCGGATCGCCCTCAGCTCGACCTGAAGCTCGTCGCGGAAGCGCTCGACGCGGCCGGCGACCCAGACCAGGTCGCCGCGCTCGAACTGACCGGCGAGGAAGTCCACGTCGCGGAACGCCCGCGCCGGGATGGCGCCGGTACGGTCGCGCAGCTCGACGGCGAGGTAGGGCGCGCCGTTCTTGGCGGCGAGCCGGTCCTTGCGCGAGCACGCGAACACGCCTTCCACCTCCGCGCCGGCGCGCAGTTCGGCGACCGTTGTGCGCTCGCTCACGGCGGTCGACATGCCTCCATCTTGAGCGGAAGGCCGGACGCCGCCCGGTTCGCGGAGTCCCCCACTCGGGTACGGTGAAGCGCATGCCAGACGTGATCTGGAGCGAGCGTCCCAAGCTCCGCGCACCGGTGATGGTGTGCGCGTTCAAGGGCTGGAACGACGCCGGCGAGGCGGCCACCGCGGCGCTGTCCTTCATCCGCGACCACTTCGACTCGAGGGACGTCGCCCACATCGATCCCGAGGAGTTCTTCGACTTCACGGCGGTGCGGCCGACCGTCCGGCTCGCGGAGGGCCGGACGCGGCGGATCGAGTGGCCGTCCAACGCAGTCACCGCCGCCGAGGTGCCGGGCGCCGAGGGCGACCTCGTGATGCTGCACGGCGTGGAGCCGTCGCTCCGCTGGGGCCGCTTCACGGAGGCGATCGTCGACGTGGCCAACGAGCTGGACGCGCGCATGGTGATCACTCTGGGAGCGCTGCTCGCGGACGTGCCGCACTCGCGCCCCGTGGCCGTCACCGGGCTCGCCTCCGACGACGCGCTCGTCGAGAAGCTCGGCTTCGAGCGCACCACCTACGAGGGGCCGACCGGGATCGTCGGCGTCCTGCACCACACGCTCGCCGAAGCCGGCGTCCAGTCGGCGAGCCTCTGGGCCTCGGTTCCCCACTACGTGGCCGCCGCGCCCAACCCCAAGGTCGCGCTGGCGCTGCTGCGCGCGTTCGAGGGAACGGCCGGGGTGGCGGTCGAGGCGACCGAGCTCGAGGAGGCGGCCGAGAGCTACGACGAGCAGGTGAGCGCCGCCGTGGCGAGCGACCCGGAGGTCAAGGCATTCGTCGAGCGGCTGGAGAGCGCGATGGACGAGGTCGAGGCCGAGACCCCGCCCGAGGAGAACCTCCCCTCCGGCGAGACGATCGCGAGCGACTTCCAGCGCTTCCTGCGCCAGCGCGGCCCCAACGGGCCGGAGGGCCCGAGCTAGGGCCCTGCCCTCCGTCCGCACAGCTCGTCCATCCGAGGCGGCCGCCGTCCTCGCGCTCTGGCGCGAGGCCGGTTCTGTGCCCGGCGCCACCGACACGGAGGCCGATCTTCGCCGCCTGCTGGAGACCGACCCGGGCAGCCTGCTCCTCGCCGAGGACGAGGGCAAGATCGTCGGCGGGCTGATAGCCGCGTGGGACGGCTGGCGCGGCAACCTCTACCGGCTGGCTGTGCTGCCGTCGCACCGGCGGCGGGGCGTGGCGCGGGCGTTGCTCGAGGAGGGCGAGCGGCGGCTGCGGGACAAGGGCGCCGTCCGCGTGAGCGTGCTCGCGATCGGCGAGTCGGAGGCGCCCGAGGTGTGGACCGCGCTCGGCTACGGCTTCGACAAGCGGATCCAGCGCTTCGTAAAGACGCTCGTCGCCGCGCTGGCCCTGATCCTGATCGCCGGCTGCGGCAGCTCGGAGCCGAAGAAGGACACCGATCCGGCGCTGGCCGTGCCGACCACGAAGACCGAGAAGACCGCACCGAGCCGGACGACCACCACCCCCGAGACCGCCCCGGTGCCGCGCCCCGACATCGTGCAGAAGCCGATCCCCTTCGGCGAGAAGAGGAAGGAGGAGACGGCCGCCTACGCGGAGCGCCACTACGGCACCGCGACCGACAAGCTCGATCCGAAGCTGATCGTCGAGCACGTCTCGGTCACGCCGACGTTCCAGGCGGTCTTCGACACCTTCGCCTCCGACCAGCCCGACGTGGAGCTGCACGAGCTGCCCAACGTCTGCTCGCACTTCGTCGTCGATCGCGACGGCACGATCTACCAACTGGTGTCGCTCAAGCTCATCTGCCGGCACACCGTGGGCCTGAACGACCACGCAATCGGCATCGAGCACGTGGGCGAGACCGACGCCGACATCCTCGGCGACAGCGCCCAGCTCGACGCCTCGCTGAAGCTCACCCGCTGGCTGCGCTGCCGCTACGGCATCTCTGTCGGCAACGTGATCGGGCACAACGAGAGCCTCTCGTCGCCGTACCACCACGAGCGGGTCGCCTCGCTGCGCAACCAGACGCACAGCGACTGGACGAGGCCCGACATGGACCGCTACCGGGCCCGGCTGCGGAAGCTGCCCTGCTAGAAGGTCGGATTGACCGACCCGAGGCCGATCGAACCGCGCAGCCGGTTGTAGGAGTCCTTGAAGGTCGACTTGGCGTTCGTCGCCGCGTCGCTGCTGCTCGACGTGGACGACAGGCAGTTCGAGAAGAGCTCCCCCGGCCCCGCCGACTCGCCGGTCTCCAGGCAGTTCTCGATGTCGCGGTCGTTGACGAGCGACGCGTCGAAGGCCGCGACCAGGTCCGACCGCACCTCCCGCGCCGTGCTCGTGGCGACGGGCAGTGAGGAGGCGTCGCTCTTCAGCGACGTCCGGTTCGAGATCACGTCGCCCAGCTTCGAGCGCGCCTCGCTCGGCTCGATCGCGTCGGAGTTGCCGTCGGCGACCTCTTGCATCCGCCGGAAGACGTCGTTGACCTCGTCGTAGGACGACTTGGAGCGGCCGAGCAGGTCGTCGGTCTGGGAGACGAAGGTGCGATCGGAGTCGTTGCCCTTCTCGTCGCTGCTCGAGCCGGACGAGCCGCCGCTGTTGTTGCTGCTCTTGCTGCCGCTGTTCGAGGACGAGCTCGAGGAGCCACTCGAGCCGCCCGAGTCCTTGTTCAGGGCGACGACCGCCAGCGCCGCCACCGCCGCGATCAGGATCACCGCTCCCACCGCCACCGCCGCCCACAGCCCGCGCCGCGAGCGAGCCGGGGGCGCGGCTGGCTGCGGCGCGGTCGGCGGCTCGCTGTAGACGGGCTGCCGCGCCGGCGTGGCCTGGTCGGGAGGGAGCTGCTGGGTGGCCGCCATCTCCGTCGGCGCGGCCGGCGTCGCCGCCACGGTCGGCGCGATCCCGGTGGCGGCATCGCCGGCTGCCACGGTCCGCTCGGGCACCTGGTTCAGCTCGCCCTTGGCGCCGGACTGGGCGGCGCGGCCGAGGTCGCCGGCCGACGGGTAGCGCTCGTCCGGGTCCTTGGCCATGGCGCGCTGGATCACGGGATCGAAGGCGGGGCCGAGCGGGGCGGCCGGGCCGTCCAGTGCCGGCGGCGGCTCGGACATGTGCGCGTAGACCTTGTGAACGTCGGGCCCCTGGTAGGGGGCGTGCCCGGTAAGGGACTGGTAGAGGACGCAGCCGAGGGAGTAGACGTCGCTGCGCGCATCGATCGGGCGGCCCGAGACCTGCTCGGGCGAGATGTAGTCGACCGTGCCCACCCACTGGCCGGTCTGCGTCAGGCCGACGGTCTGGTCGCTCGCGTCCTTGGTGATGCCGAAGTCGGTGAGGTAGGCGTGGAAGCCACCGTCGCCGCCGGAGCCGAGGAGGATGTTGCCCGGCTTGACGTCGCGGTGGACTAGGCCGCGGGCGTGGGCGGCATCGAGCGCCGAGCCCACCTGGCCGACGATCGACGCCGCCTCGGGGTAGTCGAGCCTGCCGCGCTCCCGGAGGAGCGCCTTGAGGTCGGTCCCCTCGACGTAGCGCATCGACAGGTAGAACTGGCCCTCGATCTCGCCCGCGGCGAACAGCGGCACCACGTTGGGGTGGTCGAGGCCGGCCGCTATCCGGGCCTCGCGCTCGAAGCGCGCCCGGAACTCGGGATCACCGGCCAGATCGGGCGCGATGACCTTGAGCGCGACCCAGCGGCCGAGGTTCGTCTCCTCCGCGAGGTAGACGATGCCCATGCCGCCGCGCCCAAGCTCGCGCTCGAGCCTGAAGTTGCCGAGCCTTGACTGCGGCGAGTCCACCGCATCCCAACTTAATGCCTATTTCTCAGCAGCTGGGCAAATGATCCTGTAGTCGCAGAACGAGCAGACCTCGTACGAGGGCTTCGGCTCGAACTCCTGCTTCATGATCCCGTCGGCGATCTCCGCCACGGTCGCCTTGACCCGCTCGAGCTCCTCGGGCGAGTGCTCCACCGGGACCTTCTCGCCGCTCAGCACGTAGAAGTAGCTCTGGGCGGAGGTCTCCAGCCGCCACGACTCGCGCGCGCCCATCTGGTAGAGCGAGAGCTGGACGTCCTCGCGGAGCTCGTCCTCGGTCTTCGACTTGCCGGTCTTGTAGTCGATCAGCTCGTATGAGCCGTCGGGGCGCTGGTCGACCCGGTCGACGCGGCCGCGCAGCAGGTGGTCGCCGAGCCTGAACGCGAAGCTGCGCTCGAACCAGACCGGCTTGGCGTCGCTCGAGCGGTCGTCCTCCCAGTAGCGCTCGAGCGCGTCCACGGCGCGGCCGCGGAACTGCTGCTCGTCGTCCGAGTCGCCGAAGCCGGCGCGGCGCCAGGATGCCTCGAACAGCTCCATCAGCTGCTCGAGCGAGCCGCCGCCCATCGAGTGGAAGCGCTCGAGCACCTGGTGCACGACGATCCCGAAGCGCTGGTGGATGGTCGGCTCCTGCGGGATCCGGAAGACCCGCGCGAACTTGTACTTGAGCGGGCAGATCCGGTACGTGTCGATGTCGGAGGCGGAGAGCATCAGGCCGCCGCCGCGGCGGGGGATGAACGGGTCGAGCGAGGGCTCCGAGCCGTTACCGGCGACCACCGGACGCCGCGGTAACGCCTCGCGGCCCGCGTCGCGGAGCCAGTCGTCCAGCGCCGACGCGGCCATGATCTCTCGCTGCTCCGCCGTCGCGACCTGGCTGAGGATGTCGTTCACGGCGGTCAGCGCCTCGCCCACCTCCTGGCCCTCCTTGGCTCGCTCGATCAGCGCCGCGACCTTGAGCAGCTCGAGGTAGCGGGCAACGGCCTGGTCCACGTCGAGGTAGGTGTCGAGCCGCATCTCGCCGAGCCGGCCGCCGACGCTCGCCACGGTGTCGAGCAGCTCGTCGCGGAGGATGCGGAACATCGAATGGAGGCCCTCGGCCGGGCCGAACAGCTCCTCGTCGAAGACCTCCTCCTCGGCCTCGAGCGCGGCCCGCGCCTCTTCGTAGAAGGGCGACGGCCGCGGGGTGGCGCCGCCGGCTGCGCCCTCGGGCCAGGCCAGCACCAGCGATTTCCTCGCGCGCGTCATGGCCACGTGCAGCAGCCGCCGCATCTCGGCCTCGTGCTGCTCGCGCCCGCTCGGCTCGGGCAGCGACTCCTTGAGCAGCTCGTCGGGCACGTCGCCGCTGCGCGGGCGCCAGGCGCCGGGCATCCGCGAGGCCGACAGGCCGAGGACGAAGACGTGGTCGAACTCGAGCCCCTTGGCGGCGTGCATGGTCGTCACCCGCACGGCCGGGGTCGCGATCGGCGACGCGGCCTCCTCCTCGCGCAGCCCCGACTCGGCCACCGCGCAGAGATAGCGGGTGAAGTCGCGGACCGTGGCCTGCGGCTCGCGCTGCATGTAGGCCCGCGCGATCTCGGACAGCTTTGCGATGTTCCGCAGCCGCTCGACGGTGTCCGCGTGCGTGGCGAAGACCTGCTGGCGGCGGAGGCCGATGCGCTCGATCAGCCGGAGGACGAAGGCGTCGGGGCGGCGGTCGTCGAAGGCGCCGCTGGCGGAGCGGTAGAGGCGCAGGAAGGCCTGGGCGCGGTCGCGGCCCTCCTGCGACAGCTGCGGCCCCTCGAGCGCGGAGGCGATTGCCGACGGCATGTCGAGCTTGCGCCGGCGGGCGAGCTGCGTCAGCCGCGCGATGTCCACCGAGCGCAGCTCGATCGGCGGCCGCGACAGGGCGCGGACCACGGCGCCCGAGTCGTTCGGGTCGGTGAGCAGGCGGAGCCAGGCGAGCACGTCGCGAACCTCGGCGCGCTGGAAGTAGGCGGCCGAGCCGAGGAGCCTGAACGGCACCGCCCGCTCCTCGAGCGCGGAGGCCACCACCTGGCCCTCGTTCTTCACCGAGCGCACGAGCACGCACACCTGCGCCGGCGACAGGCCCTCCTTCACCACGAGCCGCTCGGCCTCCGCAGCCACGGCCTGGGCCTGCGCCCGCTCCGAGCGGCAGCGCCAGAAGCGCACCGAGCCGTTCCCCCGCCCTGTGAGCCGCTTCTCGATCCGGTCCGGCGCCGGCTCGACCACGGCGTGGGCGGCCTTGAGGATCCGCCGCCCGGAGCGGTAGTTGGTCTCGAGCCGGACGACCTTCGCCTCCGGGAGCTCGCTCTGGAAGTCGAGCAAGTTCTTCTGGGAGGCTCCGCGGAAGCGGTAGATCGCCTGGTCGTCGTCGCCGACAACGGTCACGTTCCGGTGCTCCTCGACCAGCAGCCGGAGCAGCATGCCCTGGGCGAAGTTCGTGTCCTGGTACTCGTCGACGAGCACATTGCGGAAGCGGCGCGACAGCTGCTCGCGCACGTGCGGCTTCTCGTGGAGCATCCGGAAGGCGCGCACGATGAGGTCGCCGAAGTCGAGGGCGCCGCGCTCGGCGAGGAGCCGGTCGTGGTCGGCGTAGATGCGCGCGAACTCGAGCTCGCGGGCGGCCCTGGAGCGAGCCGCGTCGTCGGCGTCGCCTGCCTCCTCGACGAGCCGCTCGGCATAGGCGCGGTAGTCGGCGCAGGTGACCATCTCGTCCTTGAGCCGGTCGATCCGGGAGACGAAGCTGGCGAGCAGAGGCGCCGGGTTGCCGCGGATCTCGTGGTGCCTGATCGTCAGCTCCTCGAGCCGCTCGAGCAGCAGCGCCAGCCTGTCCGCGGGCGTGACCGGCGAGAAGAACGGGTCGATGCCCACCTCGAGCGCCTCGTCAGCGAGCAGACGCGAGCAGAAGGCGTGGAACGTCGAGACGTGCAGGTCCTCGTACGGCGACTCGATGAGGCCCTCCAGCCGCTCGCGCATCTCCGCCGCCGCGGGCGAGGAGAACGTGAGCGCGAGCACCTCGTCCGGTGTGGCGCCCTGCTCGACGAGCCAGGCGAAGCGGGTGGTGATCGTGTGCGTCTTGCCGGTACCGGCGCCGGCGATCACGAGAAGCGGTCCCTCGGGGTGCGTGACCGCCTCCCGCTGGGAGCGGTTGAGGCCGTCGAGCAGATCCCGCATCTCTGCCTAGGATACGCCGCCCATGCCCGCCTCAGGACCCGATTGGCTAGCGGTTTCCAGGCGGGCGGCGGAGCGGGTCAGGGCGGAGCTGGCCCGGTTCGGCACGACCGCCGAGCGGGCCGTCGAGACAGGCCGCGGCGAGGGCGGCGACCGGACGCTCGTGATCGACCAGGCGGCGGAGGACGCCGTGCTCGCGGAGCTCGAGGCCACCGGCGTGCCGCTCACGGTGGTCTCGGAGGAACGGGGCGAGGTCGAGCTCCACGGTGGCGGGCCGCCCTGGGCCGTGGTCGATCCGGTCGACGGCTCGCTCAACGCCAAGCGCGGCCTGCCCTACGCCTCGCTGTCGCTGGCGATCGCCGGCGGCCCTACCCTCGCCGACGTGGACTTCGGCTACATCGCGGCCTTCGAGCCGGAGGTCGAGTGGTCGGCCCGGCGAGGCGGCGGCGCCTTCCTCGGGGCGGAGCCGCTGGAGCGCCTGCGGCCCGGGCCGCTCGAGGTGCTCGGGCTCGAGACGGCGCGGCCGCGGCTGGTTGCGGAGGCGGCGGACATGCTGGGCGGGATCGAGGCCCGCCGAATCCGGGCGCTCGGCTCGGTGGCGGTCACGCTCGCCCTCGTGGCGCAGGGGGCCCTCGACGCAATGCTCAGCCTGCGCCCGATCCGCTCTGTCGATGCGGCCGCCGGCGCACTGATCGTTCGCGAGGCGGGCGGTGCCGTGGCCTTTCCGGAGGCGGGAGACCGCCCCTCGGTCGGCCTGGAGATGCGCTCGCGGGTGCTGGCCGCGCGCGACACCGAGCTGCTCGGCCGCCTCCTCGGGGATTAGCGGAAGCCGGTAGCGGGAACCGGGGCCGGATGCCCAGGCTGCGAAGAGCCGACTGCTCGGGACCAGGGATCCGCCGCCGCAAGCGCGGCAAGGGGTTCGAGTACCTCGACAACGACGGCAACCGCATCACCGAGCCGAGCGTGCTCGAGCGGATCCGCGAGCTGGCGATCCCACCGGCCTGGGAGGACGTCTGGATCTGTCCCTGGCCCTTCGGCCACATCCAGGCGACCGGCAGCGACGCGGCCGGGCGCAAGCAGTACCGCTACCACGACCTCTGGCGCGAGCGCCGCGACCGCGAGAAGTTCGACTCGATGGTCGAGTTCGCCGAGGTCCTGCCCAAGCTGCGGCGAAAGGCGGCCAAGGACCTCAAACGGACCGAGATGGATCGCCGGCGCGTGCTGGCCTGCGCGGTGCGCCTGCTGGATCGCGGCTTCTTCCGGATCGGCTCCGAGGACTACGCCGAGGAGAACGACACCTACGGGATCGCGACGATGCAGAAGCGGCATGTCTCGGTCGACGACGACGTCGTGAGCTTCGACTACGAGTCCAAGGGCGGCCAGCAGCGGCGCCAGCTGATCGTCGACCCGGAGGTGGCGGCGATCGCGAAGACGCTCAATAGCCGCCGCGGCGGCGGCGATGAGTTCCTGGCTTTCAAGGAGGGCCGCCGCTGGGTGGACGTCAAGTCCTCGGACATCAACGACTACGTCAAGGAGACGATCGGCGGCGAGTTCAGCGCCAAGGACTTCCGCACCTGGGGCGGGACCGTGGTGGCCGCGATCGCGCTCGCCGTGTCGGGCCAGGCGGCAACGGGCTCGAAGACCGCCCGCAAGCGCGCCAAGACGCGCGCCGTCAAGGAGACCGCCCGCTACCTCGGCACCACGCCGGCGGTGGCCCGCGCCTCCTACATCGACCCGCGGGTGTTCGACCGCTTCGACGGCGGCCTGACGATCGGCGGCATCCTCCCCGACCTGGTCGAGGACGTCAGCGCCTGGCCCGAGCTACAGCGGACGGTCGAGGAGGCCGTGCTCGACCTGATCGCCGGCGAGCGCGGGTCGCCCGCCCTCGAGAAGGTCGCCTAGTCGTCGTCCGGAGTCTCGGGACCCTTGGGGTCCGGCTGCGGCGCGTCCGGTGGGGATGGCGGCGGCTGCTCGGGCGGTGCGGGTGCTGGTACCTCGGTCATGCGCCCACGCTGCCCGGGACCGGCCGGGCGCAAACGGTCAGCGGTGCTTGAAGCCGAAGTCGGTGGTGTACGTGGCCGCCGGCATGCCGCCCACGCTCGCCGGAGCGCCGGGGACGATGCCGATGCCGATGTGCCGGAAGGTGCCGGTGAGGATGTTGTGGCGGTGGCCCGGGCTGTGCATCCAGGCCTTGACGATCTTGGCGGCGCTCGAACGCGAGCCGGCGCCCCAGGCGAGGTTCTCGCCGACCATCCAGCCCATCGCGCCGTGCAGGTAGCCAGTGCGCTTGATCCGATCGACGAAGCTGGCCCCGGAGAGCGAGTTGTGGGCGAAGTAGTCGCGCCGGACCATGTCGCGGCTGTGCTTGCGGGCCGCGAGGGAGAGGCGCTTGCTCAGGCGGAGCTTGCGAAGGCCGTGCTTGCGACGCTCGGCGTTGAGGAGGCAGAGCGTGTTGCGCACGAGCTTATGCGTGCTCGTCTTGTTGGCCACGGCGCTGGCACCGGCGCATGCCGGCGCGGCCGAGGCGCTCGAGGGCGCGGCGGCAAGGGCGACCATGAGCGCGAGGCTGATTCCCAGCTTCCGCATGCATCCTGCGTCGTCACCTCGCGGGCGACCCCTCGATCCCTCGGCCCATGCTCAACGGATGTCCGAGGGTTTCGGCCGCCGCGCGGCCGGGGAACGGGGCGGGATGCCACCCGCGGCCATCCTCGACATCGACGGGACGCTCGTCGACACCAACTACCAGCACGCGCTGGCCTGGTACCGCGCCTTCCGCCAGAGCGGAGTCGTGCTGCCCATCTGGCGCGTGCACCGACACATCGGGATGGGGGGCGACCAGCTCGTCGAGGCGCTGGCCGGCGAGGAGATCGAGCAGGAGTGCGGCGACGACATCCGTGCCGCCGAGGGCCCGCTATACCTCGCCCAGATCGAGGAAGTCGAGCCGCTCGAAGGCGCCAAGGAGCTGATCCGCGACCTCAAGGATCGCGGCCACGCGGTGGTCCTGGCGAGCTCGGCCAAGGAGGACGAGGTGGACCACTATCTCGACCTCCTCGACGCGCGCGACGCGGCCGACGGCTGGACGACCTCCGCCGACGTGGAGGCGACCAAGCCCGAGCCCGACCTCGTCACTGCCGCTATCGAGAAGTCGGGCGGCGGCGAGGCCGTGATGGTCGGCGACTCGGTCTGGGATTGCGAGGCCGCGAAGCGCGCCGGCATCGAGAGCGTGGGCGTGCTCACGGGCGGCTTCTCCGAGCAGGAGCTCCGCGACGCCGGCGCGGTGCACGTGTTCGACTCGATCGAGGCGCTGCGCTCGTCGATCGACGAGACGCCGCTGGCGTAGCTGTGGTCGATCTTGGCCCCAGGAGGGCCAAGAGTGACCACAGTGACCTAAAGGTCGAGCTCGGCCTGGGCGGGCGGGTACCTGACGCGGCAGGCTTCGACGACCGCGAAGTCGGTCAACCGGTGCGGCTCGGTCCCACCGCGCGCGTCGATGTGGAGCACCTCGATGCCCCGCGCGACCAGGGCGTCGGAGAGCAGGCGGCGGTGGCAGCGCCACCACTGCGCTTCGGCGCACATCACGCACGATCGGCGTTCCTCGGCGATCAGCCGTTCCAGAGCCGCGACGAACTCCGGCGACGCCATGTGATCGGCGTACCCCCGGAACTGACCGACGCGCCAGCCGCCGTTGGGCGAGTCCGGAGCGGGAGCACGACGGCCGCCGAGCGCCTCGATGTGCTCGTAGGCGGGCGCCGCGTCAGCGAGCGCCGGCCCGTTGAACCAGGGGTAGCGCCGGGAGCTCGGGTACCGACGCACGTCCACGAGCAGCTCGATGCCGGAGCCCCGCAGCAACGCCAGGAACTCGTCCAGCTCGTGGGTCGAGTGGCCGATCGTGAAAATGGAGGGCATGGCGAAGAAGCTAGGCCGCTACGAAGAGAAGCGCGACTTCGAGAGCACGCCCGAACCGTCGGGAAAGAAACGAAAAAAAGGGGACGGGGCCCTTTCTTTCGTGGTGCAGCAGCACGACGCCTCCCGGCTCCACTGGGACCTCCGCCTCGAGCACCAGGGCGCGCTCGCGTCCTGGGCCCTTCCGCGCGGCATCCCGGAGCATCCGGACGAGAACCGCCTGGCCGTGCACACCGAGGACCACCCGCTCGAGTACCTCGAGTTCCACGGCGAGATTCCCAAGGGCCAGTACGGCGCGGGCACGATGGACATCTGGGACAGCGGCACCTACGAGGCCGAGAAGTTCCGTGAGAACGAGGTGATAGCCGTCTTCCACGGCGACCGGGTGAGGGGCAGGTACGCCCTGTTCCAGACCCGCGGCGACGACTGGATGATCCACCGCATGGATCCCCCGGAGGATCCGGACTACGAGCCGATGCCGGACCGGGTCCCGGCGATGAAGGCCAAGACCGGCTCGCTCCCGCGCGACGACGGCGCCTGGGGCTACGAGGTCAAGTGGGACGGCATCCGCGCGGTCATGTTCGTCGACCACGGCAGCATGACCCTTCAGGGCCGCAACTTCAGCGACTTCACGCCGCGCTATCCGGAGCTGCGCGAGCTCGCGCGCGGGCTGGGCGCGTCGCGGATCGTGCTCGACGGCGAGGTGGTCGCGCTGGACGAGGAGGGCAGGCCCAGCTTCGAGCGGCTCCAGCAGCGGATGCATCTCGCCTCCGACTCGGCGGTGCGCCGCCGAATGCGCGACATCCCGGCCACCTACGTGATCTTCGACCTGCTCTACCTCGACGGGCACTCCACGATGGGTCTCGCCTACGAGGAGCGCCGCCGGCTGCTCCGCGAGCTCGAGCTCCAGGGCCCCTACTGGCGCACGCCCGCACACCACGAGGGCGACGGCCAGGCCCTGCTCGACGCCACGAAGGAGCTCGGCGTCGAGGGGATCGTGGCCAAGAGGCTCGACTCCGCCTACGAGCCCGGACGGCGCAGCTCATGCTGGCTCAAGATCAAGAACGTCCACAGCCAGGACGTTGTGATCGGCGGCTACACGCCCGGCGAAGGCCGCCGCCGGACCAGCGTCGGGGCGCTCGCCGTCGGCTACTACGACGACGGCGAGCTGCGCTACGCCGGCAAGGTCGGCACCGGCTTCACAGAGCAGACGCTGGGGCTGCTGTCGCGGGAGCTCTCCTCGCGCGTGCGGGACGGCAGCCCCTTCGACGGCCGCCAGCCGCCCAAGGACTCGATCTTCGTGGAGCCCGAGCTTGTGGCGCACGTCGAGTTCCGCGAATGGACGCGGAGCGGCACGCTGAGAGCGCCCTCGTTCAAGGGCCTGAGGCCCGACATCGACCCCTCCGAGGTCGTCCGCGAGCCGCAAGTTTCCGTTCGCTGAACAGGGCCGGAAGCGCGCGCCGAGTACCTTTCTAGGCCATGCCACGCGCCATCTGGAGCGGGGCGATCAGCTTCGGGCTGGTCAACATCCCCGTCAAGCTCTACAGCGCCGTCCAGCGCAAGACGGTGCGCTTCCACCAGCTGGATCAGGAGGACAAGCAGCGGATCCAGCAGAAGCGCGTCAACCCGCGGACCGGCGAGGAGGTTCCCTACGAGAACCTCGTCAAGGGCTACGAGGTCGGCCCCGACCGCTACGTGGTGATCACCCCGGAGGAGCTCGAGTCGATCCAGCCCGAGAAGACGCGGATGATCGACATCGTCTCGTTCGTCGACCTCGACCAGATCGACCCGATCTTCTACGACCACCCCTACTTCCTGGTCCCGGACACCGGCGCCGACAAGGCCTACCGCCTCCTCCTCGACGCGATGGAGGAGTCGGGCAAGGTCGCGATCGGCCGCGTCGTGCTGCGGACCAAGGAGTACCTGGTCGCGATCCGCCCGCACGGCTCCACGCTCACGATGGAGACGATGCTCTTCGCCGACGAGGTGATCTCACCCGAGAACATCGACGAGCGGCCGAGCGACGGCAAGGCGAAGACCAGCGCCAAGGAGCTGCAGATGGCCCAGCAGCTGATCGACTCGCTGGCCGAGGACTTCGAGCCCGGCCAGTACAAGGACGAGTACCGCGAGCGCGTGCTCGAGATGATCGAGCGCAAGGCCGAGGGCGAGGAGATCGTGATCGAGGCGCCGTCCGAGGAGCCCAAGGAGGTCCCGGACCTCATGGCCGCCCTCGAGCAGAGCATCGCGGGCGCCAAGGGCCAGGGCGGCGGCAAGCGGGCCGAGCCCAAGAAGAAGCCCGCGCGCAAGCGCGCGCCCGCGAAGAAGAAGAAGACCACCGCCAAGTCTTCCTAGGTGGCGCGGCCTGCCAGGGTCGACGTCGAGGTCGAGGGCCGCACGCTCTCGCTCTCCAACCTGGACAAGGTCATGTACCCGGTCCCCGGGTTCACCAAGGGCCAGGTGATCGAGTACTACACGCGCGTGGCACCGGCTCTGCTGCCGCACCTGCGCGACCGGCCGCTGACACTCAAGCGCTATCCGAACGGGGTCGGCGGCGCCTACTTCTACGAGAAGAACTGCCCCGAGCACCGGCCCGACTGGGTGCAGACCGCGGAGATCGAGCTGGAGAGCAAGCGGATCCCCTTCTGCCTTTGCAACGACCTCCCGACGCTGGTCTGGTGCGCGAACCTCGCCGACCTCGAGCTGCACCCGTCGCTCTCCAAGGCCGATCCGATCGGGCGGCCGACCACGATGGCGTTCGACCTCGACCCGGGCGAGCCGGCCACGATCAAGGAGTGCTGCGAGGTCGCGCTGCTCTTGCGCGACGTGCTTGAGCCGCTCGGCCTCGAGTCGTTTCCCAAGACCTCCGGCTCGAAGGGCATGCAGCTCTACGTGCCCCTCAACACCGACGTCACGTACGCAGAGACGACGCCGCTGTCGCAGGCGCTCGCCCGCCACCTGGAGGCCAAGCATTCCAAGCTCATCGTCTCGCTCCAGAAGAAGGAGCTGCGCCGCGGCAAGGTGCTGATCGACTGGAGCCAGAACCACGAGAAGAAGACGACCGTCTCGGTCTATTCCCTGCGCGCGCGGGAGACGCCGACGGTCTCCACCCCGCTCACCTGGGAGGAGGTCGAGGAGGGCGATCCCGATGCGCTCGTCTTCGAGGCCGGCGACGTGCTCGAGCGCGTGGAAGAGCACGGCGACCTGTTCGAGCCGGTCGTGTCGCTCGAGCAGGACCTACCCGAGCTGTAGGTTTCAAGCAGGATGGTTGACTGGTCGATCGCCCGCCAGGTGGCGCACTTCGCGGCGGGCTCGGAGAGCGAGCCCGTCGATCTGGGCGTCGACCTGGTCGCCCTCAGCGAGCAGATGGAGGCGCCGGTGGCCTCTTACACGCAGCTCGAGCCCGTCAATCCCGTACCGGCCGCGGAGCTGGTGAGCCGCTCGGACTGGGCGGACGTCAACCTCGACTCCCTCGCCGACCTGCTCGATCCCGTTGCCGCCCGCTTCGAGCAGCGCTTCGAGTTCGCCGGGCCGCTCGCGGGCGCCCTCCGTCTCGGCGCCGGCGCGACGCTCGCTGCCGAGGCCGGCCTCGTGATCGGCTACGCCTCCACGCGCGTCCTCGGCCAGTACGAGCTGTCGCTCCTGCCGGTGCGCGAGCGCGAGCCGCGGCTGCTGTACGTGGCCCCCAACCTCAGCCGCGCCGTCCGCGAGCTGGACGTGGACCGCGACAGCTTCTACGGCTGGATCGTCATCCACGAGCTGACCCATGCCTTCCAGTTCCAGGGCGTGCCCTGGCTGCGCGAGCATCTGCGCGCGCTGGTCCGCGAGTACCTCGACACCGTGGAGGTCCGGATCGAATCGGGAGCCGCCGGCGGGATGCCGTCGCTGCCGCGGCCGGCGCAGCTGGTCGAGGCCTTTCGCGAGGGCGGGCTGGCGGCGCTGGTGCAGACCCGCGAGCAGCGGGACCTGATGAACCGGCTCCAGGCCGCGATGGCGGTGGTCGAGGGCTACGCGGAGCACGTGATGGACGCCCTCGGGCCGGACCTGCTCCCTTCCTACGCTGGGCTCCGCGACGCAATGGAGCGCCGGCGCAGCAGCCGCTCCACGCCCGAGAAGATCATCGGCCGCCTGCTCGGCATGGACCTCAAGATGCGCCAGTACGAGATGGGTCGTGCCTTCTGTGACGAGGTGGCGAGGGAGGGCGGGGTCGATGTCCTGAACCGCGTCTGGTCCTCTGCGGACGCCTTGCCGACGCTCTCCGAGCTCAAGCGGCCGAGCGCCTGGCTCGCTCGCAACGCCGCTCCGCAAGCGGCCGTCTGAGCTCTCGGCGAAGCCGCTTTGTAACCGGCTACCGGTAGAGGTTTACGTACATGTGTTCGGTGGTATATTTCTACTGAGCTTAGAACTAATAAGGTCCCCGAAGTCCCTCCCTAGACAGGGAAGGAGAGGTGAGAAGAAGTAAATGGCTACCCAGACCGAGACCCAGAGAAAGGCAGCCGCTCGCAAGGCCGCCGCGACCCGCCGGCGTAACGCCGCTCGTCGCAAGCAGTCGGCCCGTCGCGCTGCCGAGACCCGCGCCCAGGCCGAGCTCTCGACGCTCAGCGTCGTGCAGGCCCAGGTCGAGCGGGCCGTGCTCATCCCCGTCGGTGCCGCGCTCACCGCGCGTGACGCCGTCGTCGATGCCACGCGGCCGTACACCGCGAGCCGGGACAGCGCCGAGCGCGAGCTGACCAAGCTCCAGCGCCGCGTCACCACGAGCCTCCGCAAGTTCGAGCGCCGTGGCACCACCGGCCGCAACCGCACGCTGCGCCAGGTGAAGCGCACGCGCACGCGCCTCGAGCGTGAGCTGCGTCAGCGCCGTAACCAGGCCACGCGTCTCGTGCGTCGCAACCGCCGCGAGGCCGAGCGTCAGGTGAAGTCCGCCCGTCGCCAGGCCGAGCGCCAGGTCAAGAGCGCGCGCCGCGAGTTCGAGGGCCAGGCGGAGACGCTGGTCCAGCGCGTCCAGGAGCAGGTGGGCGCGTAACAGCACCCTTCCCCCCGACCGGCCGGAGAGACCGGGACCGGGGTGAGGCTGCCGGCTGAGTAGTAATCCAAGCGCCGGTAGTGATGCAGTATCTCTCCTCCCTCAGCTGGCGGCGCCCTTCGGGGCGCCGTCAGTGCTTTCGGGGGTCGCCTGGCGGCTGCAAACCGGCGCTGGGCGGCGTGATCGGTCGCCCGCGTGCATTCGCACGCGTCGCTCCCTGCTTCCTTGCCCAGCTTGGTTTTCGCCGGTCAGCCGACCCCCGAAACGGGCCCACAGCCCTACCACCTACGACCTACCACCTACGACCTTGCCGCCGCAGACGCATAGCCTTTAGCGACACATGACCTACGTAATCGCCGGCTCCTGCATCAAGGACGACTCGTGCATCGAGGTCTGTCCCGTGGACTGCATCCATCCGAAGCCCGGGGATCCGGACTTCGAGACGGCCGAGCAGCTCTACATCGATCCGGACTACTGCATCGACTGCGACGCGTGCGTCGAGGCGTGCCCGGTCGACGCGATCTTCGCCGACTTCGAGACGCCTGAGAAGTTCAAGTACGCCCTGGAGCTGAACGCGGAGTTCTTCGCCGAGGCGGGCACAGCGGAGCGGACGGCGGCGGCCTGATGGCGGGCGCGCGCGTGGCGATCGTGGGCGCGGGGCCGGCGGGCGCGTTCGCCGCCGATCGGCTGCTCCGGCAGCGCGGCGACGTCGAGATCGACCTGTTCGAGCGCCTGCCCACGCCCTGGGGGCTGCTGCGCGGCGGCGTCGCGCCCGACCACCAGGAGATCAAGCGGCTCGACGAGACCTTCGACAGGGCGACGCTGGGCCGAGGCTGCCGCTTCTTCGGGAACGTCGAAGTGGGCGTCGACATCTCGCATCCCGAGCTGATGGAGCACTACAGCGCCGTGATCTACGCGACCGGCGCCCAGACCGACAAGTCGCTCGGGATCCCGGGCGAGGACCTGCCGGGAAGCTGGGCGGCCACGGAGTTCGTCGCCTGGTACAACGGCCACCCGGACTACCGGGACCTCGAGTTCGACCTGTCCGCCGAGCGCGCCGTCGTGATCGGCAACGGCAACGTGGCGGCGGACGTGACCAGGATGCTCACGCTCAGCACCGAGGAGCTCGAGCGCACCGACGTCGCCGACCACGCGCTCGAGGCGCTTCGCGAGAGCCGGATCGAGGAGGTCGTCGTGCTGGGCCGTCGCGGTCCCGCCCAGGCCGCCTTCACCAGCGCCGAGCTACGCGAGCTGGGGCGGATGGACGGCGTCGACCTCCGCGTGGATCCGAACGAGATCGAGCTCGACACGCTGTCGAAGGCCTGGCTCGACGAGGACGGCACCTTCACGGCGCGGAAGAACGTGGAGCTGCTGCGCGGGTTCGCCGCCAGGGACGAGGCTCCGGATCCCCGCAGCCGCATCGTGCTCCGCTTCCTGCGCTCACCGGTCGAGATTCGCGGCGAGGGGACAGTGGAGGCGATCGACATCCGCCGTAACGAGATCGTGAGGACCGACGACGGCAGCCTCCGTCCTCGCGCCGCGGACGACGACATCGAGACAATCGAGTGCGGCCTGGCGCTGCGGTCGGTCGGCTACCAGGCGGTGCCGCTGCCAGACGTGCCGTTCGACGAGCAGAGCTTCGTCCTGCCCAACGAGCGCGGACGGGTCTTCGTGGAGGGCGAGCCGCTGCCGGGCGTGTATGCGGTCGGCTGGATCAAGCGCGGGCCGACGGGCATCCTCGGCACCAACAAGCGCGATGCCGAGGAGACCGTCGCCTGCCTGGCCGATGACCTGGCCTCGGGGTCGCTCGAGGCGCCGCCGAACCCGGAGCCGGAGAAGGTCGAGGCCCTGCTCGCGAAGCGCAACCCCGAGGTGGTGACGGCCGACGGCTGGCGCGCGATCGACGCCCACGAGCTCGAGCGCGGCCGCGAGGGGAAGCGCCCGCGCGTGAAGCTGGCCTCGCGCGACGAGCTCCTCGCCGCCGGGCACCAGTAACCGGTCGCCGGTTTGCCACAATCGAAGCCCATGCCCAGCCACGAACAGATCAACGACTCCCTCCGCCGGGTCATCGACCCCGAGCTCCGCAAGGACATCGTGTCGCTCGGAATGGTTCGCTCGATCGAGCAGCCCGAGCCGGGGCGGGTGGACGTCGTGGTCTCGCTGACCACGCCCGGCTGCCCGATCCGCTCCCACTTCCAGCAGGCCGTGGTCCAGTGTGTGAGCGAGCTCGAGGGCGTCCAGCACGTCAACGTCGGCTTCGACGTCCTCACCCCTGAGGAGAAGCAGGGTCTCCAGCAGCGGCTCGGGCGCCAGGGCGGGCTGCCCGAGGGGGCGCTCGCAGCGGTCAAGAACATCATCTGCGTCGGCTCGGGCAAGGGCGGCGTCGGCAAGTCGACGATCACCGCCAACCTGGCGGCGGCCCTCCAGCTCGAGGGGCGGCCGGCGGCCGCGATGGACGCCGACGTCTGGGGCTACTCGATCCCGCGCATGCTCGGTGTGCACGGACGGCCCAAGGTCTCCGGCGAGCGCAAGATCATCCCGCTGGACGCCGCCGGCGGTGTCAAGGCGATCTCGATCGAGTTCTTCCTGTCCGAGCCGGACCAGGCGATCACCTGGCGCGGCCCGATGCTCCACAAGGCGATCCGGCAGTTCCTGGAGGACGTCGACTGGGGCGAGCTCGACTACTTGCTGATCGACCTGCCGCCCGGCACCGGCGACGTCTCGATGACCCTTGCCCAGCTACTCCCGCAGGCGAAGTTCGTGATCGTCACCACGCCGCAGCCGGCCGCGCAGAACGTCGCCAAGCGGGCGGCGGAGTCGGCGCTGCGCTTCGACCTCGAGATCGCGGGCGTCGTGGAGAACATGTCCGGCTTCACGACGCCGACGGGCGAGCGCTTCACGATCTTCGGCGAGGGCGGCGGCCAGGTGCTGGCGGACGACCTCGACGTGCCGCTGCTCGGCAAGATCCCGCTTCAGGAGGAGCTGCGGGTGGCCTCGGACGAGGGTCTCCCCCTCGTGCTCGAGGATCCGGACGCCCCGGCCGCCCAGGCGATCTTCCACACGGCGCGCGGGATCATCGCGGCCACGCCGCAGGAGCTTCCCGTGATGCAGGCACCGTCGGGGCCGCCGCTGCCGGAGGTCACCGGCACGGCGCTCCCCATGGCGCCCTGAAAAAAAGGGCCCCGTCCCCTTTTTTTCAGTCTGACTTGTAGTACGCCGAGTTGACCTCGGTGTACTTCGACCACTCGTCTGGCAGCTGATCCTCGGCGAAGCAGGCGTCAACGGGGCACGCCTCGACGCAGGCATCGCAGTCGATGCACTCCTCCGGGTCGATGTAGAGCTGCTCGACGGCGTCGTAGTCGGGCTCGTCGGGGGTGGGGTGGATGCAGTCCACCGGGCACACCTCGACGCACGAGTTGTCCTTTTGTCCGATGCAGGGTTCGGCGATTACGTAGGCCATAGGGAGCGCGAGATTGTACTGAGCGGACGGCCTGGTGACTTTGAGGCAGAGTGCTCAAGGCCCGCATCCGCCGGGCCGAGTACATGAGGCATGCCCCCCGGGTCGTGGCTCTTGCCCACAGAGCTGGACCGAACTCGCCTCGTCGACGCCCATGGACGGATGAAGCGGGCCCGGGCGGTCACCATCGGGGCTATCGCCGCGGCCATGCTGGTGGCCCTCCCGTGGGATCCGTCCTGGACCCTCATCCTCCTTGGCGTCGCCGGGCTGGCCCTGGGGTCGTTCGAGTTTCGCCTTCGGCGCGCCAGGCAGCCCGAGCGCCTGGCCGCCCAGACCCTGCTGCTCACGCTGGGCGTGCTCGCCATCGCCGCCGCGGGCACGGGCGGCCCGGCCAGCCCCGCCCTGCCGTGGCTCGTGATCCCCTCGGCCATGGCCGCGACCCGCTTCAGGAGCCGCGTCGTCATCGCGTTCGCGGCGCTCACGGCGCTGGTGGTCCTGGGAGTGACGGCGCCGGTCGACCCAAGCGGCTTCGTCGACGACCCGCGGCTGGTGCTGGCCACCCTCACCCTCCTGGTCAGCCTCACGAGCGTGACCGCCGCCCTCACGGGCGCGGAGCTCGAGCAGCGGGACAACGCGGTCCTGGACCCCCTCACCGGCCTGCTCAACCGCCAGGCGCTCGACCTGCGTCTGGCCGAGCTCGAGCAGCAGGCGAGCCTGACCGGCGGCTCGGTGTGCGCGATCGTCGCGGACCTCGACTGCTTCAAGGCGGTGAACGACACCTACGGCCACGACCGCGGCGACGCCGTGCTCCGCGACTGCGCCTACGAGATGCGCAAGGCCCTCCGCTCGTTCGAGCTGATCTACCGGCTGGGCGGCGAGGAGTTCGTGGTCCTGATGCCCGGCCTCGACGTCGAGGGCGGCGTGGAGGTGGCCGACCGCCTGCGCGAGGCCATCTCGACCGCAGAGCTCGGCGGGCTCGACCTGACCGTGTCGCTCGGCGTGGCGGCCGCGACCGGCGCGCAGGTGCGGAGCGAGGCCCTGCTGCGCGCGGCGGACGCCGCCCTCTACCGGGCCAAGCGCGACGGGCGCGACCGCGTGGCGGTCGACGGCGCCGAACCCCTCGCCGCCGTCTCGTAGTCTGCCCCGTGTGGGCGAGCCCGACCCCCTCGTAGACGGCTTCAGGGGGCCGATCGCAGGGCGCGCCCTGACCTGCGGGGTGACGCTCGGCGTGTTCGACGCGCTGCACGGCGAAAGCCTCGGGGCGGCCGAGCTGGCCGAGCGCCTCGGCCTCGATCCGCTCGGGACCGAGACTCTCACCACCGCGCTGCTGGGCCTGGGCTACCTGGAGCTGGCGGACGGACGGCTCCGCAACGCGCCCGTCAGCGAGCGGCTCCTGGTGGGCTCCTCACCGGAGTCCATCGCCACCTACATCGGCGGCCAGGGCGAGCTGCACTGGGAGGTCCTGACGATGCTGCCCGAGGCGGTGCGCGACGGGAGCGCCTACGCGATGCACGAGCAGCGGCGCGATCCGGAGCAATGGCGGGCCTACATGCGCGGCCTGTTCGAGATCTCCCGGCCGGAGCACGCGGCCAACGCCGCGCTCGTGCCCGTCGAGGAGCCCAGGCGGCTGCTGGACGTGGCCGGCGGCCATGGGGCCTTCTCGATGGCGATGTGCCGTCGGTATCCGTCGCTCACGGCCGCCGTGCTCGACCTCCCGCCGGCGGCCAGGGCCGGCCGCGAGATCGTGGCCGAGGAGGGCTTCGCCGACCGGGTCGCGTTCGTCGAGGGGGACGTGTTCGAGCTCGGGCTCGAGCACGGCGTCGACGTGATCTCCGTCTTCAACCTCGTCCATCACCTGCCGGAGGAGCGCGACCGCGAGCTCGTGCAAATGGCGCGAGTCGCGCTTAGGGAAGGCGGCTGCCTCGTGATCGGCGACAGCGAGCGCCCGGAGCCCGGCGAGGCCGGCCCGGGCGCCCTGTCGAGCCTTCTCTTCTATGCCTGGAGCCACGGCCGCAACTTCTCCCGCGAAGAGATCGCGGGTTGGCTCGAGGAGGCCGGCTTCGCGGACGTGCAGGTCCACCGCAACGAGCGCTCGCCCTGGCGGATCGTGGTCGTCGGCCGAGCGTGACCTTTAGGCTCCTCCGCCCATGACTCTCGACGACGCAGTCGATCTCCAGAACCGCTTCATGATCGCCTTCGACCTGGCACTCGGCACGGGGACGCTGCTCGCCCCCGACGCCACGCTGCGCGTGCTCGGCCACGACGCCCCGTCGGAGGAGACGCGGGCGCTCTTCCGGCGTTGCGGGCCGATCTGGCTGACCTTTGCCGCCGCCCACGCCCTCGCCGACCGCCGCGGCAAGCGCAAGGACTGGTGGGCCCTCGCATGGCTGCGCGGCACTGAGCTCGCCACCGATGCTGTCTGGGCACGCTCCCCCGCGTTCAGCCGGCCGGGGGCGCGGGCGGCGATGGTAAGCGCGGGCGTCGCCAACCTGGCGATGGCGCTGGCGTTTGGTGCGAGGGGGCGGGGCGGCCGGCGGTGATCCTGCTCACGGGCGCCACCGGCACCGTGGGCTCCGCGCTCCTGCGGCGGCTGACCACGCGGTCGGAGCCCGTGCGCTGCCTGGTGCGCGATCCGCGCCGCCTCGGCGACCAGCGCGTCCGGGTGCAGATCGCGCTCGGCGACCTCGCCAACCCGGCGTCGTTCCGCAACGCGCTGCGGGGCGTCGACACGGTCATCCACCTCGGTGGCTCGACGCGCGACCAGCTCCGCGGCTCGATCGAGGAGCTGAACGCCGTGGCCACCCTGCGGCTGGTGCGCGCCGCCGAGCGCGCCGGCGCGCGCCGCTTCGTCTTCTTCTCGGCCATGGGGGCGAGCCACCACTCCCTGACGCGTTTCTTCCGGGCGAAGGCGATGGCCGAGGAGGCGGTGGCGGGGTCCTCGCTCGACACCACCGTGTTCGCCCCCTCGATCATGTACTCGCCCGGGGACCCCTGGCTGACGCTGCTCGAGCGCGCGTCCTGGCTGCCGGCTGTTCCCGTGTCCGGATCCGGCGACTCGGTCTACCAGCCGATCTGGGCCGAGGACGCGGCGGACTGCGTTGTGGCCGTGCTTGACGGTCTCGGAGGCGGCGGCAGCTTCCAGCTGGCCGGGCCGCAGGTGCTGAGCTACGAGTCGATGATGCGGACCGTGCTGCGCTCGTTCGGCCGCCGCCGGGCCCTCGTGCACCTGCCGCTGCCGCTTGTCCGCCTGTCGCTGCGCGTGCTCGAGCGCCTGATCGGCCCCGCCGTCTTCGCGACCTGGGAGGAGGCGGAGCTGATGGAGGAGCCGATGACGACCGCGCGCGGGACCGCCGACGCCGAGTCGCTCGGCGTCAACCCGCTGGCGATGAGCGCCGTGCTAGGCGCTGCCTGACGTGGCGGGCTGACCGGCCCCGGGGAGCAGGGGGCTAGCATTCGCCGCTAGCTACTCTCCGGTGGGCTCCCGCGTCGGACATGGAGGTTTCATGCGTCTGAGACTCGCGCTGTTTGCCGTCCCGCTGCTGGCCGTCGCGCTCGTGCCATCGGCTGCCCAGGCCCGGCACGTCCGCTACTACGTCTCCCTGGGCGACTCGCTCTCCGTCGGCTTCCAGCCGAACAGCAAGGGCCACGGCCGGACGACCCGCCAGGGCTATCCCGACTACCTCTTCAAGACCGAGAAGCGCCGCTTCCGCGGTCTCCGCCTGGTCAAGATGGGATGCGCCGGCGAGACCACCGCCAGCATCAGCAGCAACAGCGCCGCCTGTGCCTACGGCACCTACCGCAACCAGCTCGAGGCGGCCGAGGCGTTCCTGCGCAAGCACCGCAAGCAGATCGCCTTCGTCACGATCAACATCGGCGCCAACGACATCGACGGCTGCGTGAGCTCGACCGGCGCGATCGACTTCGGCTGCGTCGGCGACGGCCTCAACTCCGTCAAGCGCAATGTCCCGAAGATCGCCAAGCGGTTGCGCAAGGCGGGAGGCAAGCGCATGCAGATCCTCGGGATGACCTACTACGACCCGTTCCTGGCCTTCTATCTCAAGGGTGGCTCGAACCAGACGATCGCCAACGCATCGGTGGGGCTGGCGCACCAGTTCAACGGCTCCATCAGCTCGGGCTATCGCGGCCGGAAGATCAAGGTCGTGGACGTGGCAAAGGCGTTCGAGACGGACAACACGGCGATGACGACGCTGGCGCCGTTCGGGTCGATCCCGACGAACGTGGCGCGCATCTGCCAGTACACCTGGATGTGCAACCCGCCCCCGGTCGGGCCCAACATCCACGCCAACAAGACGGGCTACAAGCTGATCGCGAAGACGTTCGCCAAGCGGGTCCGCCGCTAGAAGGGTCGGTGTCGCTACTCGCCCGAATCCAGCTGAGCGATCAGCTCCCCGACGCGCTTGCGGATCTCGTTGCGGGTCGCACGCACCGCGTCGACGGGCTGGTCCTTCGGGTCGGGTAGCTCCCAGTCGAGGTAGCGCTTGCCGGGGATGTACGGGCAAGCGTCGCCACAGCCCATGGTCACGACGATGTCCGCGCGCTCGGCAAGCTCATTGGTGAGCTGCTGCGGCATGCGGTCCGACAGATCGATGCCAAGCTCGCCCATCACCTCCAGCACCTCGGGATGGACCTGGCCGTCGGGATCCGCTTCGCTCCCCGCCGATTCGGCAGTGTGGCGGCCGCCGGCGGCCTGCTCGAACAGGGCGCGGCTCATCTGCGATCGCCCGGCGTTGTGCAGGCAGACGAAGAGCACGTGCGCCATCAGCCGGCCGTCTCAGGAACCGGCTGGGGCTGCTCGCCGCGGACGAACTGGTAGGCGAGCGCGCCGATCACCGTCCCGCTGACCGGACCGATGACCCAGATCCAGAAGTCGTCCCACGTCCCGGATGCGAGCGCCGGCCCAAACGAGCGGGCCGGGTTCATGCTGCCGCCGGAGACACCGCCGCCGACCAGGATGTCGAGCAGCACTGTGCCGCCGATTGCGATCGCCGCGGCGGCGCCGACTGCGCGCGTGTCGGTGGCCACGGCCATGATCACGAACATCAGTAGGGCGCTGAGGACGATCTCGACCAACAGCGCCGATCCGGCCGAGACCGTGATGCTGGTGGCGCCGAGGTCCCCGGGCTTGTCAGGCCAGATTGCGAGGAGCAGCACGCCGGCGAGCGCAGCGCCGGCGAGCTGCCCGGCGACGTAGGAGAGGGCTTCGCCGCGTGGGAAGTGGCGGGTCACCGTGAAGGCGACCGTCACGGCCGGGTTGATGTGCGCTCCAGAGAGGTGGCCCACGGCGTAGATCAGGACCATGATCGCCAGCCCGGAGACCGCGGCTTGCGCTGGGAGTCCGAGATCAGCGCGTCCGGTCGCGGCCGCCGCGGCGGCGCCACCGATGCTGAAGACGAGCGCAAAGGCGGCGATCGCCTCCGCCACGACCCGTCGTGACAGCTCCGGCCGCTCAGGCAAGGACGGTCTCGATCGGCACGCCGATGATCGCGAGCCGGCGAGTCAGGCCGTTGAGCGCGAACTCGCGCAGGTCGTCCTCGGAGACTCCGAGCAGGCCGGACGCATCGCCGTCGCCGGGCAGGGTGAGCGACGCCGCGACGTGCGGGAGCAACTCGCGCAGCGTCTCCCGAACGGTCTCGGCCTGCTCCGGGTGTGCCGCCACGGTCTCGCGCAGGAACCACACGCCGTAGCCGATGTGCCGCGTCTCGTCGTCGTGGACCTTCGAGTAGCCGGCGACGAAGCCGGGCAGCACCCCGTTGTCGTTCAGGTAGTCGGTGATGAACTTGAACGAGGTCAGGCCCAGGGCGCCTTCGAGCACCAGGTGGTAGAGCGTGACGAAGCGGACCTTGGCGCCCAGGTCCGCGGGCTCGGCGACGAGCTGCTCGTGCGCGTCGACCAGCGCGACGTCGAAGATCTCCCGAAAGGCGTCCGAGACCTGCTCGCGCGCCCGCTCGACGTGTGCCGCGATCTCCGCGGGCGAGGCGACGACCTCGTCCTGGAAGCGAGCGTAGAACTGCATATGGCGCGCCTCATCGACCTGCTGGGTGGCGAGGAAGGTCGCCTCCTCCTCGCTGCCGTAGGTCGAGACGAGACCGCTGAACTTGGTCGTGATCCGTTCCTCCGCGACCATCAGCGAGGAGAGCACGAAGTAGATGAGCTCGCGCTGCGCGCTCTCCAGGCGCGGCCACTGACGCTTGTCGGGCGAAAGGTCTATCCCGAACGGCGACCACTGTCTCTCCTCCCAGCGCCGGTACAGGGCCTGCGGGTCTTTCAGCTGCAGCTCGGTCACGCGCTCAGGCGGCGCAGCATTGCCGCGAGTCGCCGCAGCACTCGCCGGCCGCGTTGTCATCGCAGCCGCAGGACTCGCTCTCGGCCGCCGTGTCCTCGTGGGTGGCGAACACCTCCCAGGGCGTGCCGTCCGGATCGCGCACCCAGATCTTGTCCTGGCGCGCGTAACAGCAGGTCGTATCCATCTCGTCGAACGCGGTCAGTCCGGCGGCCGCGAGCCGCTCCTTGGCCGCCAGCACGTCCGAGGTCTCCTCGACCTGGATTCCCGCGTGGTTGAAAGCACCCAGTTCCCGGCGCTCGCCCTGGGTGAGCGTGAAGTTGAGGGCCGGCCGCTCGACCGAGAACTTGGCGTAACCCGACTTGCGCTTCTCCGGTCCCGTGCCGAAGAGCGCCTCGTAGAACGGGATGGACCGCTCGACGTCCGTCACGGTGAGTGCCAGGTGTGGCCTCAAGACAGCCATGCTCGGAGCTCGTCCAGTGCCTCGGCGTTGATCGAGTAGTAGGCCCAGCGGCCACGGCGCTCCACCGAGACAAGGCGCGCGTCAGCGAGCTTGCGCAGGTGGTGGCTCAGGGTTGGCTGCGTGAGCTCGAACAGCGGCGACAGCTCGCACTGGCACACCTCGCCGCCGTGGCGGCGCAGGAGGTCGAAGAGCTGGGCCCGCACGGGGTCGGCCAGCGCCTTGCCGATCGCGGCCGCCTGGCTGGCCGCGCCCGGATCGATGTGCTCGGCCAGCGAGCTGCCGCCGCAGCACTGATCGCGCCGCAGCTGCTCGGCCTCCTGTAGGACCGCCCGCCGTTCAGCGGGGGAGACGGCGGACAGCGCCTCCGCTAGATCGGACGGGGTGGCCACGGCCATTGCGAGTGACCGTAGCCAAGAGATTGATACTTGTCAATACATCAATAGATCTAGCGCCGCTTGACGGTCACCTTGCGCGACTTCGCGCTCGTCTTGTGGCCGCTGCGATCGGTGAAGGAACCGCTGAGCGTGATCTTGAGCTTGCGCTTCAACGCCTTACGGCCCTTCTTCGTGACCTTGAGGGTAAGCGTGCCCTTGCCGGCCTTCCCGCACCTGCGCCTGCCGCTCAGGATGGTCTGGCGCTTAGCCTTGCCCGTGATGCGGACGGTGCCGGCGCGCAGGCAGTCGACTCCCTTGACCTTCGCCTTCTTGCGCTTCCGGAGCTTCCTGCCGCGAGCCTTCTTGATTACCTTCGCCGCCGCCTTGAGGTCGCCTGCGAGGGCGGCCTTGATCTGAGCATCTGTCGGGCCGCCGGTGCCGCCTCCGCCACCACCGGCTGGCGTGAACACGGTGAAGGTGCTGCTGGCTGGGCTGCCATCAAAGTTGCCGGCGTTGTCCGTCGCACGGACCTGGAAGGTGTGGGACCCATCCGCTAGCGCCAGCGTCTGTGGCGAGCTGCAGGGCGCAAACGCGCCGGAGTCGACCTTGCACCTGAAGCTCGCCCCCGCTTCGTTCGAGGAGAAGCCGAACGTGGGCGTGTGATCGGTCGTCGCCGCGCCGGGCCCGGACGTGATCGTCGTCTGCGGCGCGCTTGTGTCGGCAGCCATGTAGACGTCGCGCAGGCCGCTGTCGCCGTCGTCGCCGGTCATCTTCGCGTTGCTTCGGAAGAAGACCCGGAGCCCGTCGGCGGAGACTCCCTCGAACACCGCCCCGTCGGTGTTGGTCTCCGGGGTCCCCGTCTCCCGAGAGACGAAGGTCGTCACACCGCCGGCCCGCTCGTAGACGTCGGTTTCGCTGTCGCCGTCGCCGACGGTCATTTTCTGGCCCGTGCTGAAGAACACGCGGCTGCCGTCGGCGGACCAGCCCCCGAAGTCGGCGTCGTCGTCGTCCGGGTCGCTGACCCCGGTCGATTCCGAGACGAGCCTGGTCGCACCACCCGAGTGCTCGTAGGCGTCCAAGAGGTCGCTGTCGTTGTCGGCGGCGCTCAGCCTCTCGGTCGTCTCGAAGAAGACGTGGCTGCCGTCGTCGGAGATGCCCTGCAGGCTCGGCGAGTCGCTGTCGGGGGCGGCCACGCCGGTGGGCCCGGACGCGAGCGTGGTCGCGCCGGCCGAGTGCTCGTAGATGTCGCCGCGGTCGCTGTCGCCGTCGTTGCCGGACAGCTTCTGGTCCGTTGTGAAGAAGAGGCGGCTCGCGTCCTTGGAAGCGGCTTCGAAGTCGACGCCGGAGCTGCCCGGGTCGGCGATGCTCGTGGCCCCGGAGACCAGCGTGGTGATGCCCGCAGAGCGCTCGTAGATGTCGCCCTGGCTCCCGTCGCCGTCGTCGCTCGTGAGTTGCTGGGGCGTGTCGAAGATGACGCGGTTGCCCTCGGCCGACACGGCGTTGCAGTCCGCGTTGCCGTTTGCGGGGTCGGCGACCCCGGTCGGCACCGACACGAGCGTGGTGGTACCGCCGGCTCGCTCGTAGACATCCGCGAAGGTGCCGTCGCCGTCGTCCGCGGTCATCTTCTGGCTACTCGTGAAGAAGACCTGGCTGCCGTCCTCGGAGGCGCCACAGAAGTTGCTGCCGCCGGTGCCCGTCTCGGGAGTTCCCGTCGGCTGTGAGACGAGCCGGGTGATGCCTGCGGAGTGCTCCCATAGGTCGAACGTGCTGGTGTCTGTGTCGTCCGAGCTGAGGTTGTCGGCCGAGTCGAAGAAGACGTGACTGCCGTCGGGCGTGTTGCCCTCGAAATTGGCCACGCTCTGATCCGTGTCCGCCACGCCGGTCGGCCCGGAGACCAGGGTCGTGGCCCCGCCGAAGCGCTCGTAGATGTCGGTGCGGCTCGTGTCGTTGTCGTCGCTCGTCATCTTCTGGGTCGTCTCGAGAAAGACGTGGGTCCCGTCGTCGGAGGCGCCGTCGAAGAAGACGCCCCCGGTTTGCGGATCGCCGATCCCCGTGGGTGTCGACAGGAGCGTCGTGACTCCACCGGTGCGCTCGTAGACGTCGGTGAGGCCGCCGTCGGTGTCGTCCAGCGCCAGGCGCTGGTCGGTTTCCAGGAATACTCGGCTGCCGTCCTTGGACGCGGCCCTGAAGTCGACGTCGGCGCTGTTCGGGTCGGGAACCCCCGTCGGCGTGGAGATCAGGCTCGTGGTCCGGTTGATAGGAGCGGCCGTGGCCGAAGTGGCCGCGACGACGGCGGCCAGAGCGAACGCGAGGCAGAGGAGCAGCCAGGGCCTGGCGGGCATGGCTCAAGGCTGAGCGCCCGGGGCGCCGCCCGCCATCGTGGAAACCCCGTATTCGCCCCCGGAGGTCTAGACGGGCGCTGCTGCCCGCTTGCGCTCCATCGCGGCTGCCAGGCCGGCGCGGCCCTTGACGCCGAGCTTGCGGAAGGCATGCGTCAGATGTGTCTCAACGGTGCGCTCGGACAGGAAGAGGGCGCGGGCGATCTCCTTGTTCGTCTTGCCCTGGTGCACGAGCTCAGCGACCTCGAGCTCCCTCGTGCTGAGAGAGGCGATACCGCCGGCGGCCGCACCGGCGGTCCCGGCGCGGGGGACGCGACGGCCAAGGCGACGCAGCTCGCGGGCCGCCTGGTCGCAGTAGTGAACGGCGCCGGAGACCTCGAGCTCGCTACGGGCTCGCTCGAGCTCGGCGACCGCGCGCGGAGTGTCGCCTGCCGCGGCGAGCGCCTCGCCGTGAAAGGCGCGGGCGCGCGCGGCCTCGATCACGTTGCCGGCCTCCGCGAGGTGTTTGGTGGCGGCGAGCGCCGTCTCCGCCGCGCGCGGAGCGTCCCCTCGGGCGAGCAGAACTCGCGCCCTGATGTCGAGCGCCCACCCCTTCCGTCCGGCCAGACCGAGGTTCTCGGCCTCCGCCTGGGAACGGGCCGCCCAATCCTCCGCCAGGTCGACCTCGCCCAGCGCCAGGTCGGCGCGCCCGAGCATCGCGTGCCAGCGTGGCCGGAAGAGCGCCTCGTTCAGCGGCAGCTCCGGTCCCCCACCGGCTTCCAGGATCCGCTCCCGGCAGGCGGCGGCGTCGCCCGCCTCGAGCTCTGCCTCCGCGAGCATGAAGTGGGCGACCGCAGCGCGCTCGTCGTGCCGGTCGCCGCAGAGCCCCACGGCCCGTTCGCCGAAGGCGATCGCTCCGGGGCCGTCGCCTGTCAGCCACGCCGTCCAGCAGCGGTGCATCAGCGTCCAGATCAGGAACTCATCGTCGCCCGTCAGCTCCGTGGCGGCGATCGCATCGTCGAGGGACTGTATGGACTGCGGCAGGCGCCCCTGCCAGAGGTGCATGTAGCCCTGACAGACGAGCACCTGGCCGAGCAGGTGACCCTGTCCGCTGGCGCGGATCACGGCGAGGGCGCGGTCGAGGGCGCGGCACGCGGAGTCGATGCGCTCGAACAGGCACAGGCCCCAGGCGAACCAGGTGAAGTTGGCGAGCCACGGGGCGAGCTCGTCGTCATCGAGGCGGTCGAACAACTCCCCGGCTCGGTCGAATTCGCTACGTGCCGTCGCGAGCCCTCCGAGCCGCCATGCGAAGACGCCCAGCAAGGTTCGCGCGCTCGCCTCGAGCGGCCCGTCCCCGTCGGCCTCCGACTGTGCGAGCACCTCCTGGGCGAGGGAGCGCATCTCCTCGACCTGGAGCTTCCCGATATAGAGGACGGCAAGCGCAAGCTTCACGGTGGCGGCCTCGCGCGAACCCTCCTCCGGCAGCGCGGCCAGGGTGCGTAGCAGCAGCGCCTCGGCGTCATCCGCGCTGCCGAGCAGGAAGTCAATCCCGGCGCAGGCGGCGGCCAGGTTGGAGCGCTGGACGGTCGCCTCGTGAGGCGTGAGGGCCAGCGCTTCCTGGAGCGCGTCGCGGCTCTCGCGGAGGCGGCCTGCCGCTCCCAGTGCGGTCGCACGGGGCACTAGCAGCCCGAGCCGCCGCTCGGGGTCGCCGTCATAGGCCAGCAGGCGCAGTGCCGCCTCGAACCATTGAGCCGCCGCCGCGGGGGCACGCGATGCCGCGGCGTGGCCGGCCTCGGTAAGCACGGCCACCGCCTGCTCGTCTCCCATTCGCGCCGACCGCTCGACATGATGCGCACGGGCGCTCGCGGGTGCGCCGCGCTCGCCGAGCAAGCCGGCTACCCGTCCGTGTGCGGCGAGCTGCCAGCCGGGCTTCGTCGCCTCATAGACCGCGCGGCGCACGATCGGATGGCGGAAGCGGAACTGGCGCGGGAGGTCGGTGGGCCGGATCAGGTCGGCGTCGATCAGATGGTCGAGGAGGCCAAGCGCCGACGCCTCCTCTGTGTCTGCCGCTACCCCGGCCAGCTCCGGGTCGAAGGGGTCGCCGACGACCGCCGCGCCCTCGAGCATGCGCCGGCAGCCACCGCCCAGCTTGCCCAGCTCGGACTCGATGGCGCCGCTGACCGGGGCTGGGACGTCGGCGCCCGACACCCCGGTCATCGGCGCGTATGAGCCGCCGTCGCGGACGGCTCGCACCAACTCCCCGAGGTAGAACGGGTTGCCGCCGCTCTCTCGGAAGAGGTTCGCTCGGGCGTCGGCGGCGATCTCGTCTCCGAGGAGGTCCTTCGCATCCTCTGCCTCGAGTGGGTGGAGCTCGACGAGCTCGGTCCCCGGGTCGAGGGCCGCGACGACGCGGGAAGGGGCGTCTGGCTTGCGGAACGCGAGCGCGAGCAGCAGCGCGCCCCTTGGGCGGCGGCGAAGCAGGTGGGTGAGCAGCTCGATCGAGGCGTCGCCGGCCCATTGGAGGTCGTCCAGGATCAGCACCAGGGGACCGCGCTGGGAGAGCAGCTCGAGCAATCCGCCGACCGCACGGTGCGCCCGGTAGCGCTCGTCGGGCAGAGCCAGGCCGGACGCCTCGGAGAGCTCGGCAAGCGACGGGAAGACGCCCGCGAGCTCGGCCGCGTCAGGGGCGGAGAGCTGCTCGAACCGCCGCGGGTTGAGCGAACCGAGGTAGTCGTCGAGGGCGTCAACGAAGATCCCGAAGGGCGGCTCGCGCTCGAACTCCGCGGAGCGGGCGTGGAACACCGGAAAGTCGCGACCCTCGGCGCGCCCCCTCAGCTCGTCGAGCAGCGAGGTCTTCCCGATCCCGGGCTCCCCGGTCAGGGCGAGCACGCGGGCGCCGCCCTCCGGCAGGCCGTCTAGCGTGTCGTAGATCCGTGCAAGCTCGTGCGCGCGTCCCACGAGCCGAGTGGGTTCCGGCCTGGTCATCGGAGGGCCAGGGCCAGCCTAAAGCCGACGCATTGAGAGCGCCAATCAGGGGTTTCCACGATGGCGAGCCGCGCTGGCCGCCTCGACACTTACTTTCGTGGTCCCATACCTCCTCCACCACCGGCACGGCCCGGAGGAGTGCGGACGTAGCTTCGCGGCCTGGAAGGACGTGTCCAGCCCGCTCCGCCATACAACCGCCCTCGCAACCTGCCGGCGCGGCGGCCACGAGCTCTGGTGGCTGGTCGAGGCCGAGGACGAGGAGCGGGCGCTGGCGCTGCTACCCGCCTACGTGGCGGAGCGCACCGAGGCGGTCCGAGTAGACCGAGTGCCGGTGCCGTAAGCGGCGCCGGCGGCGCGATCAGTTAGCCGCCGTGCGGCGGGTCACGATCGTGAAGAGGACCTTCTCCCCGTCGACCTTGCGCACCTCCATGAAGGCCGTGTACGGGCCCTCGGGCCCGGTGAAGCTGCACTCGAACTTCTCGCCGACCTCCGCGTCGACGCCGGAGGGGCAGTCGACGTCGTTCGGCCGGAAGCCCGTTTGCTGGGAGACGACGTCCACGACCGACTTCTCGGCCCCCTCGGGCCGGATGGTCTTGCCGCTCCCGCACGCGGCCAGGGCCGCCGCGAAAAGGGCGATCGGAAGGGCGCGGATCATCCGGCGAGGGCTGCGAGGACCTGCTCGTCGTGGCTGGCGGGCTTGACCCGCCGCAGCTCCTCGACGATCTGCCCCTCCTCGTCGATTACGAACGTCGTCCGCTCGACTCCCCAGAAGCGCTTCCCGTACATCTTCTTCTCGACCACCCAGAACCCCATAGGCCTCGGCCACCGCGTGGTCGGGATCCGCGAGCAGGTCGAAGTTCAAACCCTGCCCGTCGTGGAACTTCTTGATGGCGGGGACGTCGTCGGGCGATATCCCGAGCACGGTCACGCCGGCCGCCTCGTACTCCGAATGGTGGTCGCGCACCCCGCACGCCTGCGTCGTGCAGCCCGGCGTGTCGGCGCGCGGGTAGAAGTAGACGACGACGCGGCGCCCCCGCAGATCCGAGAGCCGGACGATCTCCCCGTCCTGATTCCGCAACTCGTAGTCCGGAGCGACCACGCGGGCACCCTACAAAGCAGAGGGCCCGGCACATGGCCGGGCCCTCAGCAGTTCCTAGCGACCAGCGCCTAGCGACTAGCGCCTGGTCACTACATCATCCCGTCCATCCCACCGGGCATCCCGCCGCCGGCCATGGCCGGCTCCTTCTCGGGCATCTCGGCCACGATGGCCTCGGTGGTGAGGATGTTCTTCGCGATCGACGCCGCGTTCTGGAGCGCCGAGCGCGTGACCATGGCCGGGTCGATGACACCGGCCTTGACCAGGTCGGTCATCTCGCCGTTCTCGGCGTTCAGCCCCTCGTTGCCCTTGCCCTTGCGGACGTCGTTGACCACGACCGAGCCCTCGAAGCCGGAGTTCTCCGCGATCTGGCGGAGCGGCTCCTCGAGTGCGCGGTGCACGATCGTCGCGCCGGTCCGCTCGTCGCCCTCGAGGGCGTCGAGCTTGATGGCGTCCTGAGCGCGCAGGAGCGCGACACCGCCGCCCGGGACGATGCCCTCCTCGAGGGCGGCCCGGGTCGCCTGGAGAGCGTCCTCCACGCGGTGCTTCTTCTCCTTCATCTCGGTCTCGGTTGCCGCGCCGACCTTGACGACCGCCACGCCGCCGGCCAGCTTGGCCAGCCGCTCC
>DASXBA010000074.1:0-8458 GCA_036406475.1 Thermoleophilaceae bacterium | reverse complement strand
GTGTCGTCGGACTGGATGTTGTCGCCGGAGAAGACCATCGCTCGGCCGTCGGCGAGCGTGGTGGCGGTGGGGTACCAGCGCGAGTTGGTCAGGTCGACGCCGCGCGTGGCGGTGTTGGTGGTCGTGTTCCAGAGGGTCGTGTCGTTGAGGCCGTTGTTCACCTGGATGTGGCCGCCGGCGATCAGCAGCCGCCCGTCCGGAAGCTGCGCGTAGCCGGAGCAGAAGAGGTTGCGGCTATAGGGCGTGGCCACGATGTTGTTGGTGGCCGGGTCCCACACGTGCTCCGAGTTCGGGCCCTGTTCGAAGCCGTCCCAGGCCAGGACCTTGCCGCTCGGCTCGAGGCTCGCGTGGACGGACACGATCGGCCAGTTCTGCACCGGGCCCCACTGGCCCACCTGGTCGGGTGTGGCGGCCTCGGCCGCCGACGTCGCGAAAGCGACGCCGACGACCGTGGCGAGGAGAGCGAGTCCTCTGGTCTTCACCGCTTTCGATCGTCCCACGGGCCTCGCGGGCCCAGGGCTGAAATTCGGCTCCGTTTGGCGGGCGGCTGCTCCCGGGCAAGGCAGTGGCATGTCCCCGCTCGCACGGACGGTCGAGCGCCTGGACCACGTGGTCGGCGACAGGCTCGAGGGCATGGTGCGAAGCCACCATCGGCGGCGGCTCGACAAGCTCGGGCGCCCTGGTGTGCTCGAGCCGGCTCTGGACACTGGGCTCTGGGCTCTTGGAGAGCCACCCCCGCGGCCCGGGAACGACTTCCAGGTCCTGGTCGACGGGGAGCATGCGCTGCCGGCGATCGCCGAGGCGCTGGCCGGGGCCCGCTCGCACGTGCACGTCGCCGGCTGGCACATCACGCCCGACTTCTGCCTCGTCCGCGGCCCCGAGGAGCGCAGCCTGCGCGACATCCTCGCCGAGCTGGCCGAGCGGATCGACGTGCGCGTGCTGGTCTGGGCCGGCCCGCCGCTGCCGGTCTTCAAGCCTCACCGCGCGGACGTCCGCGAATGCCGCGACGAGCTGACCCGCGGCACGCGCATCCGCTGCGAGCTGGACGCCCGCGAACGGACGATGCACTGCCACCACGAGAAGCTCGTGATCGTCGACGACGAGGTGGCATTCGTGGGCGGCATCGACCTCACGTCGCTCTCCGGTGACCGCTTCGACAGCCGTGAGCACCCCGCCGACGGCGACCTCGGCTGGCACGACGTGGCCACGCGCCTGCGAGGCCCGGCGGTGGCCGACGTCGCCGAGCACTTCCGCCAGCGCTGGCACGAGATCGCGGGCGAGCACCTGCCGCGCCCGGATCCGCAGCCCGAGAGCGGCGACGTCGAGCTCCAGGTGGTGCGGACCGTCCCGGAGAAGACCTACGGCTTCGCGCCGCGCGGCGACTTCCGGATCCTCGAGTCGTACGTCCGCGCCCTCCGCTCGGCGGAGTCGCTGATCTACCTCGAGAACCAGTTCCTCTGGTCGGCCGAGATCGCGGAGATCCTCGCCGCCAAGCTGCGCGACCCGCCGAGCGACGACTTCCGGATCGTCCTGCTGCTGCCCGCGAACCCCAACAACGGGGCCGACACCACGCGCGGCCAGCTCGGCCGCCTGGTGGACGCCGACGACGGCCAGGGGCGGCTGCTCCCGGCGACGATCCACTGCCACAGCGGGACCGAGTCGCACTCCCTCTACGTGCACGCCAAGGTCGGGATCGTCGACGACCACTGGCTCACGGTCGGGTCGGCCAACCTCAACGAGCACTCGCTCTTCAACGACACGGAGATGAACGTCGTGACGACCGATCCCGAGCTGGCGCGGCGGACGCGGCTCGAGCTCTGGGCGGAGCATCTCGAGCGCCCGCCGGCCGCCCTGGATCGCCCTCCGGCGGAGGTGATCGAGGAGCTCTGGAAGCCGATCGCCGAGGAGCAGCTCGAACGGCGCGAGGCGGGCCGTGCGCTCACCCACCGGCTGATCCGCCTGCCGGCCGTGTCACGCCGGAGCAAGCGGCTCGTGGGTCCGCTGCGCGGCCTCTTGGTCGACGGCTAGGAGCGCTCGAGCACGACCACCGGGATGCGCCGGCCGCGGGCGCGCTCCTGGTAGGTCTCGTAGCCCGAGTAGTAGTCCACGGCCTTGGCCCAGAGCCGCTCCCGCTCCTCGCCCTCGGCCTCACGTGCCTCGTAATCGCCGCTTCGGCCGGGAGCGAGGATCTTCACACGCGGGTTCGCCCGGATGTTGTGGAACCAGGCGGGGTGCGTGGGCGCGCCGCCCTTGGACCCGATGACAACCATTCGCTCGCCGTCCTTCAGGTAGAGCAGCGGCGTCTTGCGGACCTGCCCGCTCTTCGCGCCGATCGTCTCCAGCAGGCAGACGTTCTGGCCCGGCCCCGAGCTGATCCGGCCGCCCGTGAGCGGTAGCAGGACGCGGTCGACCCGCATGGCCACGTTGACGAAGTACCAGGAGCCGGCCGGCGACTTGGCGAAGTTCTCGAGCCGCTGCTCGACCCAGTTGAGCTGCCGCTGTCGGGTAGCCACGAGGCGGGAGCGTAACCTGAGGCCGGCCGGGGAAGAAGGGAGCCATGCCCGAGAACCTCACGCGTCAGATCCTCAGCGAGCACCTGGTCGAGGGCGACCTCGAGCCCGGCGAGCCGATCGCTCTCAAGATCGACCAGACGCTGCTCCAGGACGCCACCGGCACGATGTCGCTGATGCAGTTCGAGCAGCTCGAGGTCCCGCGGGTCAAGGTCGACCGAGCGGTCCAGTACGTGGACCACAACGTCATCCAGCTCGACTTCAAGAACCCGGACGACCACCGGATGCTCCAGGCCCTCTGCCGCAAGTACGGCATCCACTTCTCGCGCCCGGGCAACGGCATCTGCCACTACGTGCACATCGAGCGCTTCGCCAAGCCCGGGCACATCCTCGTCGGCGCCGACTCGCACACCACCACGAGCGGAGCGCTCGGGATGATCGCCATCGGCGCGGGCGGGCTCGACGTGGCCGTGGCCATGGGCGGCTACCCCTACGAGATCGCCTGTCCGGAGGTGGTCGAGGTCCAGCTCGAGGGCGAGCTCCAGCGCCCGTGGGTGCAGGCCAAGGACATCATCCTCGAGCTCCTGCGCCAGCTCAGCGTGCGCGGCGGCAAGAACAAGGTCTTCGAGTTCACAGGGCCCGGCACCGCCGACCTGTCCGTGCCCGAGCGCGGCACGATCGCCAACATGATCGCCGAGCTGGGCGCCACCTCGGCCGTCTTCCCGCCCGACGACAACACGCGCGCGTGGCTGCGGCGCCAACAGCGCGAGGACGACTTCGAGGAGATGGGCCCAGACGACGGCGCCGAGTACGACGACCGGGTGGAGATCGACCTGGCCGAGCTCGGCCCGCTCGTGGCCAAGCCGCACAACCCCGACAACGTGGTGCCGGTCGAGGAGGTGGCCGGGACGCCGGTGGAGCAGGTCTGCATCGGCTCGTCGGTCAACTCCGCCTTCGTGGACCTCGCGCTGCCTGGCGCGGTGCTCGCCGACAAGGACGGCCAGATCGTGAGCGAGCGCTGCACGGTCACCGCCACGCCCGGCTCCCGGCAGATCCTCGTGGCGATCGCCGAGTCGGGCGTCTACCGCCAGCTCGTGGAGGGCGGCGTGCGCATGCTCGAGCCGGTCTGCGGGCCCTGCGTGGGCATGGGCCAGGCGCCGCCGTCGGACGCCAATTCCCTGCGCACCTTCAACCGCAACTTCCAGGGCCGCTCGGGCACGCCGGAGGACTCGGTCTTCCTCTGCTCGCCGGCGGTGGCCGCGATCTCGATGCTGCACGGCGAGATCCGCGACCCGCGCGAGTACGGCGACGCCCCCGAGCTGCTCGAGATGCCCGAGCTCAAGCCCTACGTCGACGACGTCCACATCTTCGATCCCGCCCCCGAGGACGAGGCCGACTCGATCGAGATTCCGCGCGGCCCGAACATCAAGGAGCCACCCGAGCACGTCCCGTTGGATGACTCGGTCAGCGCCAAGATCGCGACGATCCAGGAGGACAACATCTCCACCGGCGACCTGGCGCCCGACGGGGTGATCGTCATGAGCTACCGCTCCAACATCCCGGCGATCGCCGAGTACACCTTCCAGCACCGCGACCCGGAGTTCCGCAAGCGGATGCAGGAGTGGGGGGAGGGGTTCATCGTCGGCGGCGACAACTACGGCCAGGGCTCCTCGCGCGAGCACGCCGCGCTGGCGCCGCTCCAGCTCGGCGTGAAGGCGGTGTTCGCCAAGTCGTTCGCGCGCATCCACCGGCGCAACCTCGTGGCCCAGGGCATCCTCGCGCTCACGTTCAAGGACGAGTCCGACTACGACCGCGCCGAGGTGGGGGAGACCTGGACGCTGCCGAACGTCAAGCAGGAGCTCGAGGACGGGGCCGACGAGATCACCGTGAAGATCGAGGAGTCGGGCGACGAGTTCACGGTGGAGCACGACTTCGCTCCCAAGGAGCGCGAGATCCTGGTGGAGGGCGGACTGCTCCACTACCTGCGCGAGCAGGGCAGCGAGGCGGCGGTGGCGTGAGCGCCGCGCTGGACAAGTTGGAGAGCTGGGTCGACTCCGGCGCGGACTACCGCGTCCTCCACCTCTCCGACGAGGCCGCGATCGTCGACCTCACCACCTGCACCGGCGAGCCGATGGAGCGGCTCGAGTCGGGCGACCGGGATCTGATCGACTACGTGAGGCGGTCCTCCACGGACCGCACCTTCTCCTCGAGCGTCTGATCCGGCCGGTCGCGGCGCTCGTCCAGCTTGAGCACCGTGTATACGCGCGGGATGCCGCTCTCGAACGGCACGGCGTGCAGCTCGCCCACCACGGCGAGGATGTCGGCCGTGGAGCCCTCGAGCTCCGTGCCCATGGCGTGCATCCGGTAGCGGACCCGGTCCTGCTTGGCGAGCCGGCGCTGGATCTCGGCGATGTACTCCGAGGCGCTCACCTGCGGGCGGCCGAGCGCGAGGACCGTCAGGTCGGCGGTGGCCATTCGCCGAGGGTAGCCGCGCGGCGCAGCAGCGGCGCGGCCCGGTAGCGGTCCTCGTGGCGGTCGGCGTACAGGCCGTCCACCACCGCGAGCACGTAGCCGATCCCCAGCTCCGAGCCCCACTCGACCGGGCCGCGGGGATGGTTGAGGCCGAGCCGCAGGCCGGCGTCGACGTCGTCCGGCGAGCCGACGCCCTCGCCGATGGCGAACGCCGCCTCGTTCACCAGCTGGCAGACGATCCGGCCGAGCACGAGCCCGGGCGCGTCGCCCACCCACTCGGCGGCGAAGCCGAGCGCCGCGAAGAACTCCTCGACCTCCTCGGAGCTCTCGCCGGTCAGCTCGACGAGCGCGCCCAGCGGCAGGGTCAGGTGGAAGCCGGTGGCGGCCCGTCCCGCCAGCGGGAGGTCGGCGCAGAGCACGGCGTGGGCGCGGCCGTCGCCCGGGCCGGGATCGGCGTCGAGAGTGAGCCACGGGTCCGCCCCGCCGAGCTCGAAGCCGGCGGCGCCGGCGTGCTCCCGGAGCGCCTCGGCGAGCGGCCCGTCGCCGCGGACCAGCACGCGCCGGCCGTCGCCGCCCCCGGGCTCCGGCGGCACCGGATCCTCGGGCCGGTAGGGCTTCTCCGAGTAGTCGTAGTAGCCGCGGCCGCTTTTGCGCCCGAGCCGGCCCGCGGCCACCAGCCGGGCCTGGATCGGGTTGGGGAGCCAGCGCGGCTCGCCGAACGACAGCTCCTTGAACGACTTGGACACCTCGAAGCCCGTGTCGATCCCCACCAGGTCCATCAGCTCGAACGGGCCCATCCGGAAGCCGCCTGCCATCCGGCAGATGCGGTCGATCTGCTCGTGGTCGGCCGTCCGCTCCTGGAGCAGGCGCAGCGCCTCCGCGTAGTAGGGGCGGCCGCAGCGGTTGACGAGGAAGCCGGGGCCGTCGATCGCGTCGATCACCTGGTTGCCCATTGCCTCGCAGGCCGCGCGGGCTGTCTGGAGCGCACGCTCACCGCTCTGGTCGGCGGCGATCACCTCGATCAGCTTCATCAGCGGCGGCGGGTTGAAGAAGTGCATGCCCACCACGTTCTCCGGCCTTTCGGCGGCGCTCGCGATGGAGGTGATCGGGATCGAGGAGGTGTTGCTCGCGAGCACGGCGTCGGGCGCGACGCGCGAGAGCTGCCCGAACAGCTCTCTCTTGAGGTCCAGCCGCTCCGGCGCCGCCTCGATGATCAGCTCGCAGCCTGCGAGGTCGTCCAGCGACGAGACGGGCTCGAGCAGCGACTCGTCCACGTCGCGGCCGCGCTCGGCCCACTTGCGCAGGCCGGCGCGCGTCTTCTCGGCGCCCTTCTCGAGCGCCTCGGGGATCGGGTCGTGGAGGAGCGTGCGCATCCCGGAGCCCACGCCGAGCTGCGCGATCCCAGCGCCCATGGTGCCGGCGCCGACCACTCCGAGAGGACCGGGCACTAGCGGCCCTTGAAGTCCGGGCGCCGCTTCTCGAGGAACGCCTGCATGCCCTCCACGCGGTCCTCGGTGGCCATGGCCAGCTCGTAGAGCCGGCGCTCGTGGTCGAGTCCGGCGGTCAGCGCGGTCTCGTCGGCCGCTAGCACCGCCTGCTTGCCCAGCCGGACGGCGAGGGGCGGGCGCCGGGCGACGACCCCGGCCAGCTCGACCGCGTCGTCGAACCAGGCCGCGCCGTCGCTCACCTTGTTCACGATGCCGAGCTGGAACGCCTCCTGGGCGCTGATCCGGCGGCCCGTGAGCACCAGCTCCATCGCGTGCTGCTTGCCCATCACCCGCGCGAGCCGCTGCGTGCCGCCGCCGCCGGGGATGATCCCGAGCCGGATCTCCGGCTGGCCGAACTCGGCGGACTCGGAGGCGACGATCATGTCGCAGGCCAGCGCGAGCTCGCAGCCGCCGCCGAGCGCGAAGCCCGACACCGCCGCCACGAGCGGCGTGCGCAGCGCCGCCAGGCGCGGCCAGAAGCGGGCGCTGGGGGCGGTGAGCGCCTCCTGGAAGCTGCGCTCGGCCATCGCCTTGATGTCGGCGCCGGCGGCGAAGTAGTCGTCGCTGCCCGCCACCACGACGCAGCCCACGTCCGCGTCGGAGTCCCAGGCCTCGAGCTGCGAGGCCAGCTCCTCCATCAGCTCGGCCGACAGCGCGTTGCGCGCGTCGGGCCGATCGAGCCGGGCGATTGCGACCCGCTCGCGGACCTCCGTGGCTACGGGAGAGGATGCTGCGGTGCTCGGCCGGCCGACGCCCGGCCTGCGCTCCTCGCTCATTGGGTCATCGCGTTCACGCCCGTCACGGCGCGACCGATGATCAGCTTCTGGATCTGCGTGGTGCCCTCGTAGAGCGTGGTTACGCGGGCGTCGCGCAGGTAGCGCTCGACCGGGTAGTCGTCGACGTAGCCGGAGCCGCCGTGCACCTGGATCGCGGTGTTGGCGCAGCGGACCGCCGCCTCGGTGGCGTAGAGCTTGGCGATCGAGGTCTCCGTGGTGTTGGGCTGGCCGGTGTCCTTGAGCCAGCCGGCGCGCCAGACGAGCGCACGCGCCGCGTCGGTCTCCACGACCATGTCGGCGAGCATCTCCTGAACCAGCTGGAACGAGGCGATCGGCCTGTCGAACTGCTCGCGCTCCTTGGCGTATTCGACCGACGAGTCGACGCAGCCCTGGCAGATGCCGACGCAGCCCGAGGCGACGCTGAAGCGGCCGGAGTCGAGAGCGGTCATGGCGATCTTGAAGCCGTCGCCGATCTCGCCCAGCATCGTCTCGTCGCCGACCTCGACTCCGTCGAGCGCGAGCTCCGCGGTGTCGGAGGCGCGCAGCCCGAGCTTGCCGTGGATCTCCTGCGAACTGAAGCCGTCGCTGTCGGTGGGGACGAGGAAGCAGGCGATCCCGCGGTGGCCCTTGTCCGGGTCGGTCTGGGCGAAGATCAGCGCGACCTTGGAGAAGTTGCCGAGCGAGATGAACATCTTCTGGCCGGAGATCTGCCAGCCGCCGTCGGTCTTCGTCGCGCGCGTCCCGAGGTTGGCGGCGTCGGAGCCGGTGCCGGGCTCTGTCAGGCCGAAGCAGCCGAGCTCGCCCGAGCACAGCCGCGGCAGCCACTCCTTCTTCTGCTCCTCCGTGCCCCAGCGCTCGATCGACGAGCCCACGAGCGAAGTCACCACCGACACCACGGTGCGCGCCGACGAGTCGGCGCGGCCGATCTCCTCGACGATCAGCCCGTAGGTGCGGTAGTCGATCCCGCGGCCGCCGTACTCCTCCGAGATGATCGGGCCGAGGAAGCCCATCCCGGCAAGCTTCTCGACGAGCTCGGTGTCGAAGCGCTCGTGCCGGTCGTTCTCGCGCGCACGCGGGGCGATCTCGCCGTCGGCGAACTCGCGCGCGGTCTCCTTGACGAGCCGCTGCTCGTCGGTCAGCTCGAAGTCGATCAATCCACTGCCTCCACGATCGTCGCGGCGCCCTGGCCGACGCCTATGCACATGGTCGCCAG
>DASXBA010000073.1:0-43308 GCA_036406475.1 Thermoleophilaceae bacterium | reverse complement strand
CGTCGGCTGTTCGGCGGACGGGACGCACCTCTTCTTCCTGAGCGCATTCGGCGCCGGCTACGTCGACCTCTTCGATCGCGACACCAGCGCCTCCACCACGACCCAGGTCGACGGCCCCCTCAGGGCCCCGACCCGGCTTGCGGTCTCCGGCGACGGCTTGACGGTCGCCCTCGAGACCACCGAGCGGCTGACCGGGGACGACACCGACCCGAGCGACGACACGGGCGTCGACGTCTATGTGCGCTCGGGTGGAACCACCCGCCTCGTGACCACCAACACCGGCGACAACAACGTCCTCAAGGGCATCTCGGCCGACGGCAGCCGCGTCTACTTCACGAGCGGCTCGAGCTATGCGGGCGGCTCCGACGCGAACGGCACGACGGACGTCTACGTCGAGGAGAACGGCACCACCAAGCGGCTCCTCTCGGCGGACGACAGCGGCAACGCCGTAACCGGGGACTTCGCCGGCGTCACCTCGACGGGCTCCCACGCCTACTTCACGACCGCGGCCTCGGTACCGGGCTCGGGCTCGGGCGACACCGGCGGGTCAGACCTGTACGACCGCAACGTTGCCGGGTCGACCACGAGCTGGCTGTCGAAGCCGGACGCCGGTGGCAGCCAGGGTCAGAGCTTCAACTTCGACCTCCTGGCCGCCTCTCCGGACGGCTCTCGCGTCTGGTTCAACAACGACGGCCGCCTGAAGAGCACCGACACCGACAGCTCCGGGGACCTCTACCTGCGCTCGGGCTCCAGCCTCGTCCACGTCACGCGGCAGCTGGCGGGAGGCAGCTTCCCCGTCCAGACCGGCTGCCAGGAGAACGGCGCCGTCCGCAACTGCGCCTCGACCGACGCCTCGAAGATCTTCTTCCTCACCCAAGAGCGGCTGGTCGCCGCCGACACCAACACCCACAGCGACCTCTACCGCTTCACGGCCCCGTCGGGGCCGCTCCAGCTCGTGAGCGGCAACGGCAACGACGAGATCTCGATCAGGGGCGTCTCGACGGACGGCAGCCGAGTGCTCTTCGACACCGAGCGGCGGCTGCTCCCCTGCGCCGACAAGGACGCGCTGGGCGACGTCTACGAGTGGCAGAACGGAGCGCTGACGCTGGTGTCCCCGCCGGTCGGCTCCGGTCCGGAGTCCAACCTCCTGGCGACCATGTCCGAGACGGGCTCGACCGTCTTCTTCATCTCGAGCGCCCGCTATCCGGGTGCGGACAACGACGGCGGCCTCCTCGACCTCTTCGCCGCCCGGCCTGGCGCCGGCGGGATCCAGCCGGCCGCCTGTCCGACCCCCTTCAAGCCGAAACAGCCGACCGGCGGCGGCGTGAAGCCGCTCACCGCCGCCACGATCCGGTCCACCCTCTCCGGCGACCTGAAGCCGGCGCTCAAGTCGGTCGCCAAGCTGGGCATCGCGAAGGTGCTGAAGTCGAAGGGCTTCACGCTGAAGGGCCTCGACATCCTCGATGCCGGGAAGCTCTCCGGTCAGGCCACGGCCACGACCGCCCGCAAGGCCGGCGCCTCGAGGCGGTTCGTCGTGGCCAAGGGCTCGAAGCGCTTCTCGAAGAAGACCGGCCGCGGCCGGCTGAAGCTGAAGCTCACGAGGAAGGGCAAGCGGGCGCTGAAGCGGGCCCACAAGCGAATCACGCTCACCGTGAAGCTGACCTTCTCCGCGAAGTCGGGCGCGAAGGCCAGCGCCTCACGCAAGCTGAAGCTGAAGCGAAAGCGAAAGCGGAATCGCCGCTAGCGACTAACGACTGGGGACCGACTCGCGCTCCCCGAGTCCGGCCGCCGCGCGGAGATCGTCCGCCTTGTCGGTCTTCTCCCAGGTGAAGTCGTGGTCCTCGCGGCCGAAGTGGCCGTAGGCCGCCGTCTTCTGGAAGATCGGCCGATGCAGGTTGAGGTAGTCGCGGAAGGCGCCCGGGCGCAGGTCGAAGTGCTCGTTGATGAGCTCGACGATCTGGGCCTTGGCGATGCGCTCCGTGCCGAACGTCTCGGCCATGACCGAGACCGGCCGTGCCACGCCGATCGCGTAGGCCACCTGGACCTCGCAGCGGTCGGCCAGCCCGGCCGCCACGACGTTCTTCGCGACGTAGCGCGCCGCGTAGGCGGCTGAGCGGTCGACCTTCGACGGGTCCTTGCCCGAGAAGGCGCCGCCGCCGTGGCGGGCCATGCCGCCGTAGGTGTCGACGATGATCTTGCGCCCGGTGAGGCCGCAGTCGCCCACCGGGCCGCCGATCACGAACTTGCCGGTCGGGTTGACCAGGAAGTTGCTCGAGTCGACCGACAGGTTCTTCTCGTCGTAGAGCTCGCCGGGGAGCACCGGGTGGACGACGTGCTCCCAGAGGTCCGGCTTGATCAGCGTCTCGGTGTCGATGCCGTCCTTGTGCTGGGTCGAGATGAGGATCTTCTCGATCTCGATCGGGCGGCCGTTCTCGTAGCGGACGGTGACCTGGGTCTTGCCGTCGGGGCCGAGGTAGGGCATGACGTCGCCGCGGCGCACCTCGGCGAGCCGGTGCGAGAGCTTGTGCGCCAGGGAGATCGGCATCGGCATGAGCTCCCTGGTCTCGCGCGTGGCGTAGCCGAACATCATCCCCTGGTCGCCGGCGCCGGCCAGGTCGAGCGGATCCTCGTCGGCCGGGTCGTGACGCGACTCGTAGGCCGTGTCCACGCCCTGCGCGATGTCCGGCGACTGCTCGTCGATCGCGGTGATCACGGCGCAGGAGTCGCAGTCGAAGCCGTACTTGGCGTCGTGGTAGCCGATCTTCCGGATCGTGTTGCGCGCGATCTTCGGGATGTCGACGTAGCTGTCCGTCGTGATCTCGCCCGACACCACGACGAGCCCCGTGTTCACGAGGGTCTCACAGGCGACGCGGCCCGAGGGGTCCTCGCTGAGGACGGCGTCGAGGACGCCGTCGGAGATCTGGTCGGCCATCTTGTCCGGGTGACCCTCGGTGACCGACTCGGAGGTGAACAGGAACTCGTTTTCTGAAAGCTTCTCTGTCGTCATTGGTCGGCGAAGGGTAGCGAGGAAGGCAGTAGGCGATAGGCAGTAGACGGTAGGAACCGCTCGCGCCTGCGCGGCAGCTTCCAGGCGCTCTTCCCGAGCAGCGCCATCATCGCCGGCACCGCCTCCGGCCGGATGAGAGTATTGGCCGACTGACCCCAGGAGGGCACGATGAAGCCCAAGCCGACAGCGATTCTCGTCGTCCCGCTCGCGGTCGCCGTCGTCCTGGCGCTGTTTGCCTGGCCGAGCGCCCGGCTCGAGCCGCGCGACCTGCCGGTCGGCGTCGTTGGGCCCGCCCCGGCGGGACTGGCGGACCGGGGCTTCGAGATTCACCGCTACGCGACCGAGGCCGACGCCCGCGAGGCGATCGATGACCGCGAGGTCTACGGCGCGCTCGTCCCCGCCAGGCGCCGGGTCCTGACCGCCTCGGCTGCGAGCCCCGCGGTCGCTCAGCTCCTCGGCCACGCGGCCGAGAGGAGCGGCGCCCGCACCGTCGACGTCGTGCCGGCCGGAACCGCCGGGTCGGCGCTGCCCTCCTCCGTCCTGCCGCTGCTGCTGGCCGGCATCCTCACCGGCGCGCTGGCCGCGCTCTCGGCCACGAGCGCGCTGGGCCGGGCGGCGCTGGTCGCCGGAGGCTCGCTACTCGGCGGGCTCGTGGCGACCGGGATCGTCCAGGGCTGGCTCGGTGTGGTCGACGGCCACGCGGCCGCCAACTGCACGGCGCTGACGCTCACGATCCTGGCGATCGCCGCCTTCCTCGCCGGGCTCTACGCCCTCTTCGGCAGGCACGGGATCGTTCCCGGCGCCCTCGCGCTGGTGCTGATCGGCAACCCGTTCTCGGCCGTCGGCTCGGCGCCGGAGCTACTGCCGCAGCCCGTGGGCGCGATCGGGCAGCTGATGCCCCCGGGCGCCGGCGCCAACATGCTCCGGAGCACGGGCTTCTTCGACAACGCCGCAGCCGGGGGTCACGCAGCGGTGCTGCTCGCCTGGGCGGCCGTCGGCTTCGTGTTGCTCGCGGCGGCCCATATGCTGCGCCGATCGACCGCGACCGCTGGGCAACATTCGACTGCTACGGGACGCTCGTCGACTGGAACGCGGGCGTCCGCGCCGAGCTCGAGCGCCTGATCGACGGGTCGCGCGGCGAGGAGTTGCTCGCGCGCTACCACGAGATCGAGCCCGAGCTTCAGGCGGCCGATCCGACCGCCTACCGCGAGGTGATGGCCCGTGTACTCGAGCGGCTCGCGGACGAGAGCGGCGTCGACCTGCCGGCCGGCGAGCGCGACGCCCTCGGCCGCTCGCTTCCGGGCTGGCCCGTCTTCGAGGAGGTCCCGAGCGAGCTGCGCGATGCGCACGAGCGCGGCTGGAACCTCGTTGCGCTGTCGAACAGCGACCGCGACCTGATCGACGCATCGCTCGAGGTGATCGGCGTGCCCTTCGAAGGCGCGGTCGTGGCCGGCGAGATCGGCTCCTACAAGCCCGCCCACGGCCACTGGGAGGAGTTCTTCGCGAGCTACCCGGTCGACCGCGACCGCCACGTCCACGTCGCCCAGAGCCACTTCCACGACATCGTTCCGGCCAACGAGCTGGGAATCCCCACCATCTGGATCAACCGCCTGAACGAGCGCGGCGAACCGGCGCCGACGCGTGAGCTTCCAGACCTGCGCGGGCTGGGGGACACGCTCGAGGAGCTAGTCGCTAGTCGTTAGTCGCTAGGGCTTGACCCTCGGCCGTTCCTAACGACTAGCGACTAACGACTAGCGACTCGTCTTGAAATCGATCACCAGCGGCACGCCCTCGAGGCCGAAGCGGTCGCGGAGCCGGTTCTCCAGGAAGTAGGCGTAGTCGCGGGTCAGGAGGCCGCGGTTGTTGACCTGCACGGCGAAGCGGGGCGGTTCGGTCTCGAACTGGGCCATGTAGTAGAGCCGGAGGCGCTTGCCGCGGACGGCCGCGGGCTCGCGGGCCGACTGGAGGTCACCGAGGAAGCGGTTGAGCTCCGGGGTGGGGATCCGGCTCCGGGCGCGGTCGGCGAGGTCGAGCGCCTCGGCCACGAGCCGGGTCAGGCCACGGCCGGTCTTGGCGGAGACGGCCAGCACGCGCGGGCGCTGGCGGAGCTTCCGGGCCACGCGGGCCTTGGCGTCCTCGAGGTCGGTCTTGGTCACGTCCCACTTGTTGAGCGCGATCACCGTGGCGCACTTGGCCTGCATCGCCATCTCCGCGACCCGCAGGTCCTCGCTCGTCACGTGCTCGGCGGAGTCGCAGACCACGATCGCCACCGCCGCCCGGTCGGCGGCCTGCTCCGAGCGGATCTGGGCGTAGTAGTCGACGGTCCCGGCCACCTTCGTGCGGCGGCGCAGACCCGCGGTGTCGACGAGCGTCACCGGCCGGCCCTCGAACTCGATGCGGGTGTCGATGGCGTCCCGCGTCGTGCCCGCGAGCGGCGTGACGATCACCCGCTCCTCCCCCAGCAGCCGGTTGACGAGCGAGGACTTGCCCACGTTCGGCCGGCCGATCACGGCGAGACGCGTGGATTCGTCCTCGGTCGCCGCCGCGTCCGGCAGGCCCTCGACGATCCGGTCGAGCAGGTCGCCGGTGCCGAGCCCCTGGGCGGCGGAGACGGGCAGCGGGTCGCCCAGCCCGAGGCCGTAGAACTCGGCGGCGAGACCGGCCTGGGTCGCGGCGTCGACCTTGTTGGCCGCCACCACCACCGGCAGCGCGCCGCCGCGGAGCTCCGCCGCCAGCTCGGCGTCGCCCGGCCGCAGGCCCGCCCGGGCGTCGACCACGAGCACCGCGAGGTCCGCCTCGCCGAGGGCCGCCCGGGCCTGGCCGCGCACCGCCTCGGCCATCTCGCCCGGCTCGGCGATGTCCACGCCACCTGTGTCCACCAGCGTGAAGACGCGGCCGTTCCAGTCGGCCTCCACCTCCTTGCGGTCACGGGTCACGCCCGACTGCTCGTGCACCACCGCCTCGCGGGTGCCAGTCAGGCGGTTGACGAGGGTCGACTTGCCCACGTTCGGGTAGCCGACCACGGCGACCTTCGGGGGAGCCATGGTCCTAGGTTCCGAGGCGCTGCTCGGCCATCCGGGTGAGGTCGACGATCCGCTCGACCACCTGGTCCACGCTCAACCCGGTGGTGTCGACCTCCACGGCATCGGGCGCCGCCCGCAGCGGCGAGTGCTCGCGCGAGCGGTCCTGCTCGTCGCGCAGCGCCTGGTCGCGCAGCACGGTGTCGAAGTCGGCGCCCAGCTCCTCGGCGCGCCTGCGGGCTCGCTCCTCGGGGCTCGCCGTGAGGAAGACCTTGACCGGCGCGTGCGGCGCCACCACGGTGCCGATGTCGCGGCCCTCGGCCACCCAGTCGCCGCTCTCGAGCAGCTCGCGCTGCTTGGCCACGAGGGCCTCGCGGACCTTCTCGTTGGTGGCGATGCGCGAGGCGGCCTCGGATACCTCCGGCTCGCGGATCGCGTCGGTCACGTCCTCCCCGTTCGCGATCACCCGGCCGCCCAGCTCGAGCCGAAGCTCGCGGGCGCGGTCGGATGCGGCGCCGCCGTGGCGCAGCAGCATCAGCGCGGCCGCCCGGTACATCGAGCCCGAGTCCAGGTAGGGGAAGCCGAGCGCGTCCGCCACCGCGCGCGCCACCGTGCTCTTGCCCGCACCCGCGGGCCCGTCGATCGCCACGACCACGACTCGCAGGCTACTTGCGTGTTACGAGCGGCTGTTCCCCAATCGAACGGAGGCATTACCGATGCGACGACTCATCCCGGGCCGGCCCTCGCCGGCCATGATCGTGGCCTTCATCGCCCTGATGGCCGCTCTCGCCCCGAGCGCCGCGGCGCTGAAGGGCGTCAACCTGGTCTCGTCCAACGACATCATCAACGGCGCCGTCAAGAAGGCGGACGTCGGGCGCGACTCGGTCGGGCCGAACGAGGTCCTCGAGGACACCGACAAGGGCGGCGGCCTCACCGGCCAGCAGATCCGCGAGGACAAGCTCGGCACCGTTCCGACCTCGGCCGGGCTGGCCGACGCGGCCCTGATCGACGGCGCCAACGCCAAGGTGGTCCGCGGCAAGGGCGTGACCTCGATCAGCCGCGCGTCCGAGGGCGTGTACACGGTCGTCTTCGACCGCCAGGCGAACAAGTGCGTCGACATGGCGCTGCTGAGCGGCGACACGACCGGGCGGATCGTCACGGATGACTCGACGACCAACCCGAACGCGGTGATCGTGTCGACGTTCGAGGGCGGCGTCCCGACCGACAGGTCGTTCCACCTGGCGCTCAGCTGCTAGGCAAGCCCAGGTTTACGTCGAGGGGCCACGGATAGCGGTATTCGCATGGATACGCGAATACTTGGAAACGATGCGCCCCTCGACGTCTCGGCCGAAGGGCTCGGCTGCATGGGAATGTCCGAGTTCTACGGCTCGGCGGACGAGGGCGAGGCGATCGCGACGATCCGTCTCGCCCTCGACCGCGGCGTCGACTTCATCGACACGGCCGACATGTACGGCCCCTGGACGAACGAGAAGCTGGTCGGCAAGGCAATCGCCGACCGCCGCGACGAGGTGACCCTCGCCACCAAGTTCGGCAACGTCCGCAACGAGGAGGGCGAGATGCTCGGCGTGCGCGGGGATCCCGACTACGTCCGCCGCTGCTGCGACGCCTCGCTCGAGCGGCTCGGCACCGACCACATCGACCTCTACTACCAGCACCGCGTCGACCCCGACGTCCCGATCGAGGAGACCGTCGGCGCGATGGCGGAGCTGGTCGAGCAGGGCAAGGTGCGGCACCTGGGCCTGTCCGAAGCGGCGCCGGACACGATCAGGCGAGCCCATGAGACCCATCCGATAACGGCCCTCCAGACCGAGTACTCGCTCTGGACCCGTGACGTCGAGAGCGACGGTGTGCTCGACACGGTTCGCGAACTGGGCATCGGCTTTGTCGCCTACAGCCCGCTCGGGCGCGGCTTCCTGACCGGCGAGATCACGTCGCCCGAGGACCTGCCCGAGGACGACTCGCGCCGCACCGGCTACTTCCCGCGCTTCCAGCGCGAGAACTTCGAGCAGAACCTGGCGTTGGTCGACCGGGTCAAGGAGATCGCGGAGGAGAAGGGCGTCACGCCCGGACAGCTCGCGATCGCCTGGGTGATGGCGCAGGGCGAGGACATCGTCCCGATCCCGGGCACCAAGCGGCGCAAGTACCTGGAGGAGAACATCGCCGCCGCCGATGTCGAGCTGAGCGAGGACGAGCTCGCCCGCATCGACGAGGCCGCGCCGGCGGGCGCGACCGCGGGCGACCGCTACGCGGATATGTCGCCCGTCGGGCGCTAGCGCGCCCCCGCCGGGTCGAACGTCCCTGGGTGCCCCCTATAGGGGGTAAGGAGGGACGTTCAGCGCGTCAGCGCCTTCAGGTCGGCCTCGAACGCGGGGTAGGAGACGCCGGCCGCCTCCATCCCCACCACCTCGACGCCCTCCTCCGACGCCAGGCCCGCCACGGCGCCGAGCATCGCCATGCGGTGGTCGCCGGCCGCGTCCAGCGTGCCGCCGCGGAGCGGTGAGCCGTCGCCCCGGACCGCGAAGCCGTCGCCCGTGTCCTCGATGTCGGCGCCGAGACCGCGCAGGCCGCCGACCACGGCAGCGATCCGGTCGGACTCCTTGAGCCGCAGCTCGTCGGCGCCGCGGACCACGGTCTCGCCGTCGGCGAAGGCGCCGAGCAGGGCCACGAGCGTGAGCTCGTCGATCGCGAGCGGCACCTCGTCCGGCTCGACCTCGGTTCCCTCGAGCGGGCCCGCGGCGATGTCGAGCTCGCCCACGGGCTCGAGGTCCTGGTCCGTCTCCGGCTCCTCGAGCTCGCCGACGATCACCGCACCCATCCGCTGAGCGATCCGGAAGAAGCCCGTCCGGGTCCAGTTGAGCGCCACGTCCTGGACCACCACGCGCGAGCCGGGCACGAGGCAGGCGGCGGCCACGATGAAGGCCGCCGACGACGGGTCGCCGGGAACGGCCACGGCGTCCAGCTCAAGCTCGTCCACCTGGGCCACGCTGATCCTCAGCCCCTCGCGCTCGAACGGCACCCGTGCCCGGCGGAGGATGCGTTCGGTGTGGTCCCGCGACTGGCGCGGCTCGACGACGGTCGTCTGGCCGGCGGCGAGCATGCCGGCGATAAGGATGCACGATTTGACCTGGGCGCTCGCGACGGGGATCTCGTACTCGACCCCCTCGAGCGCGGCGCCGCTCACCGTGAGCGGCGGGAGCCGCCCCTCTCGTGCCTCGATCCCCGCCCCCAGCGCCCGAAGCGGCTCCGCGATCCGGTCCACCGGCCTACGTCTGATCGACTCGTCGCCGTCGAGCGTCCAGACGCCGCCCGGCTGCCCGGCGAGCCAGCCCGGCAGCAGCCGCAGCAGGGTGCCGGAGTTGCCGACGTCGAGCCGGCCTCCGGTGGCCTCGCGCGCTTCGTGCAGGCCGACCCCGCGGACGATCACACGTCCCTCCTCCTCCTCGACGACACCCGCCCCCACGCTCTGGAGCGCGGCCAGGGTCGAGCGTGTGTCGGCGGAGTCGAGGTAGTTCTCGACGGTGACCGGCTCGTCGGCCATGGCGCCGAACAGCGCCGCCCGGTGCGAGATCGACTTGTCCGCGGGCGGCAGGTAGTCCCCACGGAGCGGGCCGGCGGGCTCGAAGCGGCGGTTCACCCGACGGGGAAGCCCAGCTCGTCGATCAGCTCGGTGGCGCGCGCAGCCTGGTCGTCGCCGGCGATCCAGAGCGTCATCGCGCCCGAGCGCATGTCAGCCGCGGGGGCCAGCGCCATGTCGACGATGTTGACGTCCGCCTTCCCGAGCGCCAGGGCCACCTGGGCGACGATACCCGGGCGGTTCGGGACCGTCAGTCGAAGCTCGTGCACCGGGCCGCCGGCGAGGTCGGCCTCCAGCAGGCGCCGGCGGTCCGCCGCCGCCCGCTCGTTCCAGGCGGCGATCGCCGCCTCGTCCGCGGCGCGAAGCGTGTCGGCAACCTCGGTCAGCCGAGCCACGGTCTCCTCGATCTCGGCCGCGATCGCCTCGCTGTTCGCCAGGTAGATGTCGGACCATATGTCCGAGCTCGCCCCGGCCACGCGGGTGGCGTCGCGGAAGCTCGGCCCGGTGCGCGGTAGCGGATCGTCGCCACGCGGCAGCTCGCGGGCGGCCTGGGAGACGAGCACGTTGGCGAGCACGTGCGGCAGGTGGCTGACCGTGGCGAGCAGGCGGTCGTGCGTGGCGGCGTCGATCGCCGCCGGGCGCGCGCCGATGGAGACGATCAGCCGGTGGAGACGCTCGTAGAGCAGGCCCGACGAGCGCTCGAGCGGGGTCAGGTACCAGACCGCGCCCTGGAAGAGGTCGGCGCGGGCGTGCTCCACGCCCGCCGTCTCGGCTCCCGCCACCGGGTGGCCGCCGATGAAGCGCTCATCGTCGATCGCCCCGACGAGGCGCTGCTTGGTCGAGCCTACGTCGCTGACAACGCAGTCGGCGGGTGCCGCCGCCAGCGCCGCGCTCACCTGCTCCGGCAGCACGCCCACCGGGGCGCAGGCGAAGCACGCCGAGGCGCCCTCGAGCGCCCACTCGAGCGAGTCCGAGGCGCGATCGATAGCCCCCAGCTCCATCGCGCGCTCGAGCCGCTCGCGGCTGCGACCGAAGCCGATCACCTCGACCTCGTCGCCAAGGTGCTCGCGGACCGCCAAGCCGATCGAGCCGCCGATCAGCCCGACCCCGAGGATGACGATTCTCATCGGCGGGCGCGAACCGCGGCGGCCAGCTCGTCCAGCACGCCGACAGTCGTGTCCCAGTCCATGCAGGCGTCGGTGATCGACTGGCCGTAGGTGAGCGGCGAACCCGAATCCAGGTCCTGGCGGCCGGCCACCAGGAACGACTCGAGCATCACGCCGACGATCGCCCGGTCGCCACCCGCCACCTGGCTCCCGACGTCGGCCGCCACCGGCGGCTGGCGTTCGGGGTCCTTGCCGCTGTTGTCGTGCGAGGCGTCGATCACGAGCCGCTCCGGCAGCCCCGCCTCACGCAGCATCCTGAGGGCGCTGTACACGCGGTCGGCGTCGTAGTTGGGCGCGTGGCGCCCCCCGCGCAGGATGATGTGGCAGTCGCGGTTGCCGCGCGTGTGCTGGATCGCGGGAGCGCCGTCCTCGGCGATGCCGGCGAAGGCGTGCGGCACGGCGGCGGCGCGCACGGCATCGACGGCCACCTGCACGTCGCCGTCGGTCCGGTTCTTGAACCCGACCGGCATCGACAGGCCCGAACCGAGCTGCCGGTGGATCTGGCTCTCCACGGTGCGGGCGCCGATCGCCCCCCAGGAGACGGCGTCCGAGATGTACTGCGGCGTGATCGGGTCGAGGAACTCGCAGCCCACGGCCAGGCCGAGCTCGTGCACCTCGAGCAGCAGCCTGCGCGCCCGGTGCAGGCCCTCGTTCACGTCGCCCGAGCCGTTCAGGTGCGGGTCGTTGATCAGCCCCTTCCAGCCGATCGTGGTGCGCGGCTTCTCGAAGTAGACGCGCATCACCACGCAGAGGTCGTCCCCCAGCTCCTCGGCCTTGGCCGCGAGGCGGCGGGCGTAGTCGACCGCGGCCTCCGGGTCGTGGACGCTGCAGGGGCCGACCACCACAAGCAGGCGATCGTCCTCGCGGTCGAGGATCGCGTGCACCTGCTCGCGGCCGCGCAGCACGACCTCGGTGCCGCCGTCGCTGAGCGGCAGGTCGTCGAGGATCTTCGACGGCGCGACGAGCGGCTCGACACGCTCGATCCGCCGATCGCGGACGTGGTCGGGGAGGCGCGGCGAGGTCAAGCGGCTGCGGCCAGCTCCTTGCCCGCCAGCCCGGCGGCCAGCTCGACCTTGCGTAGGTAGGCCTCGAAGTCGTCGCCTGGCAGCGCCTGCGGGCCGTCGCAGACCGCCTCGTCGGGCCGCGGATGAACCTCGACGATCAGGCCGTCGGCTCCGGCGGCCGCCGCCGCCAGGGAGAGCGGCTCGACCAGGCTGCGCCGGCCGGCGGCATGGCTCGGGTCGACGATCACGGGCAGGTGGGTCAGCTCCTTGAGGACCGGCACGGCCATCACATCCAAAGTGAAGCGATAGCTGGTCTCGAAGGTGCGGATCCCGCGCTCGCAGAGGATCACGTCGCCGTTGCCCTCCTTCAGCACGTACTCCGCGGCGAGCAGGAGCTCCTCCAGGCTCGCGGACAGGCCGCGCTTGATGAGGACCGGCTTTCCGGCGCGGCCGAGCTCGGTCAGCAGCGAGTAGTTCTGCATGTTGCGGGCGCCGAGCTGGAGCACGTCGGCCACCTCGGCCACGGCCTCGAGATCGCGCACGTCCATGAGCTCGGTCACAACCGGGAGGCCGGTCTCCTCCTTGGCCTCCGCCAGCAGCCGCAGGCCCGCCTCGCCGAGCCCCTGGTAGGAGTACGGCGAGGTGCGGGGCTTGTAGGCGCCTCCGCGCAGGAGCTGGGCGCCGGCGTCGCGGACCAGCCGGGCGCTCTCGAGCATCAGCTCGTGCGACTCGACCGTGCACGGGCCGGCGATCATGGCGAATGAGTCGCCGCCGATCCGGCAGCCGTCCACGTCGACAACGGTGCGGGCGCCGCGCTTGTACTCCGCCGACGCCAGCTTGTACGGCTTCAGGATCGGGATCAGCTGGTCCACGCCCGGCGCGCCCTCGAGGCCGAGCTTGCCCACGTGCTCGCGGTCGCCGATGGCGCCGACCACGGTCACGATCTCGCCCTCGGACACGTGGGCCTCGGCGCCGGCGGATTCGACCCGCTCGACGACGGCGGCCACCTGGTCCTCCGTCGCCCCCTCTTTCATCACGATCATCATCTGAGTCCAAAGCCTTTCAAGTTCGCGGTACGGGCAAATCGGAGCGGCGTCCGGCGGGGGCGTCGTGAAGTCGCGGGTTGCGGCCTACGGTCGGCCGCGGGGCCGGACGCCTAGGTAAATCGCCAGTACCAGCGGGACGCTGCGGCAGCGCGCCGGCGGCCGCCGAGATCGGCGGTCGAGCAGGCCGGCGCTACGCACTGCTGCGTCACAGGAGACTTTGTAGCAAATATGGCCTGTCGGGCCAAGAACCTGCTGCAACTTTTGCCCGGCGGGCCGGTTTGATGGGTGATACAGGGGGTACCCCTTAGCCTGCCATGGAACCCATCCCCACCATGTCGTGGGACGACGTTCACCGCCTCGAGCTCCAGCTGCGCGCCCGCGCGGCGGCGATCGGCCGAAGAGGAAGCGGCCCGAGATGCTGCCCGGAATGCGGCGATGAAGTCTCGGCGAGCGATGGCGGCTTGCAGCTGGGCGGAGTGACCGTGCATCAGGACTGCCTGCCGGCAGTGCGCGGGGCTCCAATGCCCGGCTAGGCGACGGCGTCGGCTCAGCTCACAGCCAGGACCACGAGGGTCTGGTTGTGGAATCCGGCTATCCCCCGGGTCCGTGCGATCTCGCCATAGGTGTAGAAGCCGGCCACCGGCGCGCCGTCCACGCGGCGGCCGATCCGCTCGATCTCCTGGCGGATTCCTTCCTCGCCCAGCACACCGCGCCGGGCGATGCAGTCGAACGCGAGCACGCCGAGAGGGCGGTTGCCGCCGAGAGCGTCGAGGGCGTCGGCGCAGGCGCCGTCGGTGGCGTCCAGGACGGAGCTCGCGTCGCCCTCCATCAGCCAGGTGAGGCCGCCCTGCGGCACCTCGGCGATGCAGCCGATCGAGCGCTCCTCGAAGTCCGCGTCGGCGATGTAGCGGATCTGGGTCTCGGCGGCCCGGGTCGAGACGCCGAAGGGATGGGTCATGGCGAAGCGGGTGAATGCGGCCGGATCCTCGCGCGCGTCGGCGGGCGCCTGGAGCCGCTCCAGGTAGACGTCGAGTGCCGGCTTGTCGTCGAGGCTGAAGACGCGGGTGGCCGAGCTCTCGGTGACGAGCATCGGCTCGCCCACCTCGCGCCAGCCGTGGCGGACGCCGATGCCGAGCGGGGCGCTCGAGGAGATCGCGATGCCGATCACGGAGTCGCGGAGCACGCGGTCGCCGTAGAGCTGAAGGGTCTCGCGCATGGCGAGGTTGTCGCCCGCGCAGCCGCCCACGAGCGGCACCGAAGCGCCGACGACCGAGTAAGCGCCGCGGACGATCTCCTGCTGATCGCCGGCCAGGCCGTCCGTGAGGAGCATCAGGACGCGATGCGGGCGTTCCTCCACCCTCGCCAGGCAGGCCGCCGCCTCGGCGCCGGCCTCGCGCAGCCGCGAGGACGCGTCGCCGGCGACGGCGGTGGCCACCGAGAGCCCCTCGCCGCCGAGCGCGAGTACCACCACGCCCGCGTCGCCGGGGCCGTTGGTGGCGATCTCGCCGGCGGTGGAGCAGCCGACCACCTCGGCACCGTCCGCACAGGCATGGATCGACCGCGTCAGCTCGTCCAGGGCGTAGTCGGGCGAGGCGAACACGATCAGGCACGTGGCCTCGCCGGCACCGAGTGCCCGCTCCGCCGCTTCCCGGCCGGCCGCGGCGGCGTCCGGGGCGAACGAGTGGCCCACGCCCACCCGGCGCGCCACTCCGTTCCCGTTCGAAGGCATACGCGTCAGGATCGACGCGACCCCGCGATTCCTTGAAGAACTAGACCAGTTCGTCCAACGCGGCGAGGAAGCGGTCGTTCTCCTGGCGCGTCCCGTACGTGACCCTGATCCAGCCGGGCTGCCCGAGCGCGGTGCCCGCGCGCACGATCACGCCGCGCTCCGCGAGGCCGCGCATCACCTCGGCCTCGTCGCGGTCGCCGAGCGAGAACCAGGAGAAGTTGGCCTGGCTGTCGGTCGACTCGAGGCCGCGCTCCTCGAGCTCCGACTCCACGTGCAGCCGCTCGATCGCGGTGCGCTCCACGCGGCGCTCGACCTCGTCCTGGTGAAGGAGCGCCTCTGCCGCCGCCGCCTGGGCGAGCGCGTTCACGGAGAAGGGCTGGCGCACGCGGTCGACGGCGAGCCGGAAGCTCTCCGGGCCGATGCCGTAACCGGCGCGCAGGCCGCAGAGGCCGTAGACCTTGGAGAAGGTACGCAGCACGATCAGGTTCGGGTGGCGGCGGACCAGGTCGAGCGACTCGTCCGGGTCCTGGACCGTCGAGAACTCGACGTAGGCCTCGTCCACGATCACGGCCACGTGCCTGGGCAGCCCGGCGACGAAGGCGTCGATCTCCGCGGGCGGCAGCGCCGTGGCCGTCGGGTTGTTGGGGTTGCAGACGATCAGCATGCGCGTGGCGGCCGTCACCTCGCGGGCCATCGCCTCGAGGTCGTGCCGGCCCTCGGCGTCGAGCGGGACCGTGATGGCGCCGGCGCCGGTCATCGACGCCAGCTGCGGGTACATGGAGAACGACGGCCAGGCGTAGATCAGCTCGGCGCCGGGCTCGAGCATCGCCTCGGCGGCGGCGAGCAGGATCTCGCAGGAGCCGTTGCCCACCGACACCATGCCCGGCGAGACGTCGCAGCGCTCGGCGATCCGCCGCCGCAGCAGCGACTTCTCCGGGTCCGGGTAGCGGTTGAGGCCCTGGAGCGCCTTCTCGGCAGCCCCGACCACCTCGGGCGGCGGCCCCCAGGGAGTCTCGTTCGAGGCGAGCTTGACCAGCTCGCCGTCGTACTCGTAGGTCTCCGCGGCCGGGTAGACCGGGATCGACTCGAGCCGCCGGTTGAACTCGATCGGGCTCACTGGGCGCCCTCGAGGTCGCGCCGAAGCGCCTTCGCATCGCGCAGGTAGACGTGCTGCGCCTCGCCCTCCACGTAGCAGTGGACCATCAGCCGGATAACGCGCGGCAGCGCGCCCGGGACGTCGATCTCGCGGGCGCAGAGGAGCGGCACCGAGTTCAGGCCGAGCCGCCGGGCCGCCTCCGCCGGGAACGCCGCGTCGAGGTCGTTGGTGCAGGTGAAGATGCAGCTCACGAGGTCGTCGGCCGCCAGCGAGTTGCGCTCGAGCAGCTCGTGGACGAGCTCCTCGGTGGCGCTCAGGATCGCATTCGCGTCGTTCTCATCGACCGTTATCGCGCCGCGTAGGGCGGTCAGTTTCACGGCGCCGACTGTAGTCGCTAGGGCTTGCGGCGCTCGCCCACGATCTCGCGCGGGCGGCGGGCCTTGTACTGCTCCGGGAGCGCCGGCAGGCCGAGCTCCTTGCCGCGGTGGACCAGGATGCTCGCGCAGCGCTCCGAGACGGCCGAGATCGTCAGCGACGGGTTCACGCCCAGGGAGGTCGGGATGATCGAGGAGTCGATGCAGTAGAGGCCCTCGTGGCCGAAGACGGCCCCGGAGTGGTCGGTCACACCGAGGTCGACCGACTCGGCCATGCGGCAGCCCCCGAGGGGGTGCGAGGCGTAGGCGCCCGGGGTCTCGGTGAGCTTCATGAACTTGCCGAGCCGCTTGTGGCTCGCGATCTTCTTCATGGCCGCGTTGGCGGCCTCGCGGACGCGAATCGACTGCTCGGACAGCGTGTAGTTGAAGAGGCCGACAGCGAGCGGCCCCGCGTTGGCCCGCTGAGCGCCGCCGCCGGTCGGCGGGGTCGCGTAGAAGGTGCCGTCGTGGGTGTCCTCGACCATCGCCAGCAGCTCGATCCGGTTGGCCCAGTGGGCGATCGCGTCCTTCTTCTGGAGACCCCACCAGGACGGGTCGCCGAAGGGCGCGCGGCCGTCGTCGTAGAGGAAGTTGGTCAGGCTCGACAGGAAGATCTCCTGGAGGTTGAAGCGCGTGCCGTCGTAGCGGTGGGAGCGGCGGCCGACCCAGAAGTCGTAGGTCATCGTCGTGATCGGCTTCCCCTTGTGGAAGTCCTTGTAGTTCTTCAGCCCCAGCACGCGCTCGACTCGCTTGGGGTCGTACTCGATCGCCGCGATGTGGTCGCCGTTGACGCCCAGGTGGCGGCCGACGTGGCTCGACAGCCCGGGCAGGCTGTTCTGCGAGCGCATCAGGATCGGCGGCGTGCCCATCGCCCCGCAGGCCAGGATCAGGACCTTGCACTCGAACTGCACCGAGCCGTTCGACTGGCGGCTCGGGTTGGGCCCCTCGTTGTCCATCGTCGAGGCGTCGACGATGTAGCGGTAGGGGCGCGCGCTGCTCGGCCTGACCGACTCGACCTGGATGTTCGGCATCACCCGCACGCCCAGGCGCTCGGCGCTCGCCAGGTAGTTGGTGAAGACCGTGTTCTTGGCGCCGAAGATGCAGCCGGTGTGGCACCACTTGACGTTCTGGCAGCGTTTGGGGTTGATCGCCAGCGGCACGCGGTCGCAGGTGTGGCCGAGCTCGGCGAGGTTGGCCGCCCAGAGGCCCCCCGACTTCGACACCTGCTTCCAGCTCGGCCGGTTGACGCGCAGCCCGCGCTCCGCCCGCCGGTACCAGCGGTTGAGGCTCCGCCGTGAGATCTGGTGCGGCCAGATGCGCCGGTCGGGGCCGTCGTCGGGCTTGTGGTCGCGGCGCTCGAAGGTCTCGTGCGGCGCCCTGATCGAGGCGGCCAGGTAGAGCGCCGAGCCGCCGCCCACGCCGCGGGCCACCACCACCTGGGCGCCCTGGCCCTGGATCAGCTCGTAGATCTCGGACAGGTTCTCGACGTGCATCGACTGCTTGAAGTCCGTGTGCTTGTGGCGGCGCCCGCGCTCGAGCACGACGATGTTGCGGGGGTCCACGCCCGCCGCCTTGTAGAGCTCGGCCAGGCGGTAGGCGGAGATCGAGCCGCCGAAGCCCGTGCCGGCGATGAGAACGTCGACGCGCGTCGGGCTCACTTGAGCCAGCCCCTCCTCGTGCGCTCCTTGGAGAGCTTCTTCCGGTAGGAGAAGCGGCGGTAGCCGTGCGGCGCGGCCCCGGGCAGGCCCATCACCCGGTAGCCGGAGGCCTTCTTCGCGGTCTGCTCGGGGATCAGCGCCGCCGCGCAGAAGGCGGTGAACGGCACGGCGGCGGCGGCCTCCCAGACGAGGCGGTCCGGGTTGCTGAATGCGAGCGCGCCCTTGCAGACCTCGACCCGCTTGGCGAACGACAGGCTCACGAAGGTGCCGCCCTGCTGCAGCGACCTCGCGTTGAGGTCGGCGAGGAAGGCCGGCTCGAGCGCGTTGAAGCCGATCAGCGGGTGGCGGTAGAGGGCCAGGGCGTCGGCCTCGACCGCGCCCGGCCGCTTGTCGACGCCCGCGATCGCCCCGGCCTGCACCGCGTTGCCGAGGTCGGTCCTGCTCGTCTTGCGGCCCGGGATCATCGTGTCGGCGAAGGCCTGGAGGGCGGAATCGCTCACGAGAGGGACCAGCGCTTCCGCGTTCGTGGCGGCGATCAGGCGCTCGGCGGCCGGCACCGCGGCCAGCACGATGCCGCCTAGCCCGAGCGTGCCGGCGCGCTGAAGGAAGCCTCGCCTGCTCAGATCGTCGAGGAGCCGGGCGTGCTCCTCGCGCGGGTCCATGGCCTCGAAGCTACCCCAGCCAAGCGTCGCGGACAATGGGTAACCGCAGTTACGATCCCCCCATGGCTCGTACGGGACGGGTCCTGGCCGCCGCGTGCATCGCGCTGGCCCTCGGCCTCGCGCCGTCGGCGGGGGCCGTCGCGCCGCCCTCGCCCTGGGACGGGAAGAACCCGTTCAACTGCGTGCTCCAGCACGCCGGCATGACGGCCAAGGTCGCCCATCCCGAGGCGGACCCGTTCTGCATCGACTTCGACAAGCGCCACCAGAACGTCAGCCAGCTGGGGGTGGTCGACTTCCTCTCCAAGGAGCCGGCGCGGGTCGCGGTCGCGGTGCCCAAGTGCTTCTACTTCCAGTCCGACCACTGGCGCGGCTCGATCGTGCAGTCGAACGGCGCGACCAAGACCTACGAGTGGGACGGGCACTACTTCTTCGACAAGGCCAAGGCGGAGGGCGGCGCCTGGGTCACGAACTTCAACATCAACGGGAAGAGTGGCGACCCGACGGTCATCCCGGGCTTCCCGGCCCAGTACGCGCCCTACTTCGGCAACGGGACCGGCGGCGTGATCACCCACGACGACGTGCAGGGCGATCCGCGCTGCGCCGAGCGGGCCAAGCGCGAGGGCAAGCGGATCTATGCGAGCAAGGCGGGCCCCGAGCCTCCGCCGCGCTGCGTGACGGGCGGCGGGCCCGTGGGCACGCGCCGGCTCGGCGCGATCCGCCTCGGCGACGACGAGTCGACGGCCCGTCGCTCGCTCGGGCCGCCTGCCGGCGTCAAGCGCGGCTTCCTCCGCTGGTGCGTGCGCGGCGGCGGCCGCTACCTGGTCGGTCAGTCGAGCGACCGCTCGGGCGAGTTCGGCGCCGGCTCCTCGGAGCATGCGGTGCTGCTCGTGTCCTCGAGCCGTACGTTCCGCTACCACGGCGTGGGCGCCGGGACGAGCGTGCGGCGACTGCAAAAGGTGTTCCGCCGCGCGCGGCGGGTCACTCGCTACCGGCACAACCGCGTCTGGATCGCCCGCCCGAGGTCGCGCGTCCTCTTCGGCGTGCGCGGCCGGCGCGTGCGCTTCATCGCCCTGCGCGATCGCGGCGTGGTCCGTGGCAGGAGCGGGATCGCCCGCTACCTGAGCCGGACCCGCTAGCTACGGCGTCTCGTCCGGCGCGGCTTGGCGCGGGCCGTCAGCCGTCCAGCTCGAATCACGTCGTCCCAGGCGGGGCCTCGGTCGGGATCGAGCACGCGCATCGTCATCACACCGTCGGCGAGCGCCACGAGAAGGGTCGCGAAGCCCTCCGCGACCTGCTGGTCCTCGAGCGCCTCGGGCGGTAGGAGCGGCTCGGCGAGCCGCACCAGGGCCACGCGGAACTCCTCGATCTCCCCGGCGAGCCGCTCACGCAGGTGCTCGGAGCGCTCGGCCTGGGCGCGTGCCTCCAGGAAGGCGACCAGCAGCGGCCGGTTCTCGTCGGACGCCCGCAGGAGCTCCGCGCCGACCGCTCGGAGCCACTCCCACGGATCGCGTGTGGAGGTCTCCGCTGCCACCCCGGTGAGGAGGACGAGCCAGCGGTGAGCCGACTCGAGCAGCGCCTCGTCCATCAGGGCGTCCTTCGAGCCGAAGTAGTAGTTGATCGAGGGCAGGTGCGAGCCCGCCGCGGCGACGATGTCCCGCGCCGTCGTGCGCGTATAGCCCTTCTCCTGGATGCACGTGATCGCTCCCTCCAGCAGGGCGGCCCGCTGCACCTTGCGCCCGATCGTCACCTGCCGGACCTTACTAACAGACGCCAGTGACGCTTGTTAATAACAACTGTTAATATCGCCCGCCCCGCACTCTCGGAAAGGGGCGAAGAAATGCAGACACTGCTGGCGACAACCACCGGCGACGGGCTCAGGGCGGTCGCGCTCGGTGTGGGCGCGGGTCTCGGCTCGATCGGCGTCGGCATCGGCTTGGGGAACCTGTTCGGCAAGGTGATCGATTCGGTCACGCGCCAGCCCGAGCTGCGCGAGGAGATCGAGAGCATCCAGTGGCTCGCCTTCGCGCTGATCGAGGCCGTCGCTTTCTACACGTTCATCTTCGGGCTGATCGCGTTCTTCCTCACCTAATGCGCCGAACGTCCCGCGTTGCCGCCTATGGGGGGCACTCAGGGACGTTCGGCGCCGGTGGGCGCCTTGCGCAGGCGCTCGACCTCGGCCGCGGACAGCCGCCGCGACTGCCCGGGCTTCAGGCCGCCCAGGCGCAACGGGCCGAAGGCGACGCGGCGGAGGTCCACCACCCGGTGGCCCACCGCCTCGCACATCCGCCTCACCTGACGCTTGCGGCCCTCGCGGAGCGTGATCTCGAGCTCGCCGTCCGCGACGACCCGGACGCTCGCCGGCGCGGTCCGGCCGTCCTCCAGCTCGATGCCCTCGCGCAGGGCCCGCAGGGCGCGCTCGGGCACCTCCGGCGGCGCGACCCGCGCGCGGTAGGTCTTCGGAACCCCGTAGCGCGGGTGGGTGAGCCGCTCGGCTAGCTCGCCGTCGTTGGTCAGGAGGATCAGCCCCGTGGTATCGGCATCGAGGCGGCCGACCGGGTAGAGCCGGCGCTCCGACTCGACCAGGCCCACCACCGTCGGCCGGCCATGCGTGTCGCCGGCCGTGGACACCACGCCGGCGGGCTTGTTGACGGCGTGCACCTCGCGCGGCTCGGCCGCCACCGGCCTGCCGTCCACCTCGACGCCCGAGGACTCGCTCACGTCGCGGGCGGGGTCCGTGACCACCTCGCCGGCAACCGTCACGCGCTCGGAGGCCACCAGCCGCTCCGCGGCCCGGCGCGACGCCACACCGGCGTGGGCGAGGAACTTCGCGAGGCGCATCGCTGGGTAGCATCGCCCACGTGCAGAAGCGGATGCGCGCCAGGGCCGAGCAGCGCGTCCGCTGGTGGTTCGCGCCCAAGCTCGGCAGGCTCCGCCAGCACCCGCCCGAGCGCCTCACGGTCCCCCGCTTCTACGCCCGCACGAAGCCGCCCGAGCCGGCGCCCTCGATCACGATCGTCACCCCGAGCTTCCGGCAGGCGCGTTTTCTCGGCCGCACGATCGAGAGCGTGCTCGGCCAGGGCTATCCGGCGCTCGAGTACGTCGTCCAGGACGGCGGCTCGGACGACGGCAGCGTGGAGATCCTGCGGGCCCGCGACGACGGGCTGGCCCGCTGGGAGTCGGCGCCCGACAACGGCCAGGCCGACGCCATCAACCGCGGCTTCGCCGGCACGAGCGGGGAGATCATGGCCTACCTCAACTCCGACGACGTGCTGCTGCCGGGGACGCTCGCCTACGTCGCCCGTCACCTCGCGCGGCACCCGGATGTCGACGTGGTCTACGGCAACCGCGTCCTCATCGACGACGAGGGCCGCAAGGTGGGCACGTGGGTCCTCCCCGCCCACGACGACGGCGCGCTGCGGCTGATCGACTTCGTCCCCCAGGAGACGCTGTTCTGGCGGCGGAGCCTGTGGGAGCAAGTCGGCGGCAAGGTGGACGCGGAGCTCCGCTACGCGATCGACTGGGACCTGCTGCTCCGCTTCGCCGAGGCCGGCGCCGGGATGGTGCGCCTCCCCCGCTTCCTCGCCGGCTTCCGCGTGCATGACGAGCAGAAGACGACCACCGACCACGACGTCGGGATCGAGGAGCAGGACAGGCTCAGGGAGCGTGTACTAGGCCGGCCGATGCCGCACGCCGAGGCGCTGCGGGCGGTGCAGCCGTACCTGCGCCGCCACGTCCCGCTGCACCTTCTTCACCGCGCGGCCGCGAGATTGCCGCTGCCGCGGCTCGAGGTGGACGCCTCGCCGCGGTACCACTGAATCGTGCGGCGCAGGCCGTCGTCGAGACCGATGCCGGCCTCGAACCCGAACAGCTCGCGCGCCCGGCTCGTGTCGAGCTTGCGCCGCGGCTGGCCGTCCGGCCGCGAGCTGTCCCACTCGATCCGGCCGTCGAAGCCGCTCAGGCTCGCCACCTTCTCGGTGAGGTCCTTGATCGTGATCTCGTCACCCGAGCCGACGTTGACCGGCTCCTCGCCGTCGTAGCGATCGGCCGCCAGCACGATCGCCTCGGCGCAGTCGTCGACGAAGAGGAACTCGCGCGAGGGCCGGCCGGTGCCCCAGCAGCTGACGCTGCCCGCGCCACTCCGGCGTGCCTCGTCGAACTTGCGGATCAGCGCGGGAATGACGTGGCTCGTCTCGAGGTCGAAGTTGTCCTCAGGCCCGTAGAGGTTGACCGGCATCAGGTAGATCCCGTTGAGCCCGTACTGGCGCCTGTAGGCCCTGAGCATCTCGTGCAGGGCGCGCTTGGCGACGCCGTAGGGGGCGTTGGTCGCCTCCGGGTAGCCGTCCCAGAGGCTGTGCTCGCGAAAGGGGACCGGCGTGTCCTTGGGATAGGAGCAGACCGTCCCGACCTGGACGAACTTGCCGAGCGAGCGGCGCCGGGACTCCTCCACCAGGTGGAGGCCCATTGCCATGTTGGCGTAGAAGTAGCGGCCCGGGTTGGCGCGGTTGGCTCCGATCCCGCCCACCTCTGCCGCTAGGTGGATCACGAGATCCGGGCGAGCTGCGTCGAAGGCCGCGGCCACGGCGGCCGCGTCGGTCAGGTCGAAGTCGCGGCTGCGGGGAACGAAAAGCTCCGCCACGCCGCGCTCGCGCAGGCGCTCGCAGACGCGCCGGCCGACGAACCCGGCTCCGCCCGTGACCATCACCCGCTTCCCTTCGAGGCCTTTCGGCACGGGCTCAGCGTAGCTTCTGTGGTGCACATGGCCCGTGTCGTGAGCGAACCCCCGACCGTCGGCGTGGTCACGCCGGCGCTCAACTCCGCCCGCTTCCTGCGCGGCGCGGTCGACAGCGTCCTGGCCCAGGACTACCCGCACGTCGACTACCTGGTGATGGACGGCGGCTCGCGCGACGGCACCCGCGAGCTACTCGCCGGATACGGCGAGCGCGTGCGCTGGATGTCCGCCCCGGACGCGGGGCAGGCGGACGCGGTGAGCCGCGGCTGGGGCCTCGTCCGCGGCGAGATCGTGGCCTACCTGAACGCCGACGACGCCTACAAGCCGGGAGCGATAGCGGCCGCGGTTGAGGGAATTGGCGGCCACGGGCTCGTCTACGGCGAGGGCGAGCTCGTCGACGAGGCCGGCGCGCCGCTGGGCCGCTACCCCACCACCGAGCCCACAGAGGAGGCGCTCGCGGGCCAGTGCCCCATCTGCCAGCCGACCGCCTTCGTCCGGCGCGACGCGCTCGAGCGCACGGGCGGCCTCGACCGCCGCCTCCACTTCGCCTTCGACTACGACCTCTGGATCCGGCTCTGCCGGAGCACGCGGGCGCGGCGCCTGGCGCGGGCCATGGCCGTGGTGGGCATGCGGCGCGACAACAAGACCCTCGGCAGCCGCGGCAGCGCCTATCGCGAGGCCGTTTCCGTGGCCAAGCGCCACTTCGGCTACGTGCCGCTCAGCTGGATCGAGCCCTACGCGATGAACCTGGCCGACGGGAGCGACGGCTTCTTCGTCCCGCACCGGCGCAGCCGCGAGTCGTACGCCCTCGCCCTGGCGATGGGGCTGCGGCACAACCCGCGGCAGGCGCGCCGCTTCTGGCGCGAGTGGGCATTCGCCGCCGGCATGCGGCCCGACTTCACCGGCCGCTGGGAGGACGGCTGGATCTCGCGTCTGCACGTGAGCGACCATCCCGTGCCCGAGGCGGCCACCCGCCTGCGCGTGGCCGGCCGCCATCACGCCTACCTCGAGGGGCCGCTGCGGCTGAGGGCACGGGTTGGCGGGCTGCCGGTCGCCCGGCTGGAGCTGGCCGAGCGCGGACCCTTCGAGCTCACGGCGCCGCTGCCCGAGGCGGCCCGCGGCCACACGGTCCGGCTCACGCTGGAGGCCGAGGAGACCTGGATCCCCCGCGAGGGCGGCGACCGCCGCCGGCTCGGCTGCCTGATCGACGCGATCGAGTTCGACTGATGGACCTGGCGCTTCTCCACGAGCGGCTGGAAGCGCTCGGCGAGCCCCGCTTCCGCGAGCGCCAGGTGTGGGAGTGGGCCGCCCGCGGCGCCTCCTCCTACGAGGAGATGACGAACCTGCCGCTCGGCCTGCGCGAGGCGCTGGCGGAGGAGGTGCCGTTCACCTCGATGCGACCCGTCCGCGAGGCGCGCGCCGCCGACGGCACAGAGAAGGTCCTCTTCGAGACCGCGGACGGGCGGCCGCTCGAGGCGGTGCTCATGCGCTACCGCGACGGGCGCCGCTCGCTCTGCCTCTCGAGCCAGTCCGGCTGCCCGCTCACCTGCACCTTCTGCGCCACCGGGCAGATGCGCTTCGGCCGCAACCTCACGGCGTCGGAGATCCTCGACCAGGCACTCCACTTCCGCCGGCAGGGAATAGCTCGGCGGGACATCCAGTCCCGCCCTCCGACCCCGAACGCCGCCGTCCCGGCGGCGACAGCGGACCACGCCGTCTTCATGGGCATGGGCGAGCCGCTGATGAACCTCGACTCCGTGCTCGAAGCCTGCGAACGGCTCCCCGACATCGGCATCGCCAGCTCCAACACGGCGATCTCCACGGTCGGCTGGATCCCGGGGATCGAGCGCATGGCGGCCGAGGGCCCGCCGGTACGGCTGGCGCTCTCCCTGCACGCCGCCGACGAGGCTCTCCGCTCGGAGCTGATGCCCGTCAACGAGCGCTACCCGCTCGCAGACGTGCTCGAGGCCTGCCGCCGCTGGCACGAGCGCCGGCGCAGGACCGTGTTCGTGGAGTACCTGATGCTGGACGGCGTGAACGACCGCTACGAGCAGGCCGCGGCACTGGCCGACCTGCTCGAGCCGCGCAGGGCCTTCAAGGTCAACCTGATCCCGTACAACCCGACCGACTCAGGCTTCCGAGGCTCCAGCCGCGACGCGGTCGCGGCCTTCCGCGCGGCGCTCGCCGAGCGCGGCGTCCCCGTCACGGTCCGCCTCACCCGCGGGCGCGACATCGACGCCGCCTGCGGCCAGCTTGCGGCGCGCGGGTAGGCGGCCCTCGGCCGCGAGCCAGGAGCCGCCGATGATCAGCACGAGGCCGGCGGCGGTTGCCACGGTGAAGCTCTCGCCGAGCAGAGCCACCCCGTAGACCACCGCGAACCCCGGCGCCACGTAGGCCACCAGCGACGCCTTGGCGGGCCCGATCTTGGCGATCAGGTCGTAGAAGATCACGAAGGAGACGCCCGTCCCGAGGATGCCGAGGGCGCTCACGGCGGCGATCGGACCGATCCCGGGCGCGTGCGCCGGCGGGTCGAGCGCGGCGAAGGGCACCGTGATCAGCGCCGCTGCGGTCATCGTGGCGGCGACCAACCCCACCGGCTGGACGTCGCGAAGGTTGCGCTTGAGGTAGTAGGCGCCGAGCGCGTAGCCGAGGCTTGCCAGCACCACCATCAGCCCGCCGAGCAGCGCCGCGCCGCTGCCGCCGGCGTCGAGGCCGAGCAGGAGCACCACGCCTCCGATGCCGATGACCACGCCGGCGAGGCTCAGCCCGGCGGCCCGCTCCTCGGGGTCGATCGCGAAGGCGAGCAGGAACGTCCAGATCGGGGCGGTGGCCACGAGGATCCCGGCGAGCGACGAGGAGATGTGGCGCTCGCCGAAGGTGATCAGGAGGAACGGCGCCGCCACTTGGATCGCGGCCAGCACTGCAATTGGCCGCAGGCGCGAGCGCAGCCCGTCGAGTGCGCCCATGCGGTGGGCCAGCGGCAGCAGCACGAGCGCGGCCAGCGCGACCCGCCAGAAGACGATCGCCGGCGCCGACAGCCCGTGCTCGAGCCCGATCTTGATGAACAGGTAGGAGGCGCCCCAGAAGGCGGAGAGGAGCGCGAAGAGAATCCAGCCGCGGCGGCCCACCCCAAGATCTTGTCAGACGGCGCCCATCAGCCCCAGTGCGATCTCTAGCCGGCGCGATAAGCTGACCTAATGCTCGACGTGCGCCGGATGAGGGTCCTCCGGGAGGTCGCCCAGCAGGGCTCGTTCTCGGCGGCCGCGGAGGCGCTCAGCTTCACCCAGTCGGCGGTCAGCCAGCACGTGGCGGCGCTCGAGCGCGAGACCGGCACGCAGCTCGTGGACCGCGGTCCGCGTGGCGTCCGGCTCACCGACGCCGGCCGGGCGCTCGTCTCACACGCCGACGCGATCATCGCCCGCATCGACGACGCCGAGGAGGAGCTCGCGGCGATCGCGGGGCTGCGCGAGGGCCGCCTCCGGCTCGCCTCCTTCCAGAGCGCCGGGGCCACGCTCGTGCCGCAGGCGGTGGCCGCCTTCCGCGACCGCCACCCGGGCGTCGAGCTGGCGATGATCCAGGCCGAGCCAGAGGAGGCCACGGAGCGCCTGGGCGCCGGCGACATCGACCTGGCGCTGCTCTACGACTACGAGCCGATCCGCTCGATGCTCGACGGCGAGCTCGAGCTGACGCGCCTGCTCGAGGACCCCTACGACATCATCCTGCCGGCGGGCCACCGCCTTGCCGAGCGCAAGACGCTGAAGCTGCGAGACCTCGCCGGCGAGTCCTGGATCTCGTCGACCGTGGGCAACGGCTGCCGCCGCATCCACGAGCGCGCCTGCGAGGACGCGGGCTTCGAGCCCAAGGTCGCGTTCGAGTCCGACGACACGCTCGCCGTGCAGTCGCTCGTGGCCGCCGGCGTGGGCGTGACCATGCTGCCGCGGCTGGCGCTCAGCACCGTGCATCCCGGCGTGGTGGTCAGGGAGCTCCCGCGCGGCTCGCTCGCGCGCCGGATCTGGGCCGCCCGCCTGAAGAGCGCCTACCGCTCCCCGGCCTGCGAGGCGATGCTCCAGATCCTCGGCGACGTGGCCGAGGAGTTCGACGGGTTTAAGCTCGCCGCGGCGTGACCCGGTTGGACATGTCGATTCTGCTGCCGCTCCAGGAGGAGCGCGCGGCAGGCGAGCGCTGCGTGCGCGCCTGGACGCAGGGACAGGACCATCCCCGCGAGCGCTACGAGGTGATCCTGCTGGCGCCCGGGCTGGAGCCGGAGCTCGAGCTGGCCGCCCGCGAGCTCGTCACGCCGCAGGACCGCTGGATCGAGCATCGCACCACGAGCGAGTACGAGCTGTTCAACCTCGGCGCCGAGCACGCCCGCGGCCGCTACGTCTTCCCCACCGAGGCGCACTGCATCCCGGAGCCGGACTGCCTGTCGAAGATGGTCGAGCACCTGGAGGGCGGCGAGAAGCCGGGCGCGCGCGGCAGGAGCATCGGCTTCTCCACCAGCGACCTCGGCGAGCTGGAGCACCTCGACTACACGGAGGCGATGGCACCGGAGGAGCAGCCCGGCTACTGGCGCAAGGTGCTGATCCACAGCCTCGCCATCCGCACGGACCTCTACCGCGAGCTCGGCGGGTTCCCGGCCCAGTACGGCGACTTCGCGGTCTGGGCGCTCGCGATCGCGCTCACCGAGGCCGGTCACGAGCTGGACTACACGCCGGCCCCCGCGGTCCGCCACGCCTACACGGGCGAGCTCGGCATCCTCGCCGCCCACGCCCGCGACTTCGCCCGCGGCGAGATGGAGTACTGCGCGACCATGCCCGAGGAGCTGCGCGCCCGCTACCTCGACGAGACCGAGGAGTGGACCGACCGCTTCGGCTTCACCCGCGCCGGGGCGCTGCGGGCGCTGCGGGCGGGCGTCGGGACGCGCCGCCGGAGCGCGACGCTCGCCCGGCACGCCCTGACTGCGCTGGCGGGGCCCGGGGCCATCGTCGCGCTCCGCCGCGCCCAGGCCGAGGTGCTCCGCCTGCGCGTGCTCTCGCGCCGGGGCACGGGACCAAGGCGGCGCGAGGTCTACAGGGCCTACTGGGCGGCATGCCAGCGGCAGGGCCGGGCCGAGTGGCTCGCGCAAGAGGGCGGCTGGCTGCAGCCCGCGCCGGAGCCCGCGCGACGGGTGGACCTGGCCGGTCCCGGCGAGCGCCGGCTCGTGGGTCTCTACACGGCCGAGGAGTGGGAGGGCCGCCGCTTCCGCTGGACCGCGCCCGTAGCGGGCTTAGAGGTGGCGCTGCCGGACGACGGCCCGCTCGAGGGCCGGCTGGAGGTGCTGCCTATCCGCCCCGCCCAGCCGCCTGCCGCGCCCGCGGTCACCGTGGACGGGAAGCGCGTGCCCTGCCGGGCCGAGAACGGCAGCATCCGCTTCCCGCTGGACGGCGGGGGCGTGCGCTGGATCGGCCTGGCGGCCAAGCCGTTCCGGCCCGAGCGGCGCAGCCTCGGCCTACCGGTCGCCGCCCTCTCGTTCGAGCCCCGCTAGGGCCAGGCCGCGCTCACGAATCTCGGCGAGCACGGCCTCCAGCGCGGTCGCCGTGGGCTCCGCCGAGGCACGCGGCGCGTAGCGGGCGGAGTCATGCAGGAGCACGATCGCGCCGTCGGAAAGGTCCCGCGACACCAGGTCGGCGATCCGGTCGACGGTGAGCGGCTCCCAGTCCATCCCCCACGCCGACCAGTACACGGGCTCGAGCTCGAGCTCCTTGCAGGCCGCGTACGAGGCCTCGCTGAAGCGGCCGTAGGGCGGCCGGCAGAGCCGCGGGCGCACTCCCGTGGCCGCCTCGATCGCGTCGAGCCCGCGGAGCAGGTCGTCCCGCGGGTCATCGAGCTCGTCGTGCTCGACGTGGCGAAAGCCGTGCAGCCCCAGCGCGTGACCCGCCTCGGCCACCGCGCGGCCCAGCTCGTGGTGGACGAGCAGCTGCTCGCCGACGAGGAAGAAAGTGGCCCGGGCGCCGGCTCGCTCGAGCACATCGAGGACGGCAGGCGTGGCGTCGGGGTCGGGGCCGTCGTCGAAGGTGAGCGCCACGCCGCTCTCGATCCGCTCGCGCCCCGGGAAGCGACGCCAGCGCTCGACGCCCTCGACCAGCTGCCCGTAGCCGGGCACCGCGCTAATCCTGGGCGCGCTCGGCCCCGGCCCGGAGCAGCCGCTCGCGCAGCTCGCCCTCCTCCTCGGGCGAGGGGTCGAACGCGGCCGGATCCGGCAGCGCGTCGAGCCCGGAGAGGCCGAAGAGCTTCTCGAACAGGTCGGTGGTGCGGTAGAGGACGGCCCCGAAGCGCGAGCGGCCGGACTCCTCGATCACGCCGCGCTCGAGCAGCGTGCCGACCGCCGACTCCGACGCCACGCCGCGGATGCGGGCTATCTCCGGGCGCGAGACCGGCTGGAGGTAGGCGACGATCGCCAGGCACTCCGCCTGCGCCTGCGTGAGCGGCGGCGTTCGCGGGCGCGACAGGAGCCGCCGCGCGGCGCGCTCGGCGACCGGGTCCGTGGCCAGCGTGAAGCCACCCGCCACCTCGCGCAGCACCACACCGCGAAAGCCCTCCGCGTAGTGCTCGCGGAGCCGCGCCAGCGCCTCCACCACCTCACCCTCCGAGACCTCGCAGGCGTCCGCCAGCCCCTCCACCGGCACCGGGTCGGGCGAGAGGAAGAGGAGCGCCTCCACGATCCGCGCCAGCTCGTTCAAGAAAGGCTCCGGTGCTCGCCCGACCGGCGCTCGGGCTGCGCTCCTCCGCCGGGGGTCACCGTGATCGGCCCGAACGGCTCCTCCTGCTCCCAGCGCGCCTCGCCAGCCTTGTACAGCTCGAGCAGCGCGAACAGCGTGACCGCCTCGGTGAGCCGGTCGGCGCCGTTCACGGCCTCGTCGAAGGAGAACGGGGCGCGCCTGCCGAGCAGGTCGCGCAGGTGACGCAGCCGCTGCTCGATCGACACGGCCGGCCGGCGGACGTGGCGCAAATCGAGGGGCGGCGGAATCTCGAGCAGGTCGCCGACCGCGCGGGCGAGCTGCTCGGGGTCGTAGGCCTGCTGCGCCGCCTCCACCGACACGCGCCGCAGCTGCGGCGGCAGCGGCGCCGAGCGGTAGCGGTAGCCGTGCTCGCCGGCCAGGCGCTCGCGCAGCATGTCGGCCGCGGCGCGGTAGCGGCTGTACTCGAGCATCCGGGCGAGCAGCTCGTCGGCCGCCTCGCCCGGCTCGATGTCGAACCCCTCCTCGTCCTCGACGGGCAGCATGAGCCGCGACTTGAGCTCGAGCAGGGCGGCGATGAGGACGAGGAACTCGGTGGTCGCCTCGAGGTCGAGCCGGCCGGCCTTCTCCAGGTGCTCGACGTACGCGAGGACCACCTCGGCGAGGTCGACCTCGAGCAGGTCGATCTCCTCCCGCAGCACCAGCGTGAGCAGGAGGTCGAACGGGCCGTGGAAGACCTCGAGGTCGAGGTCGAGGCTGCGAAGCGGCATCGGTGGCCAGACTAGTGGGGGGTGCCGACGCCCATGACCCTGCGGACCTCGGTCAGGGTCGGGGCGGCCAGCTCCCGCGCGCGCTCGGCCCCCTCGGCGAGCGTCCGCTCGAGCGCGGCCTCGTCCGGGCGCAGCTCGGCATAGCGCTCACGGGTAGGCCCGAGGTAGTCGACCACCGCCTCGGCCACCGCGGCCTTGAAGGCGCCGTAGCCCTCGCCGTCGAACTCGGCCTCGATCTCCTCGGGGGTCGTGTCGCGGACCACGGAGAGGATCGAGATCAGGTTCGTGATCCCCTGCTTGTCCGGCGCGCGGACCACGTCGCGGCCGGAGTCGGTGACCGCGCTCTTCAGCTTCTTGCGGATGGCGTCGGGCTCCTCGTCGACGTAGACACGCCCCTGCTCGTTGACGCCCGTCGTCGACATCTTCACACCCGGGTCCTGGAGATCCATGATCCTGGCGCCGACCTCCGGGATCCGATGCCGCGGCACCACGAACACCTCGCCGTAGGTGGCGTTGAAGCGCTCGGCCACGTCACGAGCCAGCTCGAGGTGCTGGCGCTGGTCGTCGCCCACCGGCACTTCGTCGGCGTTGTAGGCCAGGATGTCCGCCGCCTGGAGCACGGGATAGAGGAAGAGGCTCGCGCGCACGAGCTCGCGCTCCCGCGCCGACTTCTCCTTGAACTGGTGCATCCGCGTGAGGTCGCCGTATGGCGTGACCGAGCAGAGCAGCCAGGTGAGCTCGGTGTGCTCGACCACCTCGGACTGCCTGAAGAGGATGCAGCGTGACGGGTCGAGCCCGGCCGCCATCAGCATCGCGGTGGTGTCGTAGACGTAGCCGGGCAGCGCCTTCGGGTCGTAGGACACGCCGGTGGCGTGAAGATCGACGATGCAGTAGATCGCTGGCTCGCCGCGATCCTGGTCCTCGACCCACTGGCGGATCGCACCGATGTAGTTGCCCAGGTGCTTGCGCCCGGTGGGCTGGATGCCGCTGAAGATCCTCATGACCGAGGCGCCAGTCTAGGACTCCCCTTAGACTCGCCTGGTTCTGCCGATAGGGGGACCGGTGGATTCGCCCGAAGGTCGTACTAGGAAGATCCTGGTGGCCAGCCTGCTGGCCGTCCTCCTGCTGCTCGCGTCCGCTCCGTCCTCGCTCGCCTCCTGGCACGCCCGCGACGTCGCCGGCGCCGCCCTCCACCCCTGGCGGCTCGAGACGCGGACCTACGCTCCGCTCTGGCCGCTCCGCGACTCGGCGCTGCGCGACAGGACCTTCGCCAAGCTCCAGTCGGCGGGCATCCGCCACGCCCGCGTGGACCTTCAGTGGTCCCGGGTCGAGCCGCACGGGCCGCTGCTGCCGGGAGGCCTGCCGGCCTACCACGACTGGAGCGAGTTCGACGCGACCGTGGTCAGCGCCCGCGCGCACCACGTCCAGCTCGATCCGGTGGTGTCGTTCACCCCGTCCTGGGCCAACGGCGGCCGCGGGCCGTTCGCCTACCCGACCAATCCCGCGACCTTCCAGGAGTTCATGGCCGCCGCCATGAAGCGCTACCCGGACATCCCGGCCTGGGAGATCTGGAACGAGCCCAACACCGAGCCGTTCTCACCGCCCAAGCCCGACCCGGCCAGGTTCGTGGCAATGCTCCAGGCCGCGGCGCGCGCCCGCCTGGCGGCCAGGTCACACGCGCTGATCGTCACCGGCGGCCTCGCGCCCGGCGCCGACGGGTCGCTGTCGCCGTTCGCGGAGCGGATCGCCAGGCTCGGGGCGTTCCGCTATGCCGACGCCCTCGGCGTCCACCCCTACAGCGCACAGCGAGCCGACGAGGACGGCTCTGCCTTTCTCCGCCTGCCCAAGCTGCACGAGCAGGTGTCGAATCTCGCGGGCCGGTCGGTGGACCTCTGGGTGACCGAGTACGGCTATCCCAACTTCCCCTCGCACAGCACCTACGGGCCGCCGGCCGACGAGCACGGGCAGGCCTCCCGCCTGGCGCGGGCCTTCGCGCTGGCCGCCGGCTGGCCCTGGCTCAAGCGCCTCACCTGGTACGGCTTCCGCGACGACTGCTCGGCCGGTGGCCACCCCGACTGCCGCTTCGGGCTCCTGCGCGAGAACTTCTCCGACAAGGCCGCATGGCACACCTACCTGGACGTTCTCGCCGGCAGGCTGCCGCGGCTGGACACGCGGATCACGATCCATCGCAGGTCGAAGCTGAAAGGCCGGCGGAGGCACCGCAAACGGGTGCACACGCTCTACGGGCGGCTGCTGATGCCGGGCACCGACCCGGCGCGCGGCAGGGTCATGGTCATCGCAACCCGCCGCATCGGGAAGAAGACCCGGCGCCGGAGAGTCCGCACCACCCTCAAGGACGGGGACTACCGCGTCTCGCTCGGCCGGCTGCGCTCGGGACGCTGGCGTTTCGCCGCCAAGTTCGCCGGCGACTCGCGCTACGAGCCCGTCACTTCGCGCCTGCTCAAGGCTCGCGTCCGCAAGCCGCGTCACCGCTGAAGGGAAGGCCCGTGGCGTAGCGAAGGGGTGCCCATGGGGCGCCGAAGTTTCGTTGTCGCGGCGACCCTCGCCGTGCTCCTGCTACTACCCGCCAGCGCCGCGGCAAGGCGCGGGCACTCCGGAGTGGCGGCCCTCCAGGTGGGGCTGCGTGCCAAAGGCCTCTACGGCGGTGACGTGGACGGCTGGTACGGCCCGGCGACCCGGCGCGCGGTGCGGCGCCTCCAGCGCCGCGCCCACCTGGCCGTTGACGGGATCGCCGGCTCGCGCACGCGCCGCGCTCTCGGCCGCCGCGGCCGGCCCGGCCTCGGGGCGCGAGCCATCCGGGCAGGCTCCTCCGGCTTCGACGTGGCGGCGATGCAGTTCCTGCTCGCCTGGCAGGGCTTCCCCTCGGGCGCGCTCGACGGCGGCTACGGCCCCCGCACCGGCGCCGCGCTGCGCCGCTTCCAGCATCGCGCCAGGCTGCGCGCGGACGGCATCGCCGGCCGGCAGACCCTGCGCGCCCTGCGCCGCCGCCCGCCCCGCTCCCCGCTGCGGATGTCGCGGCCGGTGTTGCAGCGGCGGATCGGCGACCGCTTCGGCCCGCGCGGCAACCGCTTCCACGCCGGGCTCGACTTCCCCGCGCCCTACGGCTGGAACGTTCGGGCCGCCCGCCACGGCACGGTGCGCTTCGTCGGCTGGATCTCGGGCTTCGGCCGGACGGTGATCGTCGGCCACGGCCACCACACGCGGACGCTCTACGGCCACCTGTCGGCGGCCACCGTCCACCGCGGCGAGCGGGTACGCCGGGGCGAGCGGATCGCCCGCGTGGGCTCCACCGGCTTCGCCACCGGGCCGCATCTGCACTTCGAGGTGATCGTCCGCGGCGCCGAGGTGGATCCCCTTACGGCGCTCCGCTGAGTCGCGTACGGCGGCTGGGTAGGAGCCCGGCCCCCGCTAGCGATCGGAGTTTGGGTCGCATAGCGACCTAAAGTCCGATCGGTGACGCGCGGCGAGCCCGCCGCCGCCCGCTCAGACGCTCGGGCTGTCGCCGCCCGCGCCGGCGCGGGAGGGGTCGCCCGGGTTCTCGGCGCCGGGGCGCCAGCGCACCACTGGGCGCTTGGCCGCCCCCGCCTCGTCGAGGCGGCGTACCGGCGTCGTGTAGGGCGCGTTCCGGACCTTGTCCGGGTCCTCCTTCGCCTCCTCGAGGATCGAGCCGATGATCTCCACGAAGTCGTCGAGCCGCTCCTTGGGCTCGGTCTCGGTCGGCTCGATCATCAGCGCCTCGTCCACGAGCAGCGGGAAGTAGACGGTCGGCGGGTGGACCTGGTGGTCGAGCATCCGCTTGGCGATGTCGAGCGTCTTGATCCCGAGCTTCTCCTTGGCGCCGCGGCCGCTCAGCACGAACTCGTGCATGCAGGTGCGGTCGAACGCGATCGGCAGGTACTCGGCGTAGTCGGCCAGGCGCGCGCGCAGGTAGTTGGCGTTGAGCACCGCGCTCTCGGAGGCCTCCTTGAGCCCGTCGCCGCCGAGCGAGCGGATGTAGGCATAGGAGCGCACGAAGACGCCGAAGTTCCCCTGGAAGCCGCGCAACCGGCCGATCGTCTTCTCGGCGTCGTGGTCGAGGTCGTAGCGCGGCTCGGAGCCGTTCTGGCCGGCGCGGCGGCGCACGCGCGGGATCGGGAGGAAGGGCTCGATCCGGTCCGAGACCGCAATCGGGCCGGCGCCGGGACCGCCGCCGCCGTGCGGCTGCGTGAACGTCTTGTGCAGGTTGAAGTGAACGATGTCGAAGCCCATGTCGCCCGGCCGGGCGATGCCCATCACGGCGTTCAGGTTGGCGCCGTCGTAGTAGACCGTCGCTCCCACCTCGTGCACGATCCGTGCGATCTCCTCGATGTTCGTGTCGAACAGGCCGAGCGTGTTCGGGTTGGTGAGCATCAGCGAGGCGACGTTCTCATCCGCCTTCTCGCGCAGGTCGTCGAGGTCGATTCCACCGTCGGCGGCCGTCCCCAGCTTCACCACCTCGTAGCCCGCCATCGAGACGGTGGCCGGGTTGGTGCCGTGGGCGGTGTCCGGGGTGAGGACCTTGGTCCGCTCCTCCCCGCGGTCGCGGTGGTATGCCTGCGTCAGCAGCAGGCCGGCGAGCTCGCCGTGGGAGCCGGCACTCGGCTGGAGCGACACGTGCGGCAGCCCGGCGATCTCGGCCAGCGAGCGCTCGAGCAGCCACATCAGCTCGAGGGCACCCTGCGCGTGCTCCGGATCCTGGAGCGGGTGGAGGCGGGCATGCCCGGGGAGCGCCGCCAGCCGCTCGTGCAGCTTGGGGTTGTGCTTCATCGTGCACGAGCCGAGCGGGTAGAAGCCCGTGTCGAGGTCGAAGTTCTTCTTCGACAGCGTGTTGTAGTGGCGCACGATCTCGGGCTCGGAGACCTCGGGGAGCTCGGCCGGCTCGTCCCGGCGCAGCTCCGCGGGGAGGATCTCGTCGAGCGGGACCTCGGGAACGTCCGTCTCGGGCGCGACGAAGGCGCGGCGGCCCTCGACGGAGCGCTCGAAGATGGTCACGGTCATGCCGGGACCTCCTCGCGGGCCTCGGCGACGACGGTGGCGAGCCGGTCGATGTCCGCGCGGGTGCGGCGCTCGGTGATCGCCACCAGCAGCCCGTCCTCGTACTCGGGGTAGTCGCGGGCCAGGCGGTAGCCGGGGTTGATCCCCTCCTTGCGGGCACGCGCGAAGAGCCCGTCGAGGTCGGGCACCCGCACGGCGAACTCGCGCACGACCGGGCCGGGGTTGACCGGCTCGAGTCCGAGCGTCTGACGTGCGTAGTGGGTCCGGCGGGCCATCAGCTCCGCGAGCTCGACGAGGCCGCGCTTGCCGAGCCACGAGAGGTAGATCACGCCGGCCAGCGCGTTCAGCGCCTGCGACGTGCAGATGTTGTGCGTCGCCTTCTCGCGGCGGATGTGCTGCTCGCGCGTCTGGAGGGTGAGGACGAAGCCGCGCTTGCCGTCGACGTCGCGGGTCTCGCCCGCGATCCGGCCGGGCATCTTGCGGATGAAGCGCTCGCCGGCCGCGAAGAAGCCGAAGCTGGGGCCGCCGAAGTCGAGCCGGTTGCCGAGCGTCTGGCCCTCGCCCACGCATATGTCCACGCCCTGCTCGCCCGGCGGCTTCAGGATGCCGAGCGGCAGCGGGTCGGCCGCGCAGACGACGATCGCGCCGCCCGCCGCCGAGGACAGCTCGGCGAGGTCCTCCACGGTTCCCAGGAAGTTGGGCTGCTGGAGGAAGATCGCGGCGGTGTCGTCGTCGACCGCGGCGTGCAGCGCGTCGAGGTCGGTCGCGCCCTCGGTGGTGAGCGGCACCTCCTCGACCTCCATCCGGTAGCCGGCGGCGTGGGTGCGAAGCGCGCCGCGCGAGTGCGGGTGGAGGCCGCGGCTCGCCACGAGCTTCGAGCGCTTCGTCTCGAGCTTGGCGAGGTAGCCGGCGGCGGCCACGGCGCTCGGTCCCTCGTAGACCGAGGCGTTCGAGACGGGCAGCCCGGTGAGCTCGGAGATCGCGGTCTGGAACTCGAACATCACCTGGAGGCCGCCCTGCGAGATCTCCGGCTGGTAGGGCGTGTACGGCGTGAGGAACTCGGAGCGCTGGATGATCGAGTCGATCAGCGCCGGCACATAGTGGTCGTACATGCCCGCGCCGAGGAAGCTCGTCTCGGCCTCGGCATGGCGGTTGCGCGCCGCCAGCGCGCTCAGCTCCTCGTAGACCTCCTGCTCGGCCTTGCCGTCGTCGAGATCGAGCTCGCGGCCGAGCCGTACGCCCTCGGGAATCTCGGCGAACAGGTCCTCCAGCGAGCCGACGCCGATGGCGTCGAGCATCGCCTTCCGGTCCGCGTCCGTTGCTGACGTGTAGCGGCTCACGTGCGGGCTACGACGTTAGCTGCCCGACTTCAGAAGCTCCTGGTAGGCGGCGACGTCGAGCAGTGAGTCCGCCTCGGACGGATCGCTCAGCTTGACCTTGACCAGCCAGCCGTCGCCGTAGGGGTCGGAGTTGATCTTCTCGGGCTCGTCCTCCAGGCCGTCGTTCACCGCGAGGATCTCCCCCGAGAGCGGCGCGAACACGTCGGAGACCGCCTTGACGGACTCGACCTCGGCGTAGGCGCCGTCCTTGCTCACCGTCGAGCCGACCTCGGGCGGGTCGAAGAACACGACCTCCCCGAGCGCGTCCTGCGCGAACCAGGTGATCCCGAACGTGGCCTCGTCGCCCTCGATCCGGGCCCAGTCGTGCTCCTGGTGGTACTTCAGGTCCTCCGGGTAGCTCGCTTCAGCCACTCGCTGGCTCCTTTTCGTACAGGGGCTTCTTCCTCACCTCGGCGGGACGCAGCTTGCCACGAACGTCCACCTCGATGCTCGTGCCCGGGTCCGCCGAGGCCAGCGGCACATAGCCCATGCCGATCCCGACGTCGAGGCAGGGCGACAGGGTGCCGCTCGTGACGACGCCCCCGCCGACGATCGGATTGCCTTGACGGGGGATCCCCGGTCCGGTGAAGGCGAACGGCACGAGCGTCTCATCCGGCTCGATCCCGCGCAGCGCCTCCGAGCCGATGAAGCCGGTGTCGAGCTTGCAGCACCAGCCGAGCCCGGCCTCGATCGGGTTGCGGTCCTCCGAGAGGTCGTTGCCGTAGAGGTGGAAGCAGACCTCGAGCCGGAGCGTGTCGCGGGCGCCGAGTCCCACAGGGGTGACGTCGAGGGCGTCCCAGACGGCTCCCGCGCCGTCCGGCGGGATCAGGAGCTCGACGCCGTCCTCGCCGGTGTAGCCGGTGCCGCAGACGAGGCAGCCCACGCCGGCGATCTCCAGGTCGGCGGTGCGCATCCTGGCCGGCAGCTCGCCGTCGGCCAGGTTTCCCACGATTCCCCGCGCGTCCGGCCCCTGGACCGCGAGCATGGCGTAGTCGGCGTGGGCGTCGCGGACCTCGACGTCGAAGCCGTCGGCCTGCTCGCTGAACCAGGCGAAGTCCTTAGCGTGGTTGGCGGCGTTCGTGACGGTCAGGAAGCGGTCCGAGAGGCGATACGTGAAGAGGTCGTCGAGCACACCGCCGTCCTCGCGGCAGAGAACGGAGTACTGGGCGCCGCGCTCGGCGATCTTGGTCACGTCGTTGGAGAGGACGTGCTGGAGGAACTCCTGCGCCTGCGGGCCGCTCGTCTCGATCTCGCCCATGTGGGAGACGTCGAAGACGCCCACGCTCGTCCGCACCGCGACGTGCTCCTGGCGGATGCCCTCGTACTGGACCGGCATCTCCCAGCCGGCGAACGGCACGAGCTTGGCCCCGGCCCGCTCGTGGCGGTCGTAGAGCGGCGTGCGGCGGAGGGTGTCGGCGGCGGGCGGCATGCTGCGGCGGAGGTTACCTCCGGGAACGCACCATGAGGCTGCGCCGCGTGAGGTCGCCGGCGCGGTCGCGGGCACGGACGTGAACGCGCACGCGAAGCCGCTTGTGCCGGCGCAGGGCGGCGCGGCCGCGGCGCGTGAGCCGCAGTCGGAGGACCTTGACGCGGTGCGCGGCGAGCGCCGCCCGGGCGGCGCGCAGGCGGCCGCCGCTCGCGCGCACCGAGCAGCGCTCGTTGCAGCGCACTCGGAGAACCACGCCGCGCCGGCGCAGCCCGCCAACCGCCCTGATGCCGAGCCGTAGCGCGCGCAGGTCCGGGGCGGGCTTCGGCGCCGCCGGCGTCGGTGCCGGCTTTTTCGCGGGCCGCCGCGGTAGCGGCTGCGCCGGCGGCAGCCCGAGCGGCGTGGTGCACGCGCTCGAGCCGTCGACGAGGCGCTTCACGGCGCCGGTCCCCTCGGCGGCGTAGATCCGCCCGCAAGCGTCCTCGCCGAACGACTGCACGCTCGAGAGCTGAACCGGCGGGTCGCCGACCGTGGCGTCGCCGCTCGCGGCCGGCAGGCCGAGCCGCAGCTGCCGCAGGTCCGGGTTGCAATAGTCGCCGTACAGGTAGCGGCCGCGCAGCTCCTCGAGCGAAGCGTCGCGCACGACGAAGCCGCCGATGATGCTGCACACGCCGTCCGTGTGCGAGCGCACGAACACCGGGTCGGTCCGGCCGGTGAGGTCGCAGGGCCCGGGATCCTGCTGCGGGGTGTACTCCGAGTAGCCCTCGCACTCGCTCCAGCCGAAGTTGCGGCCGCGCCCCGTGCTCTCGGAGCGCGGCACGTAGTCGACCTCCTCGAAGTTGTTCCGGCCGACGTCGCCGATCACGAGGTCGCCCTTCAGGCGGTCGAAGCTGAAGCGGAAGGGGTTGCGCAGGCCGTACGCCCAGATCTCTGGCCGCGCTCCGGCTCGCCCCACGTACGGGTTGCTGGCCGGGACGGTGTAGGGATGGGAGCCGGACTGGACCGGCCGGATCCGGAGGATCTTCCCGAAGAGGTTGCCGAGCGCCTGTGGGTTGCCGTTCGGGTTCGCCGCCGCCTCTCCGTCGCCGACCGACACGAACAGGTCACCGGACGCGTCGAAGGCGAGTTGGCCTCCGTAGTGAGCCGGCCAGGCGTGGAATGGGATCGTCAGGACCGGGCGCCGGGACGCCGGGTCGGCCACGTTCGGGTCGTTCGCGGAGCGACGGAGCTCGTCGACCCGTCCCGAGCCGTCCAGCGCGATGTAGAAGACGTAGAAGCGCCCGCTGGCGGCGTAGTCGGGCGCGAAGGCGAGCGAGAACATGCCGGGGTCCTCGTCGGGGGGGCTGTCCGGGACCAGGCTCTCGAGGTCGAGGAAGGGAGTTGGCTGGACGACGCCGTCGACCACGACGCGCACGATCCCCTGCTTCTCCACGACGAACACCCGCGAGACATCCTGTGGCGGCGCCGTCACGTGGGTCGGCGACGCGAACGTGCCGACCGTCTCCGTGGTGATGTTGGCCGAGGCAGGCGATGCGAGACCGGCCAGGCAGCCCAGCGCGACGATGCAGGCGCGCTTCACGCGCCCACCCTAGAGCGGGCTAGTCCTTCAGGAAGCTCGGGATGTCGATGTCGTCGTCGGAGATCTCCAGCGAGCTGCGCTGGCGATCGTCGAGCTCGACGTCCCGGCGGCGCGGCTCGCGCCGGCGCCCGGTGGTGTCCTCGGTGAAGAGCGGCATGCCGCGTGAGCCCTGGAAGCCGGTGGCGATCACGGTGACGCGCACGGCATCGCCGAGGCTGTCGTCCACGACCGCGCCGAAGATGATGTTCGAGTTCTGGTCGGCGGCGCTCTGGATGATCTCGGCCGCCTCGTTGACCTCGAACAGCCCGAGGTCGGTGCCGCCGGTGATGTTCAGGAGGATGCCGGTGGCGCCCTCTACCGACTGCTCCAGCAGCGGGCTCGAGATGGCGCCCTTGGCGGCCTCGGCCGCGCGGTTCTCGCCGTTGGCCTCGCCGATGCCCATCAGGGCGGAGCCGGCGTCGTGCATGATCGTCCGCACGTCGGCGAAGTCGAGGTTGATCAGGCCCGGGATCGTGATCAGGTCGGTGATGCCCTGGACACCCTGGCGAAGGACGTTGTCGGCCTCCCGGAAGGCGTCGAGGATGCTCGTGCGGCGCTCGACCACGGCCAGCAGCTTCTCGTTGGGGATCACGATCAGCGTGTCGACCTGCTCGCGCAGGCTGTCGATGCCGTCCTCGGCCTGGCGCTGGCGCTGCGAGCCCTCGAAGTCGAACGGCTTGGTCACCACGCCGACCGTCAGCGCGCCGATCTCCTGCTTGGCCACCTCGGCGATGACCGGACCGGCGCCGGTGCCGGTGCCACCGCCCTCGCCGGCGGTGATGAAGACCATGTCGGCGCCCTTGAGGGCCTCCTTGATCTCGTCGCGGCTCTCGTTGGCCGCGCCGTAGCCGATCTCGGGGTCCGCGCCCGCACCCAGGCCGCGCGTCAGCTGGTCGCCGATCTGGAGCTTGATGTCGGCGTCGCACATCTGGAGCGCCTGTGCGTCGGTGTTGACCGCGATGAACTCGACGCCCTTGAGACCAGCGTCGACCATGCGGTTGACCGCGTTGGTTCCGCCGCCGCCGATGCCGACGACCTTGATGACCGCCAGATAGCTACCGGTCTCCATGTGCCTTCCCTCGCTGTAGGGGCTGTCGAAGCTCAAGCGACTATCGAGGGTTCCCACGGCCTCGGATTAGAGCCGCAAACACCGCACTGTAGGCGGAGTTCAGCGTTTATGTCAAACCTCCTCGCAAGAGTTGGTGCACACAGTCTCAAGCCGAGGTTGAGACTGGTGCCCACCCTCGACCTAAGGTCAAGGGTTGGTGGGTGAGGCTGGAGCCGTGGTCGAGGGCGCGGCCGGAGCGGTCGTCGCCGGAGCCGCGGGCGTCGTCGTGACCGGTTCCGGCGGCGCCTGCGTCTCGTCCACCGGCAGCCCGCCGGCGACGGGACGCTCCGGCAGCCGGACGTCCACGTAATCCGCCCCGCGGGAGCCGCTGTCGGCGAGGACGCGCGCCGCCGCGAGCCACTTGACGCTCAGCTGCCGGGCGCTGCCGAAGACCACGTCCGGCCCCTTGCGCAGGCGGGCCACGAGGCCGCGGTCCTTGGTCTCGATCACGGTGGAGAGCCGCCGCCTCAGGGCGAGCGGTGCGGCGCCGGCCACCTCGGCTTCGCGAAGGGGCGTTCCCGGCCCCAGGCGCTCGCCGGGCAGCGCGCCGCTCAGCTTGATCACGGGCAGGGAGGCGCTCGTGCGCAGCCCGCGGAGGAGCCTGCCGTCGCCCGCCACGGGCATGCGGGTGCGGCCCGAGACGAGAACGGCGGCGGGCTGGCGCTCGATCACGTCGATCCGCAGCGTGTGGGGCAGGTCGGCGTCCACCTCGACCCGCTCGACAGCCGGGTAGCCCGCCACGACGTTGTCTAGGCCGTCGTGGTCGACGTGCAGCGTGGTCATGGTCCGGGCCTCCTGGGCGAGCTGCTCGCGCAGCTGCGGCGACTCGGTCAGCCCCCTGATCGAGACGTGCTCCACCTTCACGAGCCAGCAGTCGCGGAGCCAGAACATGTAGATGCAGAGGAGGACCAGGAACGCCCCCACCCCGATCAGGAGGTGCGGCCGCAGGCGCGCCGGCGGGAGGAGCGGCCGCGGCAGTGCGGCGATGGCGGCCCTCATGCGTAGAGGGGGGAGGCGTCGACCTGCCCGAGGAACTGGACCTCGGGCTCGAGCTCGATCCCGAAGCGCTCGCGCACGCGCCGCCGCCCCTCCGCCATCAGCGCGATCACGTCGGCCGTGGTGGCCTCGCCCGTGTTCTCCACGAAGTTGGCGTGCTTCAGCGAGAGGCGGGCTCCGCCGCGCTCGAGGCCGCGACAGCCGGCCTCGTCGAGGAGCACCCCGGCGCTCTTGTCGCCCTCCGGGTTCTTGAACGTCGAGCCGAAGGTCTTGATGCCGGAGGGCTGGGCGGCCTTGCGCCGGGCCCGCATGTCGGCCAACTGCGACTTGATCTCGCCGGGATCGCCCGGCTCGAGGGCGAAGGAGGCGCGCGCCACCACCTCGCGCGGGCCGAGGTTGGAGCTGCGGTAGGCGAAGCCGAGGTCCTCGGGGCCGCGGCGGTCCGTCCCCGAGGGGGTGGTCACGTCGACCCACTCGAGCACGCGCCCGAGCTCGCCGCCGTAGGCGTTGGCGTTCATCCTCACCGCGCCGCCGACCGTGCCGGGGATGTTCACGCCGAACTCGACGCCGCTGAGGCCCTCGCGAGCAGCGCGAGCCGAGGCCTGCGGCAGGCGTGCGCCTCCGCCGCAGAGGAGGCGGGTGCCGTCGCGCTCGATCGCGGCCAATGACCCGTCGAGCTTCATCACGAGCCCTCGGACGCCTTCATCGGCTATCAGCAGGTTCGACCCCGACCCGACCACTCCTACCTCGATCCCCTGCTCCTCCGCCCAGGCCAGAAGCTCGGCCAGCCGGTCCTCGCTGCCGGCGCGGGCGAACCAGTCGGCCGGGCCGCCCGTGCGGATCGTGGTGAGGCGGGCGAGCGGGTAGTCGGCCTCGACGCCCTCTGGCGGCGTCACGCCGTGAGCCTCCGGGCGAGGTCGTCCACGTTCCCGGCGCCCAGGGTCACGAGCACGTCGCCCTCGTGCAGCTCCTCGCGCAGGCGGCGCTCGGCGTCGTCCAGGGTTGGCAGCCACCAGACGGGCCTGCCGGCGGCGGCGTCGGCGGCCGCCTGGGCCACCATCAGGCCGGACACGCCCGGGAAGTCCTCAGCCCTCTCGCGCGCGGGGTAGATGTCGACCACGGCGGCCAGGTCGGCC
>DASXBA010000072.1:0-30690 GCA_036406475.1 Thermoleophilaceae bacterium | reverse complement strand
GGCGAACGGCTCGCCGTAGTGGCGCACCAGCTTCGGCAGCAGCTCGATCCCGTCCGGCCGGACCACGAACTCCGTGTGGTCGGTGCCGAAGCGCTCGGCGATCAGCCGCGCGTGCTCGAGCTCGTCGAAGGTCTCGTCCTCGAAGCCGATCGAGAACGTCTTGACGGGGCCGCTCGAGGCCTCGGCCATCGCTGCGACCACCGCCGAGGAGTCGATCCCGCCTGAGAGGAAGGCGCCGAGCGGCACGTCCGACACGAGCCGCCGCTCGACCGCGCGGCGAAGCTCGTGGCGGATCCGCTCGTTCAGCCCGCTTGGGTCGGTCTTCTCCGAGTAGTCGAGCTGCCAGTAGCGCTCGAACGAAGCGCGCCCGTTCTGCACGACCATCCGCGTAGCCGGCTCGAGCTTGCGGACGGCGCGGAACGCGCTCATCGGCGCGGGCACGTAGTGGTAGGCCAGGTAGCGGTCGATCGCCTCGGGGTCGAGGTCGCGCGGGACCTCGTCGTCCTGGAGGAGCGACCCCAGCTCCGAGCTGAAAGAAAGGGCCCCGTCCCTCAGCGAGTAGAAGAGCGGCTTCTTGCCGACGCGGTCGCGTGCCACCAGCAGCAGCCGCCGGCGCTCGTCCCAGAGGGCGAGGGCGAACATCCCGTCGAGCTCGCGGACGCAGTCGGGGCCGCGCTCCTCGTAGAGGTGCGCAATCACCTCGGTGTCGCCCTGGGTGCGGAAGGAGTGGCCGCGCCGGGCGAGCTCCCGCCTCAGCTCGCGGTAGTTGTAGATCTCGCCGTTGAGGACGACGGCCACCGAGCCGTCCTCGTTGTAGAGCGGCTGGTCGCCCGTCTCGACGTCGATCACCCGCAGCCGCTGGATGCCGAGGCCGGCGCCGTCGGAAAGATGGATCCCGCGCGAGTCGGGCCCGCGGTGCTCGAGGGCGGCGCACATGCGCTCGACGAGGCCGCGCTCGACAGGTGCGCGGTCCCAGCGGACCTGACCGGCGATGCCGCACATCAGGCCGCGGGCTCCGTGACCGGGCGGCGGACGAGGAAGCCCTCCGGCCGCAGCCGGCGGACGAGCATGGCGAGATCGGACCAGGCCGCGGGGAACAGCGCCCGCAGCGCGAGCAGGTAGACCGCGGCGCCGACCAGTCCCACGGCGGCGAGCTCGAAGAAGGTCGGAGCGCCGAGGCCGTGCATCAGCCCGAGGGTCGGCACGGCCGCGGCGGCGAGCGCGCAGCTCGACACGGCGCCCGGGGCGATGTCCGCAAGGAGGCGGCGGAGCGGGATCCCGAGGACGTTGCGGAAGAGGACGCCATAGACGGTGAACAGCATCGACACGTGGATCCCCACGACGGCCACGGCCACCGTCGTCAGCCCGTGCGGCGCGGCGAACCAGACGAGCACGCAGTAGGCCGCCAGCACGCCGACGTTGAAGATCATCAGCGCCCGCGGCTTGCCGGCGGCGAGCATCACCTGCGGGTAGCCGGTGAGGATCGCGGCGATCATGCCCGCGAAGGCCAGGATCTGCGCGGGCAGCGCGGCCGGGGCCCAGCGCTCGCCGAACACCCACGGCACGAGGTCCGGCGCGGTGATCACGAGCAGCGCCAGCAGCGGGACGATCACGGCCGCGTGCACGCGGCTCGCGCGGGCGTGCAGGCGGCGCAGCTCGTCGAGGCTCCCGGTGCGCGCGTACACCGGGAACGCGAGCCGCATCATGATCCCGCTGATCTTCTCCTGGTAGGAGACGCCGAGCTGGAAGGCGCGCCAGTAGATGCCCACCTGGGCGGAGCTCGCGCGGATCGCGAGGACCGCGTAGTCGGCGTTGGAGATCCCCACGTAGAGGAGGCCGGCCAGCGAGGCGGGCACCCCGAAGCGCGTGATCTCGCGCAGCTCGCGCGGGCGCCAGCGGGGGAGCGGAGGCGGGACGGCGATCACCAGCATGAGCGTCGACGCGGCCGTGGCCACCACGCCGCCGAGCACGAGCGCCTCGGCGTCGAGCCCGGCCAGAGCGAGCGCCACCGAGGAGATCGCGCCGAGGGCGAGCGAGCCGACCTCGATCAGGCTCACCCGGCGGAAGTCGAGCTGCCGCCAGAGCAGCGCCCGCGGCACGGCGCCGAGCCCGGCGATGAAGAAGGCGGGGGCGGCCAGCGGCAGCAGCTCGGCCATTCCCTCGCCGAAGAGCGGTGCGGCGATCGGCTGGGCGACGGCAAGGGTGAGAAGGCTCAGCAGCAGGCCGGCGGCGACGCTCGTGAGGGTCGCGCTCTCCACATGCGCCGGCCCGATCTCCTCGCGTTGCACGAGCGCGCTGCCGAAGCCCTCGAAGGTCAAGATCACCGCCAGCGGCATCAGCACGAGCGGGACCGCCGCGCGCCCGAACTCGGACGGGCCGACGAGCCGCGCCAGGACGATCGCGGCGGCGAAGGTCACGACCTCCGCGCCCACGCGCGCGAACGTCACCCAGCGCACGCCGGCGAAGGCGGCGTCGACAAGGCTCTGGTCCGGGGCTTGCGCTCGCTCCTGGGGCAAGGGAGTTCTCGAAAAGAACGCCCCTACGCAGGCGTTCTTTCCCGATGACGGACGTCGTCTTCACGTTCGACGCCATCAGCTGGGATGCGGTCAAGCGGCGCGGGATGTGCTTCCCGGAGGACCGTCTCGCGGAGGCGCTGATCGGGAGCCCGGAGGTGCGGCGTGTGCTGATCTCCAACCCTCCGCGCAGCCTGCCGGTCAAGCTGGTCAAGGACCGTCTGCGGCGGCGGCATCCGTTCCCGGCGAGCGACCGGGCCCGGCTCCACGAGCCGCTGCGCCTGCGTCGCCGCGATCCCGCCGGCATCGGCGGCCTCGAGCGGGCCTACCGCGCATACGAGCGCTCGCTGCGCCGCGCCGCCGCGGACATGGGCCTCGAGCGTCCCGCCGTGATCACGGCCCAACCGCTGCTGGCGGGCTTCGCCGACTTCGACTGGGCCGGTTCCGTGACCCTCTACGCCACCGACGACTGGGCCGTCCACCCGGACTTCGAGCGCTGGCAGGGGGGCTTCGAGGAGGCGTACGCGCGCGTCTCCCGCAAGGGCGTCCGGGTCTGCGCGGTGACTCAGGCGATCCTCGACCGGATCGATCCCACCGCCCCCAGCGCGGTGGTGCCGAACGGCATCGACCCCGACGAGTGGACCGAGCCCGGGCCCGCGCCCGGCTGGTTCGAGCGCCTGCCCGCGCCGCGGTTGCTCTACGTGGGCAGCCTCCAGAGCCGGGTCGACGTGCACGCCGTCCGCCGTGCCGGCGAGTCGCTCGACGAGGGCTCGCTGGTGCTGGTCGGCCCGCTGCTCGACCCCGAGCACTTCTTCCCGCTGGGCGGTGCGCCGCACGTGCACCTGCAACCGGGCGTGGAGCGGCACGAGGTGCCCGCGCTGATGACAGCCGCCGACGTCGGCCTCGTCCCGCACGTCAAGAGCCCACTGACGCTCGCGATGAGCCCGCTGAAGCTCTACGAGTACCTGGCGGCGGGCTGCCCCGTGGCGGCCACCGACCTGCCGCCGCTCCGCGGTGTCGACGACCGCGTGATCATCTCCAACGGCGACTTCGCGGCGGCGACCTCACGCGCCCTCTCACTGGGCCGCGCCTCCGAGTCGGAGCGAAAGCGCTTCATCTCGGAGAACGCCTGGTCCCGCCGGACCGCACAGGTCCTGGAGCTGGCGCTGGACCCACGACCTAGCGCCTAGCGCCTATAAACAGTGAACGCGTTTGAGGGATAGCTGCCCGCCACGGGCCGATGCGTGTCCCCGAACCGCGCCACCGTCTGGCTGCCCTGGCGCAGGCTCGAGATCAGGTAGCGGTTGTAGTCGACGCCGATCGTGCGGAAGCCGTAGGGCGAGAAGTCGCGGGCGCTCAGCACCACGTAGCGGACGCGCTCGCGGCGCAGGCGTGCCACCGCGGCGCGCTCGTCGGCCGTCGTGTCGAGCAGGCCGGGCAGGAACATCAGCTCGTAGGTGGCCGGCGGGCGGTCGGCCATGAAGTAGAAGCCGCCGTCGGAGGGCAGGGCAAGGATCGGCTCGCCCGGGCGTGTGCGCGCGTCGACCAGGTCGAGGGCGCGCTGCACCGCAGGCGCGGCGGCGTCGTTCGACACGTAGCTGCCGCGGGCCGTCCGCACCAGCGTGTTGTCGTCCGAGTAGAGGCCGCCGAGGGAGTAGGCGGCCAGCCCGACCCCGACCGCGCCGAGCGCGCCCAGGAGCGCCGGCCGGGCGGCGGGCCAGCGCTCGGCCAGCGACTGGTGGAGCAGCGCGAGGATAAGAACGAGCGGCGCCGCGTAGTAGGGCGCGTAGGAGCTCTCACCGTTGAAGGCGTCGTAGGCGCGCAGGCCGAGGATCACGGCGGGGACGAGCAGCGCCAGGTCGGCCGCCCAGGAGCCGGAGAAGGGCGGGCGGCCGCGGCGCACGAGCCGATACAGAGCCCATACGGCGGCCGCGGCGCCGAGCACCGGCAGCCAGGTCATCCCGAGGATGAGGTGGCGGCTTTCCGTCTCGACCATGTGGCGCGCGTCGGGGAAGACCCCCGTTGCACGGGCTGCGCCGTCGACCAGAGCCAGGAGTGCGAGAGCTCCGGTCGACGGCAACAGCGCACGCAGGCGCCCCGCGCCCCGCTCGCGCCGCCAGACGACGACGGTGGTCACGAGCGCGGCGAGAAGCGCGCAGTACACGAGTGCCCGGCCGGCGCTGCTTGCGAAGCTCGCCGGATCGAGCGGGGCCCAGTCCTCCTGGGAGCGGAAGCCGGCCACGCGGATGAAGTCGACGGGCCACAGGTTCTCGGTCACGAGGCGGTCGAACCCGGCGGCGGCCGCGAACAGGCCGTAGACCGCCGCTGGGATCGCGACGGCGGGCAGTGCCAGCGGCGCGATGCCGCGCAGCGCCGCCCGGCGGTCGCCGTCCACGACGGTGCCGAACAGCCAGGCCGCGCCCGCCAGCGCGCCGACCACCGCGAACTCGGGCCGGGTGAGGCAGCTCAGCCCGAGCGCGGCGCCCGCGAGGAACGGCCGCCGGCGCGCCAGCGCGAGCAGCTCGAGCAGCAGGAAGAGCAGCCCGAACGTCGCCGAGTTGGTATGCGGGAGCATGAAGTTGAAGGCCGTGCCGGAGAAGCCGATCGTCATGACCACGCCGGTGGCGAGGCCGGCCGGGAGCGCCCGCAGCCACTGCCGGGCGAGGGCGTAGAAGGCGCCCAGCACGGCCACGGTCTGGGCGAAGCCGAACGCGAACGCCGTGGTGAACGAGGTGCCGAAGACCTTGAAGGCGAAGGCGAGCGAGTAGAGGCCGGCGGGCCCGTAGAAGTAGCGCACGTCGGCATACGGCAGCTCGCCGTGGGCGACGCGGTCGGCGGTGGTGAGCTCGGCCCCTGCGTCGAGCGCCGGGTTGCCCCACTTGCGCCAGGTGAGCGCCATCAAGAGCCCGAGGGCGAGCGCCAGCGCGGCGACCGCCCGACCGTCCGGGCTTGCCGCCAGCCGCCGGGCGCGGCTCACGCCGACGCGGGGCGCAGCGCGCCCGCGAGCAGCCGGACCTGGCGAGGCGCAAGGCGGAACATCACGAGGCCGTAGAGCCCGCAGCCCACGGCGCCAGCCACCAGGGGCCGGGCGATCCCATGAGCCGCGAGGCCGGCCAGCGCCCCGGCGCCGAAGCACGCCGCGGCGAGACCCGCGAAGCGGGCGCCGTCGCGCAGGAGCTCGAGCGCGAGCGAGCCGCGGCCGCTCTTCGTGCCGAGCACGAGCAGCAGCCCAGCGAAGCACGCCGGGGCCACGAAGAAGGCGCCCACCGCGCCGTCGGCGCCGAAAAGCGCGGCGCCGACGGCGGTGGCGGCGATCTGGAGGGCCATGAGCGGTGGAGCGAGAAGCGCCATGAGCTTGCCCTTGCCGAGGGCGAAGAGAGCGGGGAGAAGGAGGTTCGCGAGCAGCGCCGCCACCGCCCACGCCGACATCAGGGCGGCGAAGACGCGCAGCGTGTGGACGTCGCCGGGGCCGAAGCTGTCGGGGAAGAGCTGGCCGGCGAGTGGGGCGCCGCTCGTCACGAGCGCGGCGAGGGCGGGGGCCACGAGCATCATCGAGTAGCGGAAGCCGGGCGGGACCGTGTCGCGCAGCACCTCGCGCCAGTCGGCCAGCGCGCCGCGGCGCATGTCGGCGATGCGCGACATGCCGAGGGCGAAGCCGGTGCCGGCCACCAGGTAGCTCGCGAACAGGTAGGCGTACGAGAGGACGGTGGCGTCGCCCGGGGCGCCGTAGGAGCTGGTGAACGCGGCGGTCACGAGATAGAGGGCGTTGAAGACGAGATAGATCCCGGTGCGGCCGAGCACCAGCCCGGCCTTCCTCGCGAGATCGGCCGGGCGCAGCGGCCGCTCGGCCGCGGGCGCGGGGCCGGGGCGAATCGACACGAGCATCGCCGCGCAGGTGACGAGCGCCATGCCGAGCATCGACCAGCCGAGCGAGAGCTCGCCCGCGGGGCCGGAGACGGCGACGTAGGTCGCGAGGCCCGCCACCGCGCCGGCGATGTAGGCCGTTGCAACCGCGCCGAAGCGGTCGCGCACGGCGAGCACCGTGGCCGCGCCGGCCGCCCAGAGCTGCAGCACCATCGCGGCGCCGAGGATCGGCAGCGCGTCCTGGGTGACCGCCCGCGCGGAGGGCTCGAGCCCGGGCGCCAGCACGTGTGCGCTGAGGCCGGCGAGCGGCACGGTGGCGACGACCACCGGCAGCGCGATCAGCGCGAGCGCCGCGCCGAACTCACGCAGCGTGAGGCGCGGGACGTCACCGACGAGAAGCGGCACCGATGTGACGCGGATGCTCTGCGAGAAGACGCCGAAGATCGCGTATACGCCGAAGGCCACGAAGAAGCCGTCGGTGCGGCCGTCGACCCCGAACGAGCTGAGGTAGAGGAGCGCCTGGACGCCGGAGGTGGCCGCCATCGCGAAGGTCGCGACGGCCATCGCCACGCCCGCGTGGGCGTGCTTGGAGCGCAGGGCGCTCGAGTAGGCGGGAGCGGCTTGGGCCTCCATCAACCAAGGAACGGGGTCGGGAGTTGGTTCCTCGCGCGCGAGCGGCTAGGGCTTGCCGGCGTTGTAGTGCGCGCTGACGGTCGCCGCCGGCAGGGCCACGTTGTAGACCGCCGCCTCGTCGAGCTTCCCGTCGAGGAAGCGGGTCGAGGAGCTGGTGGCGTGCGCCCGCCCCAGGTAGAGGTCGCGCGAGCCGCTCCAGCTGATCGCCGAGGTGTAGGCCACGTTCGCCCGCTCCACGCCGTCCACGTAGATGCGCACCCGGCTGCGGTCGTAGGTGCCGACCACGTGGTGCACCGTGCCCGGGGTCAGGACGGTCGAGCTCGTGGCGGTAGCCGTGTTGCTGCTGCTGTTCGCGACCGTGAAGCGAGCGTGGTTGCCCGAGTCGATCGCCAGCGTGAAGCCGTCGGCGAAGTCGCTGTTCGAGTCGGTTACGAGGAAGTGGTAGTTGCCGGAGCTCTTGGTGGTGTCCGTGCGGACCCAGGCCTCGGCGGAGACGTTGGTGGGCGTCCCGAGCGCGCTCGGCGACATGTTCGCGTACTGCGTCGAGCCGTTGAAGTCGTGCGAGTTGTTCTGCTCACCCGCGATCAGCGGACCGAAGCTCGGCGGGCTGCCGCTGTACGAGCCCGTGCTGTTCTGACCGGACGTGTCGGCCACGGTGCTGTTCGTGTCGGCGAGCCGCCAGTAGCCGCGCAGCCCTGTCGTGCCGGTCACGGCGGACTGGTAGGCGCTCGTCACGGTCACCGCACGGGTGGTCGTCGCGGTCACGCCGCTGTTGTCGGTCACGCGCAGGCCGACGTTCACCGTGCCGGGCTTGTCGTAGACCTTCGAGGTCGTCGCCGTGGTGCCGGTGTCGGTCTCGTAGGTGCCGTCGCCGTCGAGGTCCCACTCGTACTTGGCGATCGTCCCGTCGGGGTCCGCCGAGGCGCCCGCGTTGAAGTTCACGGTCTGGCGCGTCTGGACGGCGCTGGGCGTGGCCGTGAACGAGGCGCTCGGGGCGCGCTGGCTGCCCGCGAGGAAGTGGTCCCTGATGGTGGTCGCGCTCAGCGCGCCGTTGTAGAGGGCCAGCTCGTCCAGGTCGCCGGCGCCGAACAGGGTCCGCGCGGCGCGGGACATGAAGTACAGGGTGGAGTTGGCGAACGCGCCCGCCCCGGTGCCGCTGGCCGGCTTGGTGAAGGTCACCGGCTGGCCGTCGACGTAGGGGGTGATCTGGCTGGCCGCCGGCGCGGTCGTGTCGAGCACGAACGCGTAGTGGTGCCAGGCGTCCGGCGAGGGCCGGTTGAAGAGCGCCAGGTTGCGCGAGGCGTCGGCGCCCACGCCCACCATGAACTGGCCCGTGCCGTTCAGGGTGGCGTTCGGGTCCATGATGAAGCCGTTGCCCGCGTTGTAGTTCGGCGTGAACTCGAGCGCGAGGTTGTCGTTGTCGGCGAAGGCGTCCCACTTGAGCCAGAACTCGACCGTCACCTTGCTCGTCCCGCTCAGGTTCACGGGCGCCTGGGCCGCGTCGTTCACGCCGTCGAAGCTGGTGGCCGCGTCGCTGTCTCCGGAGCCGCCGAGCGCGCCCAGCGCCCCGAACGTCCCATCGACGAGCGTCGCGTCGTTGGAGCCCTTGCGGTCGAAGATGGTCGAGCCCTGGGCCTCGGACAGCCGCCAGTAGTCGAGCAGGCCCGGGGTCGCGAGGATCTTCTCGACGTAGGAGCTGCCGTTGCCGGCGATCGTGATCGTCCGGCCGGCCTTGCCGGTGCCGCCGCGGTTGTCGGTCACGCGGAGCTGCACGCGGACGGCGTCAGCCGAGTTGTAGGTCTTCGTCACGGTCTTCGTCGTGCCGGTGTCGGTCTCGAAGCTGCCGTTGCCGTCGAGGTCCCACTCGTACTTGGCGATCGTGCCGTCGGAGTCGCTCGACGCGGACGCGTTGTAGGTCACGGTCTGGCCGGTCGTCGGCGTCGTGGTCGAGGCGGTGAACGAGGCCGTGGGCGGCGAGTTGGGCGTGCCCTGGACCGTCACGGTCTTCGTCGCGGTGCCGCTGCCGCCGGCGTTATCGGTCACCCGCAGCTTCACCGAGACGTCGCCGGGGGTCTGGTAGGCCTTGGTCACGGTCGGGGTGGTGCCGGTGTCCGTCTCGTAGGTGCCGTCCCCGTCGAGGTCCCACTCGTACTTGGCGATCGTGCCGTCCGAGTCGGTGGAAGCCGAGGCGTCGAAGGTCACCGTCTGGCCGACCTGCGCCGGGCTCGGGGTGGCGGTGAAGGACCCACTGGGCAGCGCGTTGTTCGTTCCGCCCGCGTAGTGGTTGGCGATGATCGAGCCGGGCAGGGCGGTGTTGTAGACCGCGACCTCGTCCAGGTCGCCCGCGCCGAAGAGGCCGGCAGCCGCCCGCGACATGAAGTAGAGCTGTGAGTTGGCGAAGTTGCCCGCGCCGGTGCCGGTGGCCGTCTTGGTGTAGGACACGGGCTGGCCGTCCACGTAGGGCGTGATCTGGTTGGTGGCGCCGGCCGTCGTGTCGAATACGAAGGCGTAGTGGTGCCAGGCGCCCGCGCTCGGGCGCGTGAAGAAGGCGTTGTTGCGGGACAGGCCGGAGCCGATGCCGATGCCGAACTTGCCGTTCTCCTGCGGCGCGTTCGGGTCGAGCAGCATGCCGCCGGCGTTTGAGTTGAAGTTGGGCGTCAGCTCCATCGCAAGCGAGTCGTCATCCGCGAAGGCGTCCCACTTGAGCCAGAACTCGACCGTCGCCTTGGGCGTGTTCGACAGGTTCACGTTGGCGAACGCGGCGTCGTTCGCGCCGTCGAAGCTCACCGCCGTGTTGCTGTCGCCGTTGAGCGCGCCGGGGGCGCCGAGCGCCGCGCCGCCGGAGATCGTCGCCGGGCTAGTGCCCTTGCTGTCGGCGAGCGTGGTCCCGGTCAGCTCGCCCATGCGCCAGTAGTCCTGGAGCCCGCTGGTGCCGAGCACGCGCTGGGAGTAGGAGCCCGAGGACGGCGTGGTCACGACCGACATGTCCAGCGTCGTCTCGTTCGTGGCGCCGTCGCCGTCGGTCACGCGCAGCTTCACGGTCACGTCGCCGGCCGAGGAGTAGCTGCGGCTCGCGGTGGGCGTGGTGCCGGTGTCGGTCTCGTAGGTGCCGTTGCCGTCGAGGTCCCACTCGTACTTGGTGATCCCGCCCTCGGGGTCGCTCGAGGTCGAGGCGTCGAAGTTCACGGTCTGGTTCACGAGCGCCGGGTTGGGGTTGGCCGTGAACGACGCGGTGGGCGCCTGGTTGGAGCCATCGAGCACGATGCCCTCGGGCGTCCCCGGCGCGACGTTCATGTCGGCGAGGATGTTGTAGGTCGCCTGCCAGATCCTCGAGTCGGGCAGGAACGAGAGCTCGTACGGCCACTGCATCGTGCCGCTCGCGAACACGAGCGCGCCGCTCGCCGCCTTGTACTCCACGGCGTGGGTCACCGGGGCAAGTCCCGGCGGCGGGCTGAGCGTGTAGACGCGGCCCTCGTCCTGGAGCCACTCGGCCGTGGGCGTCGGCGTCTCGGCCACCTTCTTCACGCCGGCCGGCTGCTTGGCGAGGTACTGCGCCTGGGTCGGGACGGTGTCCCACTCCCAGCCGACCACGTCGCTGCCGATGGTCGACGCGGATCCCTGCGGCAGCCCGGCGTGGCGCCAGATGCTGTTGCCGGCGAACTCGCCGTTGCCGTTGGCGGCCGGAACGCCGAGCGGGTAGCTCACCGACTGGTCGTCGCCGAAGTACATGACGCCGAACAGCGAGTTCTCGGGCATGTCCGGGCCGACACGGCCCTCGTCGGGCGCGTCCGGGTCGCCGGGCGGCGCCCCATTGTCGCGGAAGGTGGTCGTCGAGTTCTCGGGATGGTCGTCGGGCGTGCCGGCGACCCCGTCGGCTCCCACCGCGTCGTCGGCCGTGCCGGCGACGTTGTCGGGCCCGGGGTCGTTCACGCCGTCGTTCCCGCTGCCCGTCGACCCGCTGCCCTGGACCGTCTTGTAACAGACGAGCGTCCGGTTGCCGTTCTCGTAGCGGACCTGCCAGTAGGCGGTGTTCGCGCTGAACGAGGCGATGTTCACGCCCGCGTCGCGGGCCGCCTTGAAGTTGAGGTACTCCTGCCTCGTCCAGTACTCGGAGTGTCCGGAGACCATCGCCACCTGGTGCTGGAGGAGCTCCGAGTTGTTGGTGCCGACCGAGACGTCGTCCGTGTAGGAGACGTCATAGCCCTGGCGCTCCATCCAGTAGACGAGCGCGTAGTCGGGACCGCGGAAGCGGTTGCGCTCGGCGTCCATCTGGTCCATCGGCCGGTTGAACGAGACCTTCACCGCGCGCGGCGTGTCGGCGATGGTCGAGGGCCCGCCGTTCTTGTCCCAGTAGAGCGACTTGCCCGTCCAGTTGTTGTAGGCCTGCCAGGTGTTGGTGGGCAGGACGTCGATGACCTTGGCCTTGGGCGTCCGGTTGTCGTCGCGGACGACGAAGAAGATCTGGTTGTCCCAGCTGTTGTCCGTCGCCCGGAGGTGAGCGACGTAGACGCCTGAGGCGGGCAGGCTGGCTCCGGGGATCGTGTACGTGTTCTGCCAGTTGCCGCAGTCGACCTTGCCTGTGATCGGGTCCATCGCCCCGCAGGTGAGCGTGTTGTTCACGGTCACGTTCGACTGCGAGGCGGCGGCGATCCGACGGCCGCCGAAGCCGCCGTAGTAGCCGATCCGGTAGACGTCGATGTCGACGTGGGTCGAGTTCGCGCTGGCGTTGCGGCCGACCTTGAGGACGATGTCCTCGCCGAGGTTCACCGACGTCTTGGTCGAGAAGCCGGCGAGGTTGTCGCTGTAGTTCGCCAGCCGCCAGCCGTTGTCGCCCGCGCCGTGGCACTGGTTCTCGTCGATGACCGGCACCGGGTTGGGGCAGGTCACGGCGGCCGACGCGGACGGGGCGGCCGCCACGAGCATCACGCAGAGCGCGAGCGCGACAAGGATCAGGTGCTTGACCAGGCGTGCGATGGCACCGAATGAACGGGGGTCGGGCTACGTTCTCTCCAGGCGCCTGGACCAAAAAAGGCCAGCGCGCTAGCGCCGCCGGCGGAGCCTCGCGCGCGCGAAAAAAACGACGATGTCGGCGAGCGGGCTCCAGAGGTGCCCGGGCGGCCCGGTCACGAGCCAGGCGTGGAATCGCTCCGGTGCGCTCCGGCGCGGGACGGGCACCGGCGTCACGCTATCGTCACCCGACCATGGCGGACGCCGTCAAGACCACCACGAGCGAGCTCGGCGACTCGCGCGTGCGCGTAGAGGTGGAGGTGCCCACGGACGCGCTCGAGCAGGAGCTCAACGCCGCCGCCAGCGCGATCGGCGGCGAGCTGCGCGTGCCGGGCTTCCGCAAGGGCAAGGTGCCGCCGCAGGTGGTGATTCGCCAGGTCGGCCGCGAGGCCGTCCTCGACGAGGCCGTGCGGCGCGGGCTGCCCGGTTGGTACGAGCAGGCGGTTTCCGAGGCGGGCATCGCGACCGTTGGCGATCCCCAGGTCGACCTGGACGAGCTTCCCGACAAGGGCGCGCCGCTCCAGTTCACGATCGAGGTCGGCATCCGCCCGGAGGCCGAGCTCGGCGACTGGAAGCAGGTCGAGGTCGGCCGCCGCGAGCCCGAGGTGTCGAAGGACGAGATCGACGCGGAGATCGAGCGCCTGCGCGAGTCGCTCGCCTCGCTCGAGACCGTCGAGCGGCCGGCGGCCAAGGGCGACTTCGTGGTCATCGACTTCGTCGGCTCGGTCGACGGCGAGCCGTTCGAGGGCGGGGACGCCCGCGGCTACCTGCTCGAGCTCGGCTCGGACCGTCTGATCGAGGGCTTCGAGGAGCAGCTCGAGGGAGCGTCCGGGGGCGACGAGCGGACAGTCGAGGTGAGCTTCCCCGACGACTACCAGGCGGAGCATCTGGCAGGCCAGGACGCCTCCTTCGCCGTGGACGTCAAGGAGGTCAAGGAGAAGCGGCTGCCCGAGCTCGACGACGACTTTGCGCTGGAGGCGGGCGGCTTCGACAGCCTCGACGAGCTGAAGAGCGAGATCGAGTCGCGGCTCGGCGAGCTCGAGGAGCGGACCATCGAGGGCGAGTTCCGCGAGGCGGTGGTCGACGCCATCGCCGCCGAAGCCAAGCTCGACGTGCCGCACGAGCTCGTCCACGCCAAGGCTCACGAGATGTGGCACCGGACGGCGCGCCGGCTGTCCTCGCAGGGCGTGCAGCCCGAGACCTACCTCCAGATGACCGGCAAGACCGAGGAGGAGCTCGTCACCGAGGCGGAGCCCGACGCCGAGAAGGCGCTCCGCCGCGAGAGCGTTCTGGCGGCCATCGTCGCCCAGGAGGGCATCGAGGTCTCCGACGACGAGCTGATGGACACCCTGCGCGAGGCCGCGGTGGCGCAGGGTGCGAACCAGCCGCCGAGCGAGAAGTCCCTGCAAAGGCAGCTCAAGAAGGCCAAGGCACAGGGCACTGACGAGGCGCTGCGCGAGGACATCGCGATGCGCAAGGCGGTCGACCTCCTGGTTGAGAGCGCCAGCCCGATATCGGTCGACCAGGCCAAGGCCCGCGACAAGCTCTGGACCCCGGAGAAGGACCGTGAAGAGGCCGGCTCCGGGGAAATCTGGACCCCCGGAAGCTGATCGCTAGACTGGCCCGCCCATGAGCCCACTGGTTCCAATGGTCGTCGAGCAGACCTCACGCGGTGAGCGCGCGTTCGACATATACAGCCGTCTGCTCAACGAGCGCATCGTCTTTTTGGGCACGCCCGTCACGGACGACATCGCCAATCTGATCGTGGCTCAGCTCCTCCACCTGGAGTCGGAGGACCCGGACAAGGACATCTCGCTCTACATCAACTCGCCGGGCGGATCCGTGTACGCCGGGCTCGCGATCTACGACACGATGCAGTTCATCAAGCCCGACGTTCAGACCATCTGCGTCGGGATCGCGATGTCGATGGGCGCCCTGCTCCTCGCCGGCGGCGCCGCCGAGAAGCGGATGGCGCTTCCCAACGCCAAGATCCTCATCCACCAGGTCTCCTCGGCCTTCCAGGGCCAGGCCTCGGACATCGAGATCCACGCCAAGGAGATCATCGACGTACGCCGCCGCCTCGACGAGATCCTCGCCCATCACACCGGGCAGGACTTCGACAAGGTGTCCAAGGACACCGAGCGCGACTACTTCATGAGCGCCGAAGAGGCTACGGAGTACAACCTCATCGACCGGGTCATCAGCCAGCACTGATCCCGCTTTCGGCCGGCGTTACAGTCGGCCGATGGACCCTCGCTACGAAGTTCTCGACGACGCCGCCCGTCTCTCCCACGAGTTCATAGACAGCCTCGGGTCGAGGCAGGTCGGGGTCCGCGCGGACATCGACGAGCTGCGCGCCCGGCTGGCGCGGCCGCTGGGCGACGAGGGGGAGGACCCGCGGACGGTGATCGAGGACCTTGCGCGCGACGTCGAGCCGGGACTGATCGCATCCGCCGGGCCGCGCTACTTCGGCTTCGTGATCGGCGGCTCGCTGCCGGTCGCGACGGCGGCCGACTGGCTCACCTCCGCCTGGGACCAGAACTGCGGCGGCTATGCGCCGGCTCCCTCGCTCTCGGTGGCCGAGGAGGTCGCCGGGGAGTGGGTGCGCGAGCTGCTCGGCCTGCCGGCCGGGTCCGGGCTCGGCTTCGTCACCGGCTGCCAGATGGCGCACTTCACCTGCCTGGCCGCGGCACGTCACGCCGTGCTTCGCGACGCCGGCTGGGACGTGGACGCCAAGGGGCTGCAGGGCGCACCTGAGGTGCGCGTCGTGGCCAGCGAGCTGGCACACATCACGGTGGGAGTCGCCTGCCGCATGCTCGGGCTCGGCTTCGACCGCGTGCGCCCGGTGGCCACCGACGACCAGGGACGGATGCTCGCGGCGGAGCTCGAGGCCGAGCTCGCCGGCTGGGACGGCCCCACGATCGTGTGCGCGCAGGCCGGCGATGTGAACAGCGGGGCCTTCGACCCGCTCGCCGAGGTGGTGGAGGCCTGCCGCCGTCACGGCGCCTGGTGCCATGTGGACGGAGCCTTCGGTCTCTGGGCCGCGGTGAGCCCAACCCGGCGGGCGCTGCTCGACGGCTTCGAGGGCGCCGACTCCTGGGCCACCGACGGGCACAAGTGGCTCAACGTGCCCTACGACTGCGGGATCGCGATCGTGGCCGACGCCTCGGCGCAGCGCGCGGCGATGACGTCGACCTCGCCCTACATCCCTCCGCACGAGGAGGGCATCCCGTGGGGCCTCGACTGGAACCCCGAGTTCTCGCGCCGGGCGCGGGGCGTGCCGGTCTACGCCGCGCTGCGCTTCCTCGGCCGCGCCGGGCTCGCCGATCTCGTCGACCGCTGCTGCGACCACGCAAGCCGCATGGCGGCCCGGCTCGAGCGAGCCGAAGGGGTGGAGGTCCTCAACGACGTGGTGCTCAACCAGGTCCTCGTGCGCTTCGGCGATGACGACCAGCTGACCGGCGAGGTGATCGAGCGGGTCCAGGACGACGGCACCTGCTGGCTGGGCGGGAGCACCTTCAAGGGGCAGGCCGTGATGCGCGTCTCGATCGTGGGCTGGCAGACCACCGCCGAGGACGTCGATCGCTCAGCCGACGCGATCCTCGCCGCCGCCGGCCGGCGGCAATTCGTCTAGCACCTCGATCTCGAAGCGCAGCGCCCGCACCAGCCGGCTTCCGGGGATCGTCTCCTCGAGCATCTCGAGCGAGCGCGCGTGGCGGTCGATCTTGCCCTGGAGCTCCGGGCGCGGGACGCCGCGAGCGAGCTGAGTGCGGATCTCCCGCACCTTCGAGATCTTGTCGGCGCCGTAGACCGCCGCGGCGTAGCCGCCATGCCGGCGGACGCGCTCGCGTAGCTCTTCCTTGCGCTCGTCCTCGTCCTCGATCGCCGGGTCGTCGCTCACCCCGACGACCAGGGCGGTGACCTCCGGGCCGAACCGCGCCTCCAGCTCGGCCGGCTCGACGTCGGTGTTCTCGAGGATGTCGTGGAGCACGGCGGCGGCCACGACGAAGTCCGGGTAGTTGGAGCGCTGGAGCAGCGCCGCCACCTCGAGCGGGTGCAGTACGAACGACGCCTCGTCGGCGGCGCGCCGCTGCCCGGCGTGACGCTGCTTCGCGAACTCGAGGGCCTCCCGCGTCAGCGGCAGCTGGCGGACGAAGCTGAAATTTGGACCGTCGTCTCGAGGCGTCGGGCGACCCTACGGTCCCCATCGCGGGGACTCGTAAAAGAGGAGTGAAAGTCCGGAACCACGGTTCCCTCTTGAAGGGACGGGGCCACGAGCCGAGTATTACTCGTGTGGGCATCCCGCCCACTGGTACCCTCGGCCCTTCGAGGGAGAGACACGTGGCCCGACCCACCGACTCCAACGAACAACTCCTCTGCTCGTTCTGCGGCAAGTCGCAGCGCCAGGTGAAGAAGCTCATCGCCGGGCCCGGCGTCTACATCTGCGACGAGTGCATCGACCTCTGCAACGAGATCATCGACGAGGAGCTCACCGGCAGCGCGAGCTTCGACCTCGAGAACCTGCCCAAGCCCAAGGAGATCGACTCGGTCCTCCAGGAGTACGTCGTGGGGCAGGAGCCCGCCAAGCGGACGCTGAGCGTCGCGGTCTACAACCACTACAAGCGCGTCCAGATGATGCAGTCGGACGGCGAGCAGGACCTCGAGCTCCAGAAGTCCAACATCCTCCTGCTCGGTCCCACCGGCTGCGGCAAGACGCTGCTCGCGCAGACGCTCGCCAAGATCCTCAACGTCCCGTTCGCGATTGCGGACGCCACGGCGCTCACCGAGGCCGGCTACGTCGGCGAGGACGTCGAGAACATCCTCCTCAAGCTGATCCAGGCCGCCGACTTCGACGTCAAGAAGGCGGAGACCGGGATCATCTACATCGACGAGGTCGACAAGATCGCGCGCAAGGCCGACAACCCGTCGATCACGCGCGACGTGTCCGGTGAGGGCGTCCAGCAGGCGCTGCTCAAGATCCTCGAGGGGACGGTGGCCTCGGTGCCGCCGCAGGGCGGGCGCAAGCACCCGCACCAGGAGTTCCTCACGATCGACACGACGAACATCCTGTTCATCTGCGGCGGGGCGTTCGCGGACCTCGACAAGGTGGTCGAGCGGCGGATCGGGCACAAGGGCGTCGGCTTCGGCTCGGCGGTCCGCTCGAAGCACAACAAGGACACCGGCGAGCTCTTCGAGCAGGTCCTGCCCGAGGACCTCGTCGAGTACGGCCTGATCCCCGAGTTCATCGGCCGGCTGCCTGTCATCTCCGTCATTCACCAGCTCACCCGGGACGACCTGGTCACCATCCTCACCGAGCCGCGCAACGCGCTCGTCAAGCAGTTCCAGCGCTTCTTCCAGTTCGACGGCATCGAGCTGGTCTTCGCCGACGACTCGCTCGGCGCGATCTCCGACCGCGCGCTCGAGCGCGAGACCGGCGCCCGCGGCCTGCGCTCGATCCTGGAGGAGACCCTGCTCGAGGTGCAGTTCGAGCTGCCCTCGCGTCGCGACGTGAAGAAGTGCGTCGTGACCAAGGACACGATCGAGAAGAGCCTCAAGCCCACGCTCGTCACCGAGGCGGCTCCCGAGGAGGAGCCGGACGAGCAGCAGGCTGAATCGGCCTAAGACCCGCCGCCATGGCAAGGCTTCGCCTCGTCGAGCGCGTCGGAGGCGCGCTCGGCTTCTCGCCCGAGGGCAGGCCCGTCCGCGTCTGGACCGAGGGCCGGCCGGGCGAGGAGGAGTCACGGATCCACGAGGGCGTCGTCGTCGAGGTCGTGGACGATGGGGCGCTCGTCGAGCTGGACGAGCCCGTCGGCGAGCTGAGACGCGTGCTGCTCGTGCCGCGCGAGAGGGGGTGGGGGCTGCGGGCGCTCTGGTTCTCGTTCATCGCGGTCGACGCCTTCCCGGCGCACCGCGACGGAGAGCCCGTCGGCCACTGGTGGATGCGGCTGGGCCGCAGGAGTTAGTCTCGCGCCGTGAAGCAGGTCGCCGACGGGGTCTGGCTCCTCCGCAGCTTCCCGCCGAACGCCTTCAACGTCTACCTGATGGAAGACGTCGTGATCGACGCCTCGCACCGGCGCGCGGGCAAGACGATCTTCAAGCAGCTCGAGGGCCACGACGTGAAAGCGCACGCGCTCACGCACGCCCACCCGGATCACAACGGCGTCAGCAAGCAGATCTGCGAGCGCTTCGGGGTCCCCTTCTGGGTAGGGGAAGACGACGCCGACGCGGCCGAACGCCCCGAGCTGATCCTCGAGCGGCAGCCCAGGGCGAGGATCAACACGTTCAACTACAAGGTCCTGACCGGGCCCGGCCACCCGGTAGACCGCCAGCTCGGCGAGGGCGACGAGGTGGCCGGCTTCAAGGTGCTGCACGTGCCCGGCCACTCCGCGGGCCACCTCGCCTTCTGGCGCGAGTCCGACGGCACGCTGATCCTCGGAGACGTGCTCAACGGGATGAACCTGCTCACCGCGATCCCCGGCCTGCACGAGCCGCCGCGCCTGTTCACGCCGGACCCGGCCCGCAATCGCGAGTCCGCACGCCGGCTCGCGAAGCTCGAGCCGCGCCTGACCCTGTTCGGCCACGGCCCCCCGTTCCGCAACACGAAGAAGCTCGTCGACTTCGTCGCCGGCCTGCCCGGCTGATGGCCGAGCTATACGTGTGCGCAAGCGCCAGCGTCTCGGCGCCGCCCGAGGGCGTGTGGGAGCTGGTCTCCGATACCACCCGCTACGCCGAGTGGGTCGCGAGCACCGACGCCGTCACGCGCAGCGACGGCCCCGCCCGCGAGGGCTCGACCTACGACGAGATCAACCCGATCCTCGGTCCCTGGAAGGCGAAGTCGCGCTGGACCGTGACGGAGCTCGACGCGCCGCGGCGCCAGGTCCACCGCGGCGAGGGCCTGCCGCTGACCCGGACCTTCGAGGTGATCATGGAGGTCGGGCCGGTGGGCGACTCGGCCAGCGAGGTGACGATCACGCTGCGCGGCACCTCCTCAGCGGGACCGCTCGGCTCGCTGTTCGTCACCGCGATGAGGGGTCAGGTCGCCCGCGACAACCGCCGCTCCGTGCAGCGGCTGGCGGAGCTCGTCACCGTGGAGCTCAGCGCCGCACCCGGCGTGTCAGCCGCTTGATCGCCTCGAGCGTCTCGACGTCCAACTCGTCCTTCGCTCGCCCGGCCGCGCGCTTCATCGCGAGGAGGTCGTCGATCGACGCGACGAGCACCGCAACGGTCCCGACGTCGACGCGCTCCGCTCGTCCCCGCAGAAGCCGGTAGGGGGGCGATCCGTCCGGGCGCATCAGGACGTCGAGCGGACCGAACGATGTGTCGAGCGTGAGTAGCTCGACATGCGTGAGCGTTCGCTCGTCGGGCACGAACGGCACGTCGTCCTCGACCCCCCTCAGGCGCGCGTCCATGTCGGCGAGGGCGCGGCCGAGCGCCTGGAGGTTGGCGGGGTCCTGGTCGGGCCAGATGTCGAGGTCGAAGGTGGTGCGGTCCGAGCCGTAGAGCGTCGCGGCGATTCCGCCGACGACCACGAAGTCGACGCCGTGTCCCGTCAGCGCGGCCAGCTGCGCGCTCGGGCGGAAGTCAGCCACCGCGGCGAGCGCGGCCGCGCAGATCGTCGACCTCGGCCTGCGCCGTCTCGAAGGCCGCCAGCCGCTCGGCCGGCGTGAGTCTCAGGTTCCTGGCGATCAACGTCTCGTCCACGTTCGACTTGTGGGGGACCAGGCGCAGCTCGAGCCGGTGGCCCGTGGCGCGCACCGCCTCATCAAGGGTCGAGAGCGTGGGATTCGCCCCCGGCCGCTCGAGGCTCGCGATCGTCGCCTGGCTCTTGCCGAGCAGCTCCGCTAGTCCGGCCTGGGTCAGCGCGGCCTTGCTCCGGGCGGCCCTGAGCGTCTCGGCAGGAGTCATGGCATCGAGAATAGCCGATATCGAAGATATTCGATATCAGAGGGCCGGCGACGAGCAACGCTTCGGCGCGCTCGGTGAAGCTGTCGTGGCGCACGACCTTGCCGTCGAACTTGCCGGTCGCGTTGAAGCGCTCGTACGCCCGCCGCAGGCGCTCGACGTTGTCCACGGCGTCCAGTATCCATCCCCTGATGCGGGCGCTGCCCTACATCGGAGTCGCCTTCCTGGGGCTCCTCACCGCCGTGGGCGTGGTCTTCGTCGTCGACCAGTCGCTCGGCTTCGGGGACGCGCTGATCGAGCGCACGAGGACGCCGGTCCCCGGCGAGCGCACGGTCCACCTCGAGGGGCGCAGGTACAACGTCTTCTTCGAGGCCCGGGACATCCCGCGTCCGGGGCGCCTCGGCGACCGGCTCTCGGACCTCGGCAGCTCGCCGCTGCACGTCCGCATCCACGAGGTGGGCAGCCACACGGTGCTCCCGCTCAGGAAGTACTCGAGCGACTTCACGATGTCGGGCGGCCGCGACAGCACGGCCTTCGCGACGGTTGAGGTGCCCCACTCGGGGCGCTACGAGATCTCGGTGACGTCCTCCCAGGACATCCCCTACTCGGAGCCCGGGATCGCCCTCGGCGACCCGATCGGCAAGCGGGTGGTGCGCGTCGTGGGCGGCGGGATCCTCACCGTGCTGGCCTTTCTGGCGGGCCTGCTCCTGCTCGTAGTCACGCTCATCCTGCGGTCGAGGCGCCGGGCCTAGACTTGCGCGCGTGCCAGCCGACCGCCTGAAGTCCCTCGAGAAGCGCACCCGCTACGACCCGCACGAGGTCGAGGGGCGCGTCTTCGCGCGCTGGGAGGAGGCCGGCATCTTCCACCCGGAACCGGAGGGCAGCGCCGGCGAGAACTACTCGATCGCGGTGCCGCCGCCCAACGTCACCGGCGTTCTGCACATGGGCCACGCGCTCAACGGCTCGATCCAGGACGCCTGCATCCGCCTGGCGCGGATGCGCGGCCGCCGGACCAAGTGGATCTTCGGCACCGACCACGCCGGCATCGGCACGCAGGTCAAGGTCGAGGAGGCCCTCGCCGCGGATGGCGTGACCAAGGAGGACCTCGGCCGGGAGAAGTTCGAGGAGCGCGTCTGGCGCTGGCGCGAGGAGCACGGCTCGCTGATCACCGAGCAGTACAAGCGGCTCGGCGCCTCGCTCGACTACGAGGACGAGCGCTTCACGATGGACGAGGCGTACGCGCGTGCGGTGCTCGAGGTGTTCGTCCGCCTCCACGAGAAGGGCGTCGTCTACCGCGACAACTACATGGTCAACTGGGACCCGGGCACGCGCTCGGCCATCTCGGACCTCGAGGTCGAGCAGAAGCAGGTGGAGGACAGCCTCTACCTGGTCGACTACCCGCTCGAGTCCGGCTCGGGCTCGCTCACGATCGCCACCGTCCGGCCGGAGACGATCCTCGCCGACACCGCCATCGCCGTAAACCCGGCAGACGACCGCTACTCGCGGCTGATAGGCGAGACGGCGATCCTGCCGCTCGTCGGCCGGCGGCTCGAGGTGATCGCCGACGAATACGTCGACCCGGAGTTCGGCACCGGCGCGCTCAAGATCACCCCCGGTCACGACCCCAACGACTTCGAGATCGGCCGCAGCCACGGCCTCGAGGAGATCAGCGTGATCGGCGAGGACGGCCGGCTCACCGACGCCGCCCCCGAGCGCTTCCGCGGCATGCCGGTGGACGAGGCGCGCAAGGCGGTCGTCGCCGCGTTGCGCGAGGAGGGGCTCGTATCGGGCACCCAGCCCTACGTCCACGACGTGCCGCACTCCCACCGCTCGGGGATGCGGATCGAGCCGCTCATCTCATTGCAGTGGTTCTGCGACATGACCGAGCTCGCCAGGCCGGCGATCGAGGTGGTGGAGGAGGGCAAGGTCCGCTTCCATCCCGACAGTCCCTGGACCGGCGTATACCTCCGCTGGCTGCGGGAGATCCGCCCCTGGTGCATCTCGCGCCAGCTCTGGTGGGGCCATCAGATCCCCGCCTGGTACCGCGGCGACGAGGTCCACGTCGGCATGGAGCCGCCGGACGGCGACGGCTGGGAGCGCGACCCGGACGTGCTCGACACCTGGTTTTCGTCGGCGCTCTGGCCGTTCGCCACGCTCGGCTGGCCGGAGGACACCCCGGAGTACGGCGCGTTCTACCCCACCGACGTCCTCTCCACCGCGCGCGACATCATCTTCCTCTGGGTCGCCCGGATGGTGATGTTCGGGATCGAGTTCACGGGCGAGCCTCCCTTCACAGACGTCCCGATCCACTCGGTGATCCAGGCCCCCGACGGCCGGCGCATGTCCAAGTCGCTCGGCACCGGCATCGATCCACTCGACGAGATCGAGAGCCACGGCGCCGACGCGCTCCGCTTCGGGCTGCTCGCCATGTCCTCCACCCAGGACGTGCGCTACTCGCCCCAGCGCGTCAAGCAGGGCGAGGATCTGGCCAACAAGCTATGGAACGCCTCGCGGCTGATCCTGCTCGGCGCCGCCGAGGACGCCTCGCCGTCCGCCGCGGCCGCGGAGACGATCGAGGACCGCTGGATCGTCTCTCGGCTCGAGCGCACCACGCGCGAGGCCAGCGAGCTCCTCGACGGCTTCCACTTCTCTCCTGCGGCCCTGCGTCTCTATGAGGTCTTCTGGTCGGAGATCTGCGACTGGTACCTGGAGCTGGCCAAGCCGCGCCTCTACTCCGGCGACAACGCCGGCGTCTCCGCAGTCCTGCTGCACGCGCTCGAGCGGGTCCTCGTCCTGCTCCACCCGGTGATGCCGTTCGCCACCGAGGAAATCTGGTCGTACCTGCCCGGCGAGCGCGGGCTGCTAGCCGTGGCACCCTGGCCGGAGCCGGACGAGTCGCTGCTCGACACCGAGGCGGAGCGGCAGCTCGGTCAGGTGATCGAGGCCGTGACCGAGCTGCGCAGCTACCGCGACGCGGTTGGCGCCAAGGCCTCCGCCGACATTCCCGGGCGCCTCCACGCCGACGGCTACGACGACGCGAGCCGCGGCCAGATCGCCCGCCTCGCGCGCTTTTCGTTCATGCCCGAAGAGCACGAGAACGGCGATGTGCTCGCCACCCTGCCGATCCCGGGCGGCGCGGTCCAGGTCCTGCCCTCCGAGGCGTTCGACCCCGAGGAGGGCGAGAAGAAGCTGACCGCCAAGCGCGACCAGCTCCGCGGCGAGATCGAGCGCGGCGAGAAGAAGCTCGCCAACAAGGGCTTCGTGCAGAAGGCTCCGCCCGAGGTGGTGGAGGAGGAGCGGCGCAAGCTCGAGGAGTACCGGCGCGCCCTGGAACGACTGGGGTCATGACCGCCCGTCAGGCGGAGGAATACCTGCTCGGGCTCGAGCTGTTCGGGATGCGGTTCGGCCTCGACCGCATGCACAAGCTCATGACCGTCCTCGGGCTCCCGCAGCGGCGCTTCGCCTCGATCCACGTCGTGGGGACCAACGGCAAGTCGTCGACCGTGCGCTTCTGCGCCGCGATCCTCGAGCGCCACGGCCTGCGCAGCGGCAGCTACACCTCCCCGCACCTGCGCTCGTTCCGGGAGCGGATCGAGGTGGGGGAGGAGCCCGTCTCCGAGGCCGACTTCGCCGCGGCCGTGACCCGCGCCGCCCACGCGGCCGAGCTCGTGAACCGCACCGCCGACCCGGACGACCAGGTGACCCAGTTCGAGGCGCTGACCGCCGCCGCCTACTACGAGCTGGCGCGGCGGGACGTGGAGGTGGCGGTGATCGAGGCCGGCCTCGGCGGCCGCTTCGATGCGACCAACGTGATCCCCTCCAAGGTGCAGGTCCTGACGAACGTCGGCCTCGAGCACACGCGCTGGCTCGGGCCGACCGTGCGCGACATAGCGCAGGAGAAGCTGGCCGTGGTCCGCGACCACGCGACGCTGGTCATGCCGGCCGAGCTCGATCCGGACGTCGAGGCGGTGGCCGCCGCGGCGCCCGCCCGCCGCGTCCGCGCGGAGCCGGTCTCCGGCGGCTTCCAGGACGCCAACTTCGCGCTCGCCGAGGTGGCGGCCCGCGCCTTCCTCGAGCGCGGTCTTGACCCCGCCGCGGTGGCCGCGGCCAGGCGCGAGACCCGGATACCGGGCCGCCTGGACGTGGTCGAGACGGATCCACTCACGATCTACGACGGCGCACACAACCCCTCGGGCGCCGCGGCCCTGGCCCGGGCGCTGCCGGAGGTGCTCGGCGAACGGCGGCCGCGAGTTGGCGTCGTCTCGGTGCTCGAGGACAAGGACGCGGCCGGCATGCTCCGCGAGCTGCTGCCCGTGTTCGACCGCTTCGTCTTCACTCGCTGCGCCAACCCGCGCGCGCTCTCGCCGGCGACGCTGGAGTCGCTCGCGGCCAAGCTCGGCGACGTCCCCGCGGAGACCGTCGCCGACGCGCGCGCCGCGGTCAGTCGCGCGCGCGAGCTGGCCGGGCCGGCCGGTGCCGTCGTCGCGACGGGATCGATCTACCTGGTGGGCGACCTCATGCGCGAGGCGGGCGACGCCCGCGCGTCGAGCATGTAGCCACCGATCCATCCGGACCCGCGTATGGCGGGTCAAAGTGGATCAGTGGCAGGATTCCGGCTATGGACGAGGGCGAAGGGCCGGGATTCGGCGCGATGATTGGCCTGGTCGCCGTGGTGGTGGCCACGGTGATCCTGGTCTTCTTCGGCATCGGCTACGCGCTCGGACGGCTCTTTCTGTGAGGGTCGGCGAAGCCGACCCGGGCAGGAGGCTCGCACGACCTAACCCGCCGTTACAGTTTCGCGTCTAATGGGCCCCCTCGCGGTCTTCGGCATCGAGAACGACTCGGTGAACCTCGCGGTGAACCTGCTGCTGCTGTTCCTGGTCGTGCTCTGGCTGGCGCTGGTCTACTGGACGTACGCGGACGCCCGCCGGCGAATCGAGGACCCGATGCTCGTGGGCTGTGCCACGGCGGCGTCGCTCTTCCCGTTCATCGGCACGATCGTCTACATGATCGTTCGCCCGCCCGAGTACCTCGAGGACATGCGCGAGCGCGAGCTCGAGATCGCCGCGGCCGAGGCCCGGCTGCACAGCCTCGACCACCTCGCCTGCCCCTACTGCGGCTTCGACGTGGAGAAGGCGTTCCTGCGCTGCCCGAGCTGCCTGCGCCGGCTCAAGGAGCCGTGCACCGTGTGCGGCAAGCCGCTCGACCCACGCTGGAAGATCTGTCCCTACTGCGAGGCCGAGGTCGGGCAGGCCGCGCCCGAGGCGCGGCGGGCGCGTGAGCGGCGCAGGTCCGCATCGGCCAGCGTGGTGCGCCCTGCCGACGCCACGGTCGAGCATCCGGCGCCGGCGGACCCGCAGCCCTAACCCCCTGAGAAAGGAGACCGATGGACAGGACCCTGATCCTGGTCAAGCCCGACGCGTTCGGGCGCGGCCTGACCGGCGAGGTGATCGCCCGCTTCGAGCGCAAGGGCCTCAAGATCGCCGCCCTCAAGCGCATGCAGGTCGAGCGCGAGCTGGCCGAGGAGCACTACGCGGAGCACGAGCAGAAGCCCTTCTTCGGCGACCTCGTCGACTTCATCACCGGCGGCCCGCTCGTCGCGATGGTGCTCGAGGGCCACGAGGCGGTCACGGCCGCGCGTCAGGTGATCGGCTCCACCAACCCGCTCGAGGCCTCGCCCGGCTCGATCCGCGGCGACTACGCACTAGAGGTGCAGACCAACCTCGTCCACGGCTCCGACTCCGCGGAGTCGGCCGACCGCGAGGTCGGGCTGTTCTTCCCGGAGCTTGGCGGCTGAAGGTCCCCTGATCCTGGCGTCGCGCTCGCCGCAGCGCCGCGCCATCCTCGAGCAGCTCGGCATCGAGTTCCGCGTCGTCGAGCCCGAGGCTGAGGAGCTGACGGCGGGCGAGCCCCGCGCGCTCGCGCTCGAGAACGCGCTGCGCAAGGCGCGCTCGGTGGGGGGCGAGTGGGTACTCGGCGTGGACACCGAGGTGGTGCTCGACGGCCGCGCTTTCGGGAAGCCCGTCGACGAGGAGACGGCCGAGATCTTCCTGCGCCGCCTGTCGGGCCGGACGCACGAGGTGGTGAGCGGGATCGCCCTCTGCGGCCCGCACGGTGAGGAGCGAAGCGACACCGCCACGACCCGCGTGCGCTTCCGGCTCCTCGAGCAGAGCGACATCGACTGGTACGTGGCCGGCGGCGAGTGGCGCGATCGCGCGGGCGGATACGCCATTCAGGGAATGGGCGCCGCCCTCGTCGCCGCGATCGAGGGCGACTACTGGAACGTGGTCGGGCTCCCGGTGGCGAGGCTGGTCGAGCTCGCGCCCGAGCTCATTCGGTCGCGCTGAACTCCCAGATCGCGATCGAGAGCAGCAGCAGGCCGAACGCCAGCACCACGGCCACCTCGAGCGCCGCCGGCACATGCCAGCCGAACCAGGTCACGCCGGGGTCGAGCGCTCGCAGCGCGTCCTGGTTGATGTCGAGATGGCTGAACACGAGCTTGCGCATCGGGTCGACCGCGTACGTCATCGGGTCCAGCCGGTTGAGGACGGCGAGCCAGGTCGGGAGCCCGACGATCGGGAACAGGGCGCCCGAGATGAAGAACATGGGCGTGATCACCATCTGCATCAGGCCCATGAACGACTGCATCGTCTTGATCCGCACCGCCACCATCACGCCGAACGCGGTGATGCTGAACGCGAGCAGGAGCTGGAGCCCGAAGATCCCGAGCACGAGGGTGACGCTGTAGGGCACGTCCACCGCCCAGGCGAGGCAGAGCATGATCAGCCCCTGGAAGCAGGCCACGGTCGCGCCGCCCAGGCACTTGCCGATCACGATCGAGCTCCGCCGCACCGGCGCGACCATCATCTCCCGCAGGAAGCCGAACTCCCGGTCCCAGACGATCGACGCCGCCGAGAACATCGCGGTGAACATCACCGTGATGCAGAGGATCCCGGGGTAGAGGAAGGTCTTGAGGTCGATGCCGTGCGTGCTGGCGCTGGACAGCCGCTGGAGCCCGGAACCGAGCACGAACAGAAACAGCAGCGGCTGGATGAGCGAGGTGACGATCCGCAGCCGGTCGTTGGCGAAACGGATCAGCTCGCGGCGCCAGACGATCTTGATCGCGCGCAGCTCGCTCCGGAAGCTGCGGGCGGGGACCCGCACGCGGACGACGTCGGCCGCGGCGACGCTCATCTCCGGCCCCTCGTCATCACCTGCATCATCATCCTGCTCCGCTGGCGGTCGGCCGACTCCTCGGCGTCGCGGATCGTCGTGCCGGTGTAGGACATGAAGACGTCGTCCAGGGTGGGCCTCGACACGTTCACGGACCTGATCGGCACGCCGAGCTCGGCGAACAGCCGCGGCACGAACTCCTCGCCGGCCGGCACCGAGAAGGTCACCGCGCCCTCCGCCATCTGCGCCTCGAGTCCGAACAGCTCGCCGAGCGCGGCGATCGCTGCGTCGTCGTCCTCGGTCTGGATCTGGATCCGGTCGGCCGCGATTCCCGCCTTGAGCGCCTCCGGCGAGTCGAGCGCCACGATCGCGCCCTGGTCCATGATCGCGATCCGGTCGCAGATCTCCGCCTCGTCCATGTAGTGGGTGGTCATGAAGATCGTGATGTCCTCTCGCTCCTTGAGCATCCGGATGTAGCTCCAGATCGAGCTGCGCGTCTGCGGGTCGAGGCCGATCGTGGGCTCGTCGAGGAACAGGACCCGCGGCGAGTGCATCAGGCCGCGCGCGATCTCGAGGCGACGCCGCATCCCGCCGGAGTAGGTCATCACCTGCCCCTTGCGCCGCTCCCAGAGCCCGACCATCTCGAGCACCTGCTGCATCCGCGGCGCGACGAGCTCCGAGGGGACGCCGTAGAGCTCCGCGTGCAGCTTCAGGTTCTGCTCGCCGCTCAGGTAGCCGTCGAGGGTGGGGTCCTGGAACACGAGCCCGATGTGGCGGCGGACGTCGTCGCGCTCGCTGACCACGTCGAAGCCGGCCACCAGCGCGCTCCCGCCGGTCGGGTTGGCCAGCGTGCAGAGCATGTTGATCGTGGTGGTCTTGCCCGCTCCGTTGGGCCCGAGAAAGCCGAACACCTCGCCGGTCTCGACCTCGAAGTCCACCCCGCGAACGGCCTCGACCTCGCCAAAGGACTTTGAGAGCCCACGCACCTCTATCGCCCGCGCAGCCACCCCTGGATCGTAGGCCCTGGCGACCAGCGACTAGCGACTATTGCCACGAGGCGAAACATCCCGGCAACTCCGGCGTAGTCCTCTACACTTCCCGGCTCGCGGGCCGGGCGCGTCCGGCGCTCAGAACGAACTTGAACGTGCCGGCTCGGCAGGCTGCCGCTCCGCAGCCTATTCTCACCTACCACACGCGCAGATGGGCTTCTTCTCATACCTGACGGGCATGGGGGGCCGCGACATGGCGGTCGATCTCGGCACGGCCAACACCCTCGTATACGTGCGCGGGCGGGGCATCGTCTTGTCGGAGCCGTCGGTCGTGGCGATCGACTCGCGTTCGACCGAGGTGCATGCGGTGGGCATCGAGGCCAAGCGCATGCTCGGCCGCACCCCCGGGACCATCCAGGCGATCCGCCCGCTCAAGGACGGAGTCATCGCCGATTTCGACGTGACGGAGCAGATGCTCCGCCACTTCATCCAGAAGGTCCACCAGAACCGCTGGGCGCACCCGCGCGTAGTTGTCTGCGTCCCGAGCGGGGTCACCGGGGTCGAGAAGCGCGCCGTCGAGGAGGCCTGCCTCTCCGCCGGCGCCCGCCAGGCCTACCTGATCGAGGAGCCGATGGCCGCCGCCATCGGAGCCGGGCTGCCCGTGGGCGAGCCGACGGGCAACATGGTCGTGGACATCGGCGGCGGCACGAGCGAGGTTGCGGTGATCTCGCTCGGCGGCATCGTCGTGTCCCAATCGATTCGCATCGGCGGCGACGAGATCGACGAGTCGATCATCAACTACGTCAAGCGCGAGTACAAGCTGATGATCGGGCAGCAGACGGCCGAGGAGGTCAAGCTCGAGATCGGCTCGGCCTTCCCGCTCGACGAGGAGGTACAGGCCGAGATCCGCGGCCGCGACCTCGTCTCCGGCCTGCCCAAGACAATCGTGCTCACGAGCGAGGAGGTGCGGCTCGCGATCGAGGAGCCGCTCGCCGCGATCATCGACGCCGTCAAGGAGACGCTCGACCGGACACCCCCCGAGCTCGCCTCGGACATCATGGACCGGGGCATCATGCTCGCGGGCGGCGGCGCCCTCCTCCAGGGCCTCGACGAGCGCCTCCGCGACGAGACCCAGATGCCGGCGCACCTGGCCGAGTCGCCGCTCACCTGCGTGGCGGTCGGCTCCGGCCGCAGCCTCGAGGAGTTCGAGGCGATCCACCGCAGCAACAAGAATTCCCGAAACAGCCGCCGGCGGTAGGAGCCGGCGCCGGGAGGTTCCCGAGCCGTGTTCGATCAGAAGACGATCCGCCGCAGGCGGGCCGTCCTGGCCGTGTTCGTCGGCCTCTCGGTCGCGCTGCTCACGGCGTACTTCGGTGAGTCCGGCGGCGGCATCCTGCACGCGCTCCAGCGCGGCACCCAGGAGGCCTTCGCCCCGATCGAGACCGGCGCCAGCCGGGCGCTCAAGCCAGTCCGCGACCTGTTCGGCTGGTTCGGCGACACGGTCGACGCCAAGCACGACAACGACAAGCTGAAGAAGGAGGTCGAGAGCCTCCGCAGCCAGGTCGCCGAGAACCAGACGGCCACCCACGACAACCGCCAGCTACGCGGGCTCATCGGCCTCCAGCACGACGCGAGCTTCCCGCAGGGCACCCATCCGGTCAGCGCGCGCGTGATCGCCCGCTCGCCGACGGTCTGGTACTCGAGCATCAAGATCGACAAGGGGTCGAGCGACGGCCTGCGCGTCGATCAGCCCGTGATCGCCTCGGGCGGCCTCGCCGGCAAGGTCACCCGCGTGACCGGCGGCACCGCCGAGGTGACCCTGATCACCGACTCCCAGTCCGCCGTCTCGGCGCAGGTGATGCCCAACGGCGCGACCGGCATCGTCCGGCCCGAGGTGGGCAACCCCAACGACCTCCTGCTCGACTTCGTCCAGAAGGGCAAGCGCGTGACCGAGGGCACCACCGTGGTCACCTCGGGCTTCGCCTCGGACAACGTGCGCTCGATCTTCCCGCGCGGTATACCGATCGGGCGGGTCACCAAGGTCGACCTCGACGAGGTCGAGGTCTACCAGCGCGTGCACATGAAGCCTTTCGCCGACGTCCGTCGGATCGACTTCGTCCAGGTGCTCACGCGTCGCGGCCAGCCGCAGGAGAACGCCTCCACAACGGTGCCGGGGCAGGTGCCCACGCCGTGAGGCTCAGCCCGGGAGCCTTCCTGCGCGTGGGGCTGCTGCTGATCCTCGCCGTGCTGCTCCAGCTCTCGGTCATCGGGCAGATCGGGATCCTCGGCAGCTATGCGGACCTGACCCCGCTGGCGGTCGCCGCGGTCGCCTACTACGGCGGCAGCATCGCCGGCAGCTCCGCGGGCTTCGTCGCGGGTGTCCTGCTCGATCTCGCCACCGGCGCCACGATGGGCGCGTCGTCGCTCGTCCTGACGGCGGTCGGCTACGGCGTCGGCCGCTTCCGCGAGGTGCGCGACCCGTCGCACAGCCTGCTGCCGGTCCCGGTGGGGGCGGCGGCCACCTTCGGCTGGGTCACCGCCTACGCGGCCGTGTCCTTCATGCTCGACGTCGGCGCCACGGTGAGCCCGCTCGTGATCAGGGATGCTCT
>DASXBA010000071.1:0-49746 GCA_036406475.1 Thermoleophilaceae bacterium | reverse complement strand
CTCGGCCACGAATCCCGGCCACTTCCACGAGTACACGGCGTCCGAGCTGGTCGCCGTGGCGCGGGCGGCGGGCTGGGAGCCGCTGTCAGTGGACGTGGAGAACTACTTCCGCCCGCCGGGCGCTTTTGGCAGGCTCTACGGCGTGGTGGGCCGAACACTGCCGTCCAGCCTGCGGCACGGAATAACGCTATGCCTCGAGCGGCGCTAGGTGAAAGCGGCGACGGTTGACCATTTATGTGGGCTATGAACCGACTAAATGGTCAACCGTTGCTGCGATCCTGCTCGCGGTCAGCTTGACGGGCTGCAACCACAGCGATGGGGACGCCCCGCACGGGTGGTTGGGGGCCTCGCCTCGAGGCGGCCGAGTGGTCGATCTCTACCTCGACGATTCCTCGAGCGTCGTTCCCAAGCGGGTGAACGAACTCAGCGACGACCACCGCGCGGTTCTCACATTGCACGTCCTGAGACCTGAGATCACCGCCCTCGACCTCCGCCCCCTGTGCGTGCGAGTCAAGCTCCACCAGCCCCTCGCCGGCCGCCGCTTGGTGGACGGGGCACGGGGTGCACGCTCATATCGAAAGACACGAAAGAAGGCGCGCAGACGTGCCGCCGAGATCCGTCGCTTAGCCGCCCGTGGAAACGTCACATGTCGAACGATTCCGAACCGATGACGTCATGAAACGCTGCGCGGTCGTCGTCGCTCTCGCCCTCGTCGCCGGCTGCGGCGGCGGCGACAAGCCGGACAAGCCGCTGCCGAAGACGCCGGCGGTCTTTCCGGTGAGCAGCCTCGGCTTCGCGGACGGAGGCTCGATACCTCGCAGGTACACCTGCGACGGCCAGGAGGTCTCGCCGCCGCTGCGCTGGTCCGGAGTGCCCAAGAGCACCCGCGAGATCGCTCTGATCGTGGACGATCGCGATGCGAACTTCGTCCACTGGAGCGTGCTGGCGATCCCGCCGGACTCGACCGGCTTCGGCGAGGGCCGCCTTCCGCACGGCGCCGTCCAGACCGCCAACAGCTTCGGCAAGCGCCGCTGGGGCGGCCCCTGCCCGCCCAAGGGCAAGGGCGCCCACCACTACGTCTTCGCCGTCTACGCGCTCGGCAAGCGGCTCGGCCTGGGCGCCGACGCCTCGATCAACGAGGTGCGGTCGAAGGTCGCGGCTGCCGCGCGGGCGAGGGGCACGCTCACAGGACTGTATGAGCGCTGAGGAGGTCCGCCGGCGCGAGCGGGCCTTCTACGACGAGCGAGCCGCCGCGGCGACCCCGCGCGAGCCGGACGAGTACGACCGCGCCCTCCTCGATGCCCTCGGGCCGATCGAGGGGCTGCGCGTCCTGGAGCTCGGCTGCGGCAGCGGCGACCTCACCGCGGAGCTCGTGCGGGCGGGCGCCGAGGTCGTGGCGGTGGACGTCTCCGCCGGGATGGTCGAGCGCGCGCGGGGGAGGGCCCCGGAAGCCGAGTTCGTGGTCGCGGCGGTGGAGGAGACGGGGCTCGCGCCCGAGTCGTTCGACCGGGCGGTGGGCAAGTGGATCCTCCATCACGCCGACGTGGCCGGCACAGCACGGGAGCTGGCGCGGCTGCTGCGGGAGGGCGCCCGCGGCGCGTTCTTCGAGAACCACGACCGCAATCCGCTGCTGCGGGCGGCGCGCCGGGCGCTGTGGCGGGCCGGGCGCGCCCACGCCGTCGGCACCTCGGACGAGCGGCCCCTGAGCGACGACGACATCGGCGCCCTCGTCGACGTGTTCGGCCGGGTCGAGCTCTCCTATCCGGGCTTCTACTTCTTCGAGTCGCTCAGCCGCGCGCTCGGCCACCGCGCCCACCCTCAGCTGAAGGGGCTCGACCAGGCTGTGTGGCAGCGCGTGCCCGCCGCGCGGCCGTACGGGTATCACGTGCTGATCGAGTTCAGCCGTACGGCCGGTCGCGCTCCTGCACCGCGGCCTTGAAGCCCTCCGCCGCGGCCTTGGCCTGGAACGCGTAGCCCTCCTCGGTGTGGCGGGCGATCCCGTCGAAGAAGGTCCCGAGCACCTGCGTCGTGTGCAGGCCGCGCGCGTAGACGCCCTGGTTCACGAGCAGCTTCATCATCACGAGCTGGTTCACCGGCATCAGCGCGACGCGCTGGACGAGCTCCTCGAAGCGCTCGTCGATCTCGCCGGGCGGGTGCGACTCCAGGGCGAGGCCCCAGTCCGCGGCCTGGCGACCGTCGATCAGGTCGCCGGTGAAGAGCAGCCGCTTGGCGCGCTGCTCCCCGAGCCGGAACGCCCACAGCGACGTGGTGGGGGAGCCCCAGACCCTGGCCGGCGGATAGCCGATGCGGGCGTCGTCCGCGATCACGAGCAGGTCGGAGCAGAGCGCCATGTCGGTGCCGCCTGCGACGCAGAAGCCGTGCACCTTGCAGAGCACGGGCTTGTCCGAGTGGAACAGGCTCATGAAGCCGCGGACGTTGCGGCTCATCATCTGCCAGTCGACCACCGGGTCCCAGACGGCATCGGGATCGTGGTTGCCGGCGATCGTCCCGGCGTCGAGCGGCGAGTCGCTCTCCGCCGGGCGCTCACCGCGGCCCTCGGCCGACTCGACCAGGTCGTAGCCGCCGCAGAAGCCCTTGCCGTTCCCGGAGAGCGCGATCACGTGCACGGACGGGTCGAGGTTGGCCTGCTCGACGCAGTCGGCAAGCTCGCGCGGCATCTGGAGCGTGATGCCGTTGCCCCGCTCGGGCCGGTCCAGCGTGAGCCGCGCCACGCGCCCGTCCACCTCGTAGGTCAGCGTGTCCACGGGCTCACCCTATAGGCGACACGTCCAGGCTCCTGCCCTTCGCGCTCCAGGCCCTCGGCCGGGGCCCGCGCTCGAGGAAGACGGTCCAACCGATCTCGTGATCGATCAGACCCTTGTCGACGACCATGTAGTCAAGGTCGGCCGCCGACGTCGTGGTGTCGCGACGCCGGTCGATCTTCCGCAGCAAGAGGGACGGGGCCCTTTCGTTCACGTCGCTCGCCCTGAGACCGCGCGCGATCGTGTCCTGGTCGCCCGCGAAGGGCGTCGTGTTGCTGATTGGGATCGAGAAGTCGGGGCGCACCTGGAGGTTGATGATCTGGTGCTTGTTGCGAACCTGGGTGTCGATCCGCCCGGGTGCGATCCGCAGGTCCTCGAAGACGCCCCCGGCCCGCACGCGCCGCTTCTCGAGCACGGCGAGGGCCCTGCGCAGGTTGGCCGGGCGGTTGAGGGCGATCTCCTCGCTGCCGCGCACCATGTCCGGGTCGGAGCCGACCTTGGAGACCTCCTGGCGCCGCTCCTCCGCGTGGTCGGGCTCCTGGGTGGTCGCGGTCGGCGTCGACTTGCTCGCCGGTTCCGGATTCTTCTTAGCGCCGGACTCGTCGCCGCCCCCGAAGTCGATCGAGAGCCCGATGATCGCGGCGATGGCCACCAGGGCCGTCGCGGCGACCAGGATCGTGAAGCGCCCGCGCGTCACTCGGGCGGCTGCTCGCCCTCCCAGTAGCCCACGGCGTCGTCGCCCCTGAACCAGATCCGCATGCCGCCGCCCTCCGGCCTGCGCTCGAACGCCCCGATCTTGCCCGAGTCGGGCTGGACCACGACATCGGGCTCGCCGCTCGTGCTGAATGCGAGGAAGCGGACGTCCTCCTCCGTGCGGTTGGCGATCTGATGCGCGCCCGCCTCGCCTCGGGGGAAGGAGATCACCTCGCCCGGCTCGAGCTCGCGCCACCCGTCCGCCGTCCGCAGGCTGGGCCGCCCGTCCAGGACCACCACGAGCTCCTCCTCGGTCAGGTGGTAGTGGAAGGGATACGCCGCCTCGCCCGGCGGCACCTCCCAGAGGCTGAGCCCGAGCCGCTCGGCGCCGGCCTGGCGCGCGACGCGCGCCCGCAGCGCCCGGAAGCCGGGCTCGTCCCGCGAATCGTCGAAGTCTGGCTCGCGGATGCTCGGCACGGCGCGAGCCTAACCGCCCGGGGCAGCGGATCGGCTTGGGGGGCGCTATCCGCCCCCAATCCCGATCCGCTCGGCGTTGCGCTCGCCTACGCCGCCAGCGCCCGCTCCAGGATCGGCTCGGCGTCGATCCCCTTGGGCAGCGTCCCGAAGGCGCGGCCGCCGTCCTCGAGGCGGGCGCAGAACGCGTCGGCCACCTCGGGCGGGGCGTTGCGCACCAGCAGGCTGCCCTGGAGGGCGGCCCCGAGGGCCTCGACCATGCGGCGCGCGAGCCACTGCGGGTCCTCCTCGCCGGGCAGCTCGGCGATCGCCGCCTTGACCCGGTCGAGGTGGGCGTCGAGCCGCCGGTCCGCGCCGCCGGCCGTCTCGCACTCCTCGAGGAACGCCGGCAGGCCCTCCGGCTCCTTGGCCATGGCGCGCAGCACGTCGAGCGCGGCGACGTTGCCGGAGCCCTCCCAGATCGAGTTGAGCGGAGAGTCGCGGTAGAGACGGGGGAGGCCCGACTCCTCCACGAAGCCGTTGCCGCCGAAGCACTCGAGCGCCTCGGCGGCGTGGCGCGGCGCCTGCTTGCAGACCCAGTACTTCATGACCGCGGTGGCGAAGCGGCGGAACTTGCCGTCCTGCTCGTCGTAGGCGCGCGCCACCCGGAAGGCGGCCGCCGTGGCGGCCTCGGACTCGACGGCCAGGTCGGCGAGGACGTTGCGCATTGCCGGCTGCTCCACGAGCGGCTTGCCGAAGGCCGAGCGGTGGCGCGTGTGGTGCATCGCCTGGGCGATCCCCCAGCGCATGCCCGCCGCAGAGCCGAGCAGGCAGTCGAGCCGGGTGTGGTTGACCATCCTGATGATCGTCGCCACGCCGCGGCCCTCCTCGCCCACGAGCCGGCCGCGCACCCCCTGGAACTCGACCTCGGAGGAGGGCAGCGAGCGGGTGCCGAGCTTGTCCTTGAGCCGCTGCACGCGGAAGCCGGGGTCGCTCGACTCGAACAGGAAGCACGACAGCCCCGCCGGCGCCTGGGCCAGCGTCAGGAACACGTCGCAGGAGGGGTAGGAGCAGAACCACTTGTGGCCGGTGAGCTCGTACTCGCCGTCGCCGACCTGCTCCGCGCGGGTGGTGTTGGCGCGGACGTCCGAGCCGCCCTGCTTCTCGGTCATCGCCATGCCGGCGAGGGCGCCGTCGTCGTAGGACGGGCGCATGAGCCGCGGCTCCCACTCCTCGGCCAGGGCCGGCTCCTCGCGCAGCGCGGGCACCGCCGAGTAGGTCATCGAGACGGGGCACATCACACCGGACGCCGTCTGGCTCCAGACGAACATCAGCGCCGCGCGCACCACATGGGCGCCGGGCTGCGGATCGCGCCAGGGCAGACAGTGGATCTCGCGCTCGATCGCCTGGCGCAGCAGCCAGTGCCAGGAGGGGTCGAGGTCGACCTCGTCGATGCGGTTGCCGTAGCGGTCGAAGCTGCGGAGGACCGGCTCGTTGCGCTCGCAGCGCTCGGCGTGCTCGAGCGCCTCCGGGGTGCCCGCCAGCTCGCCGGTGTCGCGCAGCCGGTCCACGCCCCAGCCGCCGCCCTCGCGCTCGACGGCCTCGCGCAGCGCGGTGTCGGCCTCGAAGACGTTGTAGGGGACGAGCGGAGGCGGCTGGTTGAGAACCTCATGGGTGTCGCGCTGAGAAGCGGAGATGGTCATGCGGCGGCCTCCTGGACCTGGCGGGTTGGCAACGAATTCAGGCAGAACTGGACGAGGCTCGCGACGAGCGCCTCGCGGCGGCCGCGCCCGTCGTGGGCCTTGAGCGGCCCGACGAGCGCTTCGCCGAGGCCGCCGACGAGCACGGCGGCGAGCGTCTGGACGTCGTGGGCCTCGAGCTCGCCGGACTCGACCCCGTCCGCGAGCACGCGCGCGAAGGCGTCCCGGTAGCCGCGGCGCAGCCGCAGGCGCTCGGACTCCACCGCCGGGTCGACCGGCTCGGCCAGCAGGGCGAAGGCGAGCACGGGCCCGGCGAGCGCGCGCCGGCTGAACGCCTCGGCGCCGGCAGCGACGCGCTCGGAGGCCGGCCGGTCCACGGCGGCCGCGACCTCCACGATCACGTCGAGCTCGCGCTGGGACGCGCGCCGGAAGACCTCGGCGAACAGGTCGGCCTTGGAGGGGAAGTGGCGGTAGATCGTGCCGACGGCGAGACCCGCCCGCCCGGCGACGGCCTGCACGGAGGCCGAGGCGTAGCCGCCCTCGGCTACCTGGTCGAGCGCTGCGGCGACGATGCGCTCGCGCGTCTCGGCCTTGCGTGCCTCGGTCTTCTCCGTAGGTCGGTAGGGCATCCTCCAGGAAGAAGTGAATCAGGATTCGCAAGTTCATGCAAGGCCTGGGCCGCAACCCTGACTAGGCTCGCGTGTCCCGATGACCGTGATCCGTCGTCTGCTCCCGCTGGCCGCGCTGCTCGCCTCCCTGCTCGTCCTGGCACCCGCGGCGGACGCCAAGCGCCGGGTCCCGCAGGGGTTCTACGGCACCGTCTGGGATGGGTCCGTCGTCAACAGCAGCGACGGCGTCCAGAGCAGCGAGTGGTCGCTGATGTCGCGCGCGGGGGTGGAGTCGGTGCGGGCCGTGTTCTCCTGGGAGCGCGCGCAGCCCGTGAGCGGCGCCGCGGTGCACTACGACCAGACGGACCGGCTGGTGACCCTCGCCATCCACCACGGCATGCGACTGCTGCCCGTGGTGGCCGACACGCCGCCGTGGGCGCGCGCCTATCCCAGCCGCCAGTTCTCGCCGCCCGCCGACTTCAACGATTTCGGCGTCTACCTCCGGGCCCTGGCCGAGCGCTACGGCTCGGACGGCACCTTCTGGACCGAGCATCCGGAGCTGCCCAAGAAGCCCATCCGCGTCTTCCAGGTCTGGAACGAGCCGGACCTCTCCTACCGCTGGGTGGCGAAGAGGGGTTCGCGCTACGCCTGGCCGGGCGGGTACGTGCGTCTCCTGAAGGTGTCGCGCCGCGCGCTCGACGAGACCGACCCGGACGCCAAGCTGGTCCTGGCCGGCCTGACCAACGACTCCTGGAACCACCTCCGCCGGCTCTACAAGCGCAAGGTGCGCGGCCTCTTCGACATCGCCGCGATCCAGACCTACACGAGCTCGCCGCGAAACGCCATGAGGGCGATCCGGCTGTTCCGCAGCGTGATGCGGCGCTACGGAGACGGCCGCAAGCCGATGTGGGCGACGGAGCTCGGCTGGCCCGCGGCCAAGGGGCGGATGCACCTCACCCGCTTCCAGCGGAGCCTCGTGACCACCGACCGGGGCATGGCCTCGCGCCTGGGCAGGGTCTTCGCCGGGCTCGCGCAGAAGCGCAAGCTGCGCCGCTACGGCGTGGGGCGGGTGTTCTGGTACACGTGGAGCTCGCCCTACCACCGCCTCACCGACATCTTCGACTGGGCCGGTCTCCGCTCGTACTACAAGGGCAAGTTCAAGCGCAAGCCCGCGCTGCGCGCGTACACCCGGGTCGCCCGCCGCTACGAGGGCTGCGCCAAGAACAGCTCCGGCGCCTGCAAATAATCCGGGGCGACCACCGCAGCGCTGGTAGGTTCCGCGTGTTAGGACCCCCGGCGCCAGCCGGCGCCGAAACCCAGTAAGGAGAGCCCTTTGAGAACCCCCCGCCGCCGTCTGTCCTTAGTCCTGCTCGCCGCCTTCGCCCTGGTCGCGCTGGCCGCGCCGGCTGCTTCGCAGGCCGCCAAGCACAGGTCCAAGCCCAAGACCCGGGTGATGACCCGCAACCTCTACCTGGGCGCCGACCTGACGCCAGGGCTCCAGGCCACGAGCCTCAACGGGCTCAACGACGCCGCCGGGGAGATTCTCAACCAGGTGGGCCAGAACAAGTTCAGCACGCGGGCCCGTGGCCTCGCCTCGGAGATCCTGGGCAAGAAGCCCGACCTCGTCGGACTCCAGGAGGCGGCGCTCTGGCGCACCGACACGAACTGCCATTACACGCTGACGCCCACGGCCAAGCACGTTCGCTACGACTTCATCAAGCTGCTTCTCAAGCGCCTCAACAGGGGCAAGAGGCGCTACAAGCTGGTGGTCTCGCAGAACGAGTTCGACTTCGAGACCGAGGCGAACACGGACGGCAGCCCCGACCACAGCTGCGACACGAACGTCCGCCTGACCATGCGCGACGCGATCCTGGTCCGGCTGGGCCAGCACATCAAGCTCAGCCACAAGCGGAAGGGTCACTTCAAGACCCTGTACACGCCCAAGCTGATCGGCGCGATCGCGGTCCCGGTCACCCGTGGCTGGGTGAGCGTGCAGGTGAAGAAGCCGCACGCCAAGTCGTTCCGCTTCGTCGACACGCACTTCGAGGCGTTCGACAGCCAGGCGAGCAACCCGACCAACGACCCGCAGCACCCGACGGTCGGCAACGGCGAGGTCCGCCAGGCGCAGGCCCAGGAGCTGACCGCCAAGGGCGGCCCGGCCGCCGGCAAGAGGGAGACGATCCTCGTCGGCGACCTGAACTCGGACAAGAAGACCGAGGTCAAGCCGGGTGACGGTCTCGCCTACAAGTGGCTGCTCCACGTGGGCTACAGGGAGCGGTCCGCGGTCAAGCCCAACGGCTGCTGCCTCAACACCGCGCTGCTGACGTCACCCGGTGGCGGCGGCAAGGTCAAGGATTTCGACCACAAGGTCGACCACATCATGACCAACACCCCGAAGCGGGTGAAGCTGATCAGCTCGTCGGTCACGGGCCGGAAGCCGGTGCACGGCTTCTGGGACTCGGACCACGCAGGGCTCTTCAGCTCGCTGCGGATTCCGTAGACGTGAGCGCACCGGGCCCGGCTTGAGATAGAGCCGGGCCCGGTGTAGCGTCGCTCGCGCGTGGAAGCTCGTTCTGTTCGCCTCGCACTCGCCGTCCTGACGCTCGCGGCCTTCGCGGCCGTCCCGTCAGCGGCGAGCGCCGCACGCTTCAAGTACGGGGTCGCGGCGGGCGACGTGAGCTCGAGCTCCGCGGTGCTCTGGGGCAGGGCGGCGGGCAGGGCGACGGTCAAGCTTCACGTCTCGCTCTCCAAGCGCTTCAAGCGCAGCCGCACCAAGACCTACAGGGTCAAGGCGCGCAAGTCGCACGACTACACCGTCCAGCGCAGGGTCAAGCGGCTGAAGGCCGGAAGGACCTACTGGTTCCGCTTCCTCAGCGGGCACCGCAAGAGCAAGAAGGGGACCTTCAAGACCGCCCCGAGGCGCAGCAAGAACGCCAGGATCCGCTTCGCCTGGACCGGCGACACCGACTTCAACCCCGCTCCCGGCCAGACCAAGCCCTACTGGAACAGCGGCGGCATCTACCGGCAGATGAGGCGCGAGAAGAACGCCTTCAACGTCAACCTCGGCGACACGATGTATTCCGACAGTGAGATCCCGGGCCGGCTCAACCCGATCGCGCTGACGCTCGAGCAGAAGTGGGCCAAGTACAGGATCAACCTCGCCAACCGCTTCCTCAGCGGGCTGCGCGGGTCGGGCGTCTTCTACTCGGTCTGGGACGACCACGAGTTCATCGACAACTTCTCGCCCAACCAGAACACCTTCAACAACGGCGTGAGCATCAACGGCCACACGCTGTTCAGGCGCGGCGCGGCGGCCTTCCGCGACTACGCGCCGGTCACCTACTCGAAGCGGAACGGGACCTACCGCAGCTTCCGCTGGGGGCGCAACCTCGAGCTGTTCCTCCTGGACGAGCGCTCCTTCCGCTCCGCCACCGCCGACAACTCCGGCGTCTGCGACAACCCCCAGACGCACCAGCCTGACTATGCGCCGACGGCGCCGCCCGCGAATCGCGCGGTCTTCGGAGCCGTGCTCCCGGCGACCGGTCTGAGCCAGCCCGTCAACCCCGCCTGCCTGGCGGCGATCCGCAGCTCGAAGCGGACCTTCCTCGGCTCGCGCCAGTACTCGCGCTTCACCAAGGCGATCAAGAGGTCGACCGCGCGCTGGAAGGTGATCATCAACGAGATGCCGATCCAGCAGAGCTACGCCTTCCCGTACGACGCCTGGGAGGGGTACGAGCACGAGCGCCAGCGGCTGCTCCACTTCCTGCACGACAACGTCAAGAACGTGATCTTCCTGACCACCGACGTGCACGCCACGCTCGTGAACGACGCCCGCTTCCAGACCCTCGAGCAGGGCGGCCCGATGAACTCGGGCATCTACGACTTCACGGTCGGGTCGGCGGCCACGGAGAGCTACGCGCGCGAGATCGACGAGCGGGCCGGCCCCGGTGCCGGGCAGCTCGTCGCCAACGGCTTCTTCAAGCCCCAGCCTCCGAATGGCGTGGGCATGCGCTGCGCGGTGATGGACAAGTTCAGCTACGGCGAGGTGAGCGTGACCCGGAGCAAGCTGAGCGTCACCCCCAAGGGCATCGACGGAAAGCCCTTGTCGGACTGCGCGCCGCTCGTGCTGAATCACCGGTAAGGGTCCCGGCCGGACCTGCCGACACAATGGATCGAGTGCGGGCCTGCCGACTCCTTCTGTGTGCATTGGCGCTGCTGGTGGCGGCGTCTGCGCTTCCGGCTGCCGCCGCGGCGCGGCGCGCGCCGCAGAACTTCTACGGCGTCAGCTGGGACAACAGCCTCAACTATCGCCCCCAGGTCGACCAGGAGCGGCAGTGGGACCTCATGGCGAGCTCCGGGGTCGAGTCCGTCCGCGCGCTCTTCTCCTGGGCGGTCGCCCAGCCCTCGCCCCACGGGCAGTTCGACTTCTCGATCACCGACAGGCTGGTGGCCCGAGCCGCCAAACGGCGGATCCAGCTGCTGCCGGTCGTCTTCGAGGCGCCGGCGTGGGCGCAGCTAAACCGTGGGCGGCGCAACTCCCCGCCCCGGCGACCGCGGGACTACGCGGCCTACCTGCGAGCGCTGGTCTCACGGTACGGGCCGCGCGGGAGCTTCTGGAGCATTCGCCCGGACCTCCCCAGGCGTCCGGTTCGCGCGTGGCAGATCTGGAACGAGCCCGACCTCAAGTTCTATTGGAACGTTCGCCGGGGCCGGGCGGCAGCGTGGCCCAAGGGGTATGTGAAGTTGCTCAAGGCCGCTCGCAAGGCGATCAAGTCCCGCGACCGTGGGGCCGATGTCGTGCTCGCGGGCATCTCAGAGGAGCCCTGGACCCAGGTTCGGCGCCTGTACCGGCTCAAGGCGCGGCGCCTGTTCGACGTCGTTGCCATCCACCCGTACAACGCCGACGTGAGGACCGCGCTCACCGCCGTGCGGCTCGTCCGCGGCGTGATGCGCGGAGGGCACGACTCGCGCAAGCCGATCTGGGTCACGGAGCTCGGTTGGCCCGCGGCGCGCGGCCGGGTGCAGAAGGGCCTGCTCGGCGGCCTCAAGCGACTGGTCACGACCGATAACGGGATGGCCAAGCGCGTGGCCGGCGCCTACAACTCCTTCCTCGACAAGAGCCGAACCAGGCACTACGGGATCGGTCGTCTGTACTGGTTCACGTGGGCCACGTCCTACCTGCCCGGCGAGGCAGGCATCTGGGACTTCGCCGGCCTCGTCATGACCAACCCGGTGGGCTTCGTCCCCACTCCCGCGCTCGCCGCCTACAAGAGAAGCGCCCGCCGCAACGAGGCGCGCTAGGAGGGCCACGCGGCTGCGGGGGCATGTCGAATTCACCCCCGCATAGCGGGGTAAACGCGACATGGTCCCTCCGCGTACCGCGCGAGCGACCCCTACCCAGCCGCAGTCCGCTGGCGCTTAATCCAACGCCGAGGCGACACGCGGAACGGCCTAGCGAAACGACTGGCTAGCCGCCGCTGTCGAGCAGCTCGCCGATCAGGCGATCGGTCAGCTCCGCGCTCCGCTGCCAGCTGAAGCGCTTGGCGCGCTCGAGGCCCGCGTGCCGGAGCCGCTCGCGCAGCGGACCGTCGCCTCCGGCGGCGCGGAGAATGGCGTCGGCGAAGGCCTCACGGTCCTCGGGGTCGACGAGGAGCGCCGCGTCGCCACACGTCTCCGGGAGGGCCGCGCGATCGGCGGCCACCACCGGGACCCCGCTGGCCATCGCCTCGAGACAGGGCAACCCGAAGCCCTCGTACAGCGAGGGCATGGCCAGCGCCAGCGCGCCGGCGTAGAGAGCGGGGAGATCGCCGTCGGGCATGTAGCCGAGGGCTCGTCCCGGCGCCTCGGCCTGCGCCGGCATGTACGACCGGGGTGCCCCGGCGGTGACGAGGTCGATCCCCTCCTCGGCCAGTTGTCGTTCCGCGACCGCGAGCGCACCCAGGTTCTTGCGTGCGATCAGGGTCCCCACCGCGAGCACATACGGACGCTCGAGCCCGTAGGCGGCGCGTACCGGGTCCGCGTCAACGGCGGGGTCGAAGCGATCGTCGACCCCGTTGGGCACAACACTTACGTCGGCCGGGTCGAGCGCCAGCGTGTCGGTGAGCTCGCGGCGGGCGAACTCCGAGACCGTGATCACCCGCCGCGCGCGCCTGGCGAGCGGCGGCAGCAGCAGCCGCTGGTAGCGGGCATAGGCGGCGCTGTACCAGTCGGGATGGGCCAGCGCGGCCACGTCATGGATCACCACCACGTTCCGCCGCGATGCGAGCGGACCGAGGTTGGCGGGGCAGTAGAGGAGGCGGGCGCGGCGGAGGGCAAGCGCCTGCTCCCAGGCGTGGCCGGCGCGGTGCGCGAGGACAGCCGGCGGCCGCGCCACGGCGTAGCGGTCCGGCCGCAGCGCCACCAGGCGTGCGGAGAGCTCCCGAGCCACCCGCTCCACGCCGCCGATCTCGCGCCGGGCCGCGGCACGCGCGTCGATCAGGACCGGCGCGTTCAGGCGGCCTCCGCCAGCACGGCCGCGGTCGTCTCGGCCGCCCGCTTCCAGGAGAGGCGCCCGAGCGGCTCGGGGGCGGCCGCCACCAGGCGCTCGCGCAGCCCTGGGTCGCGCTCCAGGCTCAGCATGGCCTCCGCGAGCGCGTCGGCGTCCTCGGGCCGGAAGCGGATCGCCGCTTGGCCGAGGATCTCCCTGAAGGGCGAGAGGTCGGGCACGACCGCCGGGGTCCCGCGCGCCAGCGCCTCCAGCGGCGTGAAGCCGAACCCCTCCTCCCGAGAGGCCGATACCAGCGCGAGCGCGCCGGCATAGAGCGCCTCGAGCTGCTGCTCGTCGACGAAGCCGAGCTCGCGCACGGCCGGCGCCGCCGCCCGCATCCGTCCGCCGCCCGCGAGCACGAGCTCGGCCTCGAGGCCCCGCCGCCGGGCGCGGGCGTGCGCCTCGACGAGCAGATCTATCCGCTTGCGCGGCTCGAGGGCGCCGACGGCCAGGAGGTAGCCGGCGCCAAGGTCCTCGGGCGGCTGCCCGGCGGGGCCCGGCGGCAGCCCGGGGCCGGACGGGATCGTCACCACCTTCTCCTGAGGCAGGTCCCACTCGTCGACGAGCTGCGCGCGCACGCTCTCGGACACCGCGATGACCCGGGCGGCGCGGCGGGCCAGATCGCGCGGGCGCGCCGCCCGGTGCCAGAGCCGCTCGTACGCCGTGTAGTCCCGCGGCCGATGCTCGAAGGAGAGATCGTGGATCGTCAGGACCAGCGGGACCGTCCGGGACAGCGCAAGCGGCGCCGGCGCGGGCGCCCAGGCGACGTCGCAACCGCCCACCATCCGGTCGAGCCGCGGCCGGCGGACGACCGCGGCGCTGGCGAAGCCCAGCCGCCCGGCGAGCGGACTCGCGTGCGGGGTGAGGGTCTCGCCCCCCGGCAGGCCGTCACCCGCGCCGAGGACGTGGAGCTCGGCCTGACCGAGGCCGGCGAGCTCCGCCAGGAGGCAGCGCAGATAGACCGCGACGCCGCGCGCGGCGCGGCCGGCGCGCAGACTGCGCCCGTCGACGCCGACCCGCACGGGCCTGGCGTCAGCGCCCGCTGCGGTACGTGAGGCGGACGTCCCTGCCGAGGGTGAGAGGGATGCCGCCGCCGGCTCGCTGGGGCAGCGGGCGCAGCCCGAGCCGAAGAAACGTCCCGCTGAGGAGCATGAGTCCGCCGAGCAGTCCGAGGATCCAGATGCGGCTGCCGGTGCGCGGAAGGGCGCCGTCTCCGGACGAGGCCGCGGCCGGGTCGGATGACGAGGACGGCGTCGACGCGGACTGGCTGTTCGCGTCGGCCGTCTGGGAGTTGTCGGGTGCGCTCGAGCCCGGAGAGGAGGTTGGCGTGTTCGACGCGGGCGCCTGCTTGGCGAAGGGATCGTTGTACTCGTTGTCGCCGGCGCTCTGCGCCAGCGCCACCGCCGGGAGAAGGAGCAGGATCAGGCCCGCCAAAAGCGCCATCGCGCGCGATCGCATACGCGGAGGATTGTTATCAGATCGCCGGACGCGCCCCCGACCGGCGACTAAGGTTCGTCGGTTCGTGGGTCCAGCAACGGACACCGCCTCACCTCCCGGGTCGGGCCGCCTCAGCGGGACGGACCTCCATGTGGGGCTCGACTTCCCGCTGCCGAGCGAGGTTGCCGTGGGGGCGGGGACGGCCGTCTTCGCCTGTGGGTGGTGCTTCTGTCCCAAGGCTCGGATCCGGTCTCTCGCCTTCGTCGCCGACGGCGAGGTTCAGCCGCTCGCGAACCACGGCCTGCCTCGCGCCGATGTCCATCGCGCCAACGAGGGAGCGCCACACAGCTTCCGCAGCGGGTTCTGGGGGATCGCTCGGATCGGCCCGGGGCGCGCCGAGCACGAGCTCCTGCTGCGGGCGGAGCTCGCGGACGGCAGCACAGTCGACGTCGAGCTCGGCCGCCTGGCCGGCGCCGGCCCCGTCGCCGCGCCCGTCGCGCTCGAAGCCCCGCGAACGGAGCCAGGACCGCTCGTCGCCATCTGCATGGCCGCCTGGGAGCCGCCGCTCGAGCTCTTCCGCCGACAGCTCGAGTCGATCCGGGAGCAGACGCATCGCAACTGGCTGTGCGTGATCAGCGACGACTGCTCGCGGCCGGCGCGGTTCGAGGAGCTGGTGCAGGCGGTGGGCGACGACCCGCGCTTCGTGGTCGACCGCTCGCCGGTCCGGCGCGGCTTCTACGGCAACTTCGAGCGCGCCCTCTCGCTCGCGCCTGCGGAGGCGGAGCTCGTCTGCATGGCGGATCAAGACGACCTCTGGCATCCGGACAAGCTGGAGACCCTCGTCGCTCGCCTCGGCGACGCCCAGCTCGTGTACAGCGACGCTCGGCTCGTGACGCCCGCAGGCGAGCTGCTCGCCGAGACCTACTGGGGCGAGCGCCGGAACAACCACTCGAGCATGCAGTCGCTGCTCCTCGCCAACGCCGTCACCGGCAGCGCCTCGCTCTTCCGGCGCGAGCTTCTCGAGCGCGCGCTGCCGTTCCCTCCCGGACAGTTCGAGCACTACCACGACCACTGGCTCGCGCTGAACGCCCTGGCCGCCGGCGAGATCGCGTTCGTGGACAGGCCGCTGTACGACTACGTGCAGCACGGCGGCGCCGTGCTCGGGCACGCCGAGGCGAACAAGGTGCGAACGGTCCTCGACCGGATCCGCGCGCTGGGGTTCGCGCCGCGCGAGCGCGTGAGGCGCTGGCGTGCGCGCTACTTCGTCGACTACTGGCGGCTGGTGCAGTTCGCCAGCGTTCTGGAGCTGCGCTGCGGCGACCTCCTGGGCCGGGACGAGCGGCGCGTGCTCCGGCTCTTCATCCGGGGCGAGCGCTCGCCGTCCGCCCACGCGCGCCTCGCCGTGCGAGCCGTGCGTGAGCTGAGCGGCCGGCCGGAGACGCTGGGCGCCGAGCTGGCCCTGCTGCTGGCCCTCCTCTGGCGCCATCTCCTGGGCGCCATGTCGTGGGGGCTCGAGGAGCCGGCGGCCCGGCTGCCGTTCGATGCCCGCCCGCCGCCGCGGCTGGCGCGGCGCCCGAGCCGGCCCGGGCTCGACGCGCCGGCGGTGCGCGAGGCGGCCGACAAGATCGCCCCGCTCGAGCTCGCGGTTCGCGACGACGCCCCGCCGCGGATCAACCTGCTGATCCCCAGCATCGACCTGGACCACCTCTTCGGCGGCTACATCGCCAAGTTCAACCTCGCGCGGCGGCTCGCCGAGCGCGGGGCGCGCGTGCGGGTGGTCACGGTCGACCCGGTTCCGCCGCTCCCGCGGGAGTGGCGCGCGCGGGTCGAGTCGTTCAGCGGCCTGGCGGGGCTCCTGGACCGGGTGGAGGTGGTCTTCGGGCGCGAGGCGCAGGCGGTCGAGGTGAGCCGGTCGGACCGCTTCATCGCCACCACCTGGTGGACCGCGCACATCGCGCACAAGGCCGCACGGGCGCTGGGGGGCGACCGCTTCCTCTACCTGATCCAGGAGTACGAGCCGTTCACCTTCCCGATGGGCACGTTCGCCGCTCTGGCCACGGAGTCGTACCGCTTCCGCCACGACGCGCTCTTCTCGACCGAGCTGCTGCGCGACTACTTCCGCCGCCGTGAAATCGGCGTCTACGCCGATGGGGCCGCCGCGGGCGACCGCGCGTCGGCGGCGTTCCAGAACGCGATCACGCCGATCGAGCCGCCCACGGTCGCGGGGCTCTCGGCACGGGAGCGGCGCAGGCTCCTGTTCTACGCCCGGCCCGAGAAGCACGCGGCGCGCAACATGTTCGAGCTCGGGCTGCTGGCGCTCAGCCAGGCGATCGAGGACGGCGCGTTCCGCAGCGGCTGGGAGCTGAGCGCCGTAGGGACAGTTGGCGCCGGCCGCCGGATCGAGCTGGGGGGCGGCGCGACGCTCGACCTGCTGCCGCGCACCGGGCAGGAGAGCTACGCGAGGCTGCTGCGCGAGCACGACGTCGGGCTGGCGCTGATGTACACGCCGCACCCGAGCCTGGTGCCGCTCGAGATGGCGTCGGCGGGCATGCTCACCGTGACCAACAGCTTCGAGAACAAGACGGCCGAGGCCATGGCGGCGATCTCGCCGAACCTGATCACGGTGGAGCCCGGTGTGGAGTCGCTCGCCGCGGGCCTGCGCGAGGCCGCCGAGCGCTCCGCCGACCTCGAGGCCCGCGTGCGCGGGAGCGGCGTGGACTGGAGCCGTGACTGGGGCACGTCCTTCGATGACGACCTGATGGCGCGAGTGGAGTCGTTCCTGCAGCCGTGATTCCGGGCCGCACGCGAAAACGGCAGCTCGCCGACGTCGAGGAGCGGGTCGTGTGGATCCTCGGCGGGCCCCGCACCGGCAGCACCTGGCTCCTCGACCTCCTCACCTACCCCCTGACAGCGGACCCCGAGCGGCACTCGGGAGTGGGCCTGCGGCCCGGCGCGACCGCGACCCGCCCCGTGGCGATGCCGGTGAACGAGCCCTACCTCGGCGTGCACCTGGCCCCGGTCGTCACGATCCATCCTGTCGGCGTCTTCACCCCGGCCGAGATCAGGGAGGACGACCCGAGCTACTTCTTCGACGACCGCTGGGCCGACGTCTGGCAGCCGCAGCTGAGGCGCCTGATCCTGGAGCGGCTGGACGCGCAGGCCCGGGATGCCGGTCGCGAGCACGGCCTGGACCGGCCGCTGATCGTGGTCAAGGAGCCGAACGGGTCGAACGCCGGGCCGATCCTGAGGCGCGCCCTGCCGGGGTCGCGCATTCTCTTCCTGCTCCGTGACGGCCGGGACGTGCTCGACTCGCTCCTCGACGCCGTCTCGCCCGGGGGCTGGCTGGCCGGCGGCTCCGAGACGGAGGACGTCGCCTCGCCCGAGGGCAGGCTCGGCTACCTGCGCCGCAACGCCGCGCTCTGGGTGCACCGCGTCGTGATGGTCCAGCGAGCGGTCGCGTCCCGGCCGGAGCTGGCCCGGACGGTGCGCTACGAGTCGCTTCGCGAGGACACGGCCGCGGAGCTGAGCGGCATCGCCGGCTGGCTCGGCATCGACCTTGCCGTCGACGATGCCGCGGCCGCCACGGCCTTCGAGTCCTACCCGGCCGAGGCGAAGGGGCGCGGCAAGGCCCTGCGGCTGGCGAGTCCGGGGCACTGGCGGGAGACGATGAGCGCGGAGGAGCAGGCCGCCGTCGGCGAGATCATGGGAGCCACCCTGGCCGAGCTCGGCTACGAGGTGTAGGCGGCGGCGAGCTCCTGGCCCCGGCGTCCGAACCGGTGGGCCCAGCGCCGGATGGGCTGCTCGACGAAGCGCGCGGAGAGGTAGCCGTAGAGGACGGCGCCCGGGATCACGATGGCCGCCAGCAGCAGGAAGCTGCCCAGGTCGCCGTTACCGCCGAGGATCGTCCCGGTGTTCGGACGATGCTCCATCGGGATCACATCCAGCCGCAGGACGTAGACGATGATCACCACGTGGGCGAGGTAGATGCCGTAGCTGATGTCGCCGAGCCGGCGGGCCAGCGGGTTGGCGAAGACGCGTTGCGAGCGCGCTCCCGTCAGCGACGTGGTGACCATCACGGCGGCCAGCGAGCCCGAGAACCCGATGGCGACGATCGGCGAGAGCCGGCCGAACTCCGCGCCGAAGAGGACCCCGCCGCGGGTGGCGTTGTGACCGACGAGGAAGGCGAACAGCGCCAGCGAGGCCAGCGAGGCCAGCTGCGCGATCCGGACGTGGCGCGCGGTAGCGGTCTCGCGGAAGCGGACGTAGGCCCAGGCGCCGGTCATCCCTGCGGCGAACGAGAACGCGAAGAAGGGGAACTGGATGAGGCCGTTCAGCTGAAGGCGCAGCGAGGTCGAGGGTGAGGGGTTGGCCCCGAGCCAGGAGACCAGGTCGTCGTAATGGCCGATGGCCTCGTGCCAGAGCGCGGTGATCAAGGCGGCGATGGCGAGGCCGAGCAAGGGCCTGCGGAAGTACCAGCCCGCCACGAGCGGCAGCAGGATGTAGAAGGTGACCTCGAGGGAGAGCGTCCACACCGGCCCGTCCACCCCGAACCCCATGTGGAGGTCGCGCACGAACGAGACGGGCGTCTGGAGGTAGAAGGCGTGCACGGCGATGTTCCCGGTCCCGGGGAAGGACGTCGGCCCGCCGAGGTCCACGATCGCGAGGAGCAGCAGTACGAGAGCGAGGATCAGCCAGTAGGCGGGCACGAGCCGTGCCGCCCTGCGCACCGCGTAGGCGCCCACACTCCCGAACTCGCCGCGGCGCGCGACCGTCGGCAGGAAGACCACGAAGCCGCTGATGACGAAGAGCGCGTCGACGCACTGGCCGAGCGTCGCCTGGACGAGCCGGTGAGAGAGGCCCAACCCGCCGGTGATCACCCCGGACGCGATCAGCAGGTGGAGAACGACGATGCCCATGATCGCGTAGGCCCGGAAGCCGTCGAACGGCGGCACGACCGGGATGCCGGCGGCGGCCCTGCTCTCCTTGCCGGGGTCGACAGGGGTCACAGCTCCTCGGCGATGCGGGGGGCTTCGCGGTTGAAGATCCAGACCGCGAAGAGGCAGATTCCGACGTAGATGGCGAGCGGCACCAGCAGGCGCGCGGTGCCGCCGGCAGCCGCCGCCGGCGTGGGCGCCCCCGGGTCGATCACCCAGCGCCGGGCGAGGTCGAACAGGGACGCGAGCGGGTTGAGCATGATCACGTGGCGCAGCGTCGTCGGGACCGCCTCGATCGGGTAGAGCACGGGCGATCCGTAGAACAGGACCGTGGCCAGGACGCCCCAGATGATCGAGACGTCGCGGAAGCGCGGGTAGAGCGACGAGACGATCATCGCCACCGCCGTCGTCAGCACCGCCAGGGCGAGGAGGACCGCCGGGAACAGGATCCAGGTCCAGGTGGGGTCGACGCCGAAGGCGAGGATGAACCCGAAGACCACGATCAGGTTCAGACCGAGGTTGAACATGCTCGTAAGGACGACCGCGAGCGGAATCACGAGGCGCGGGAACTGCGTCTTCCGCACCACCGCCTCGTGGCTCACGATCGAGCCGACGGCCGAGGTGGTCGCCTCCTGGAAGAACGTGAAGAGCACGATCCCCAGAAGCAGCAGCACGGGGTAGTGGGGGACGTTCGAGCCGATCCGGAATACCTGGGTGAAGACGGCGAGCAGCACCCCGAACAGCATCAGCGGCCTGGCCAGCGACCAGAGGTAGCCGAGGACCGTGCCGAAGTACGTCTTCTTGAACTCGGTGACGGCGATCAGGTAGAGCAGCTCGAGGGCGCGCCGCGAGCCGCCGCCGAGGGCGGACGGCCCGCTCACGTCGCGCAGCTCGAGCGGGCGGGCGTTCATTCCTCCACCACCGCATCCACCTTGGCCGGGGTCGATACGAGGCCGGGCCCCTCCTGGGTGCCGTAGACGACGAAGTCGGCGAGGCGCAGCACCTGGAGCGCGACGTCGCCCTGCTGGCGGTCGCGCGCAACCCAGACCGTCGCGAAGTAGCGGCCCGGCAGGAGCGGGTTCTCGACCTCGGTGGAGACGCGGATGCGCCGGCCCGCGCGCACGACCTCGTCGCTCACCCGGTGGTTGAAGCCGAAGACGCGGGTGCCGTCTCCCGTGATCACGTGGAAGCCGAGCACGGGGCGGGTCAGATCGCGAAGCGTCTCGAGCACCAGGTTGAGGCGAAGCGGCTGACCCTGCTCGACGTTCTCGACCCGCTCCCCGCGCTCGTTCTCGATCCACGACTCGAGCAGGCGGGCGTTGACGTCCGGTATGCCGCCCCCGTCCTGCGGCGGCCGCTCGTCGGTGTCGATCCCGCCGAAGTTGAGCCGGTAGTAGCGGAGGGCGGCCTCCTCGGGCTCACCGAGGTAGCGCAGCTCCCCGTCGTGGAGGAGCATCGCGCGGTCGCAGAACGCCTGCACGCTCGACATGTCGTGCGTCACGAGGACGACCGTCTTGCCGGCCTCCCGTCGCGCGTGGAAGACGTCCACGCACTTCTGCGCGAACGAGGCGTCGCCCACCGCCAGCACCTCGTCGATGAGCATGATGTCGGCGTCGGCCTGGACCATCACGGCGAACGCCAGGCGGACCATCATTCCCGACGAGTAGTTCTTCAGCGGAAGCTCCGGGAACTCGCGCAGCTCGGCGAAATCCAGCACCGCGTCGAGCCTGCGGGCCGCCTCGCGCCGGCTCAGGCCCATCATCACGCCGTTGAGGACGACGTTCTCGCGTGCGGTCAGCTCCGCGTTGAACCCCACGCCCAGCTCGATGAACGGGGCCAGCCGGCCGGCCATCCGGATCCGTCCTCCGCTTGCCTGGTAGATGCTCGCCATGAGCTTCAGGAGCGTGCTCTTGCCGGACCCGTTTCGGCCGACGATCCCGAAGAACTCGCCCTCGTGGACGTCGAACGAGACGTCGCGCAGCGCCTCGAGCGTGCGGTACTCGATCCGCCGGAACGGGTGGGTGGCCCGCTCCTTCAGCGAGTCGACACGGTGCTGCGGTATGCGGAAGGTCTTGGAGACGCCGCGGGCCTCTATGACCAGCGGACGCTCGGGTGGCGGCACACCGGCAGGCGACCGCGCGGAGGTCGTGTCGAGAGAGCTCATGCGTCCGGCGAGATCCGGACCCGAGATTATCGGTGGAGGCGGGCGCGCCAGCGACGCAGCCGGATTTGCTCGAAGCTCTCCGGCCCGGCGTGGGGGAAACGCGCGTCGGCGCGACGGCCGGGGAGCCACGCGCGCAGCACCACTATGCGCCTCCACAACAGCCCGCGCACGAGGTCGAGCTCGCTGCCCAAAGTCTCGTTGCGGCCCACGATTGCGCGCAGCGGCCGGAGGGCGAGCCAGGCGACCGCCCTGAGCGAGCGCTCGGCGGACGCGAAACGCTCGAGCGCGCGGCGCTTGCCCCGGTCGAGCCGGCCGGCGCACCTGGCCAGCAGCACCTGCGCCTGGACCTCGCGGCCGAGATAGCCGTAGAAGTAGGCGGCGCGCCAGCGCTGCATGAGCCCGCGCGGCCGAGGCAGGCGCCGCCTCAGCGGTTCCTCGCTCGACATCTCGCCGAACACGGCGCCCGCGTGCTGGACGTAGTCGTACAGCGGCTGGTCGAGGTAGGCGACGCGGCCCGCGGCCAGGGCGACGAGCGCGATCCAGTGGTCGTGGAACTGCAGTCCCGGAGTGTCCGGGAAGGGCAGGGCGAGGTCCAGGAGGTCGCGCCGGAACAGCGCCGCGGCGCCGGTCAGGCTGTTGGCCACGAGCAGCGAGGCGAGGTTCGTGTGGTTGTTGCGCCTGCCCTTCCAGAGGGTGGGCTGCAGGACGCGGCCCTCGGAGTCGACGAGGCGCTGGTCGGAGTAGACGAGCACGGCGTCGCCGAGGCCGGCGCGGAGCCGCTCGAGCTTCTCCGGGAACCAGCGGTCGTCCTGATCGCACAACGCCACCAGCTCGGCTCCGCGTGGCGCCATTCGGAGCGCGCGCTCGAAGTTGCGGTAGAACCCGAGGCGCTCCGGCGACCTCGAGACCACGAAGCGGGGGTCGCCGGCCACGGCGGCCTCGATCGCCTCGAACCGGTCGGGGGCGGAGCAGTCGTCGCTGACCACGCAGATCCAGTCGGTCTCCGTCTGGGCCTTGAGCGACTCGATTTGGGTGCGGAAGAGGGACATCTCGGGCTCGAAGGTGGCCATGCACACGGCGATTGCCGCGCTGCCGTGCGCGGGCGGCTCCTCGGGCTCCACGACCTCGACCCGGCCGAGCGGGGCCGTCAGCTCGCCTGCGCCGGCGAGTCGCACCGCAGCCTCGATCTCGATTGCTCCCGGGCGGTCGCGCGCGGGCAGCGGCACCGTGGCCCAGAAGCCGCTTCGGTAGGTGGGCAGGTCGGCCCGCGGCATGGGCCAGGCCGCGGGACGGTGGCGGACCCCGTCGACCACGAGCTCGAGCCGCTCGACTCGCCGGCTCGGGTGGAAGCAGCTGCCGAAGCAGAAGACGGCTCCCGCGCGGCCGGCCGGGAGCGGTCTGGGCGGCGGGCTCTCCAGCTTCGCCCAGAGGCTCGGGTCCGCGGCTGCCACGGCGTGGGAACCTATTACGGTCCGCCCGTGAAGATCACCGGCGAGCGAGTCGTCTCGAGGACGGGCGGTTTCAACCCGGCCTGGCAGCGCCACGCGGCCGCCTACGTCCTGGCTGAGCCGCGGCTCGGGCCGGGGCGCGTGCTCGATCTCGGCTGCGGCGTCGGCCACAGCTTCCACGTGCTCGCCCCGCGGGAGACCGTCGGCGTGGACATCGACGCCGGGGCGCTCGAGGGGCAGGCCCGTGAGACTGTCGCGGCCGACATGAGGGAGCTCCCGTTCGCCGACGACAGCTTCTCGTCCGTCGTCTCCGTCCACTCGGTCGAGCACGTCCCCGACCCCGAGCGGGCTGTGGCGGAGGCCGCGCGCGTGCTCGAGCCGGACGGCGTGGCCGTCTTCGTCACCCCCAACCGGCTGACCTTCGGGCGGCCGGACGAGATCATCGACCCCTACCACTACCTGGAGCTCGACCCGGGTGAGCTGCGGGAACTCTGCGCGCGCGACTTCGGCGAGGTGGAGGTCGAGGGGCTGTTCGCCTCCGAGGCCTACGACGAGCTGTTCCGCGAGGAGCGGGAGACGCTCCAGCGGCTGCTGCGCCTCGACCCGCTCGGGCTGAGGAGGCTCGTGCCGCGCCGGGCGAGGCAGATGCTCTACGACGCTCTCCTGCGCCACTACCGGCCGCCGGACGACCCGCGGGCCGCGGCGATCGCGGTGGACGACTTCGAGCTCCGCGGCGACTCCCTCGAGGAGGCGTTCGACCTCTATGCGTTCTGCAGGGCGCCCCGACGATGAGCGGCGCGCACAAGGTGGTGGTGGTGATGCCCGCCCGTCAGGCCGAGTCCACGCTCGAGCTCACCTACACAGCGATCCCGAAGGATGTCGTCGACGAGGTGATCCTCGTCGACGACTCATCCACCGACCAGACGGTGAGCCTGGCCCGGAACCTGCCGCTTCACCTCGTCTGGCACCCACACCAGACCGGCTACGGCGCGAACCAGAAGACCTGTTACCTGGAGGCGCTCCAGCGCGACGCCGACGTGGTGGTGATGCTCCACCCCGACGGCCAGTACGACCCGGAGCTGATCCCGAGCATGATCGATCCGATCATCTCCGGAGAGGCCGACCTCGTCCTGGGATCGCGCCTGCTCATCCCGGGCGAGGCGCGGGCGGCTGGCATGCCGCTGTGGAAGTACGTGGCCAACCGCATCCTCACCGCGATCGAGAACCGGATGATGGGCACGAGCCTCTCGGAGGCGCACACCGGCTACCGCGCCTACTCGCGGCGGCTGCTGCTGACCGTGCCGTTCCTGCGCAACTCGCTCGACTTCGTATTCGATTCGGAGCTCCTCATGCAGGCGTCGCACTTCGGGCTGCCGATTCGCGAGGTTCCGGCCCGCTGCCGCTACTTCGAGGGCGCCTCGTCGGTCGGCTTCAAGAGCGCCTCGGTGTACGGGGTGAAGACCCTCTGGGCCGGCGTCAGGCTGATCCTCCACAGGCGCGGCCTCGTCCGCTGCCGCAAGTTCGAGCGCTGAGCGCCACCACACGCAGTCCATGGGGGTCGCGATGGACGACCCTCAGCGAGAAGCGCCGTCCGAGCTGCTGCAGGACCCACTGCTGTATCGGCGCCAGCCCGACTCGCGAGGACGGGCGCCGGAGCACGTCCAGCCCGGGCCGGCGCTGGAGCCGGCGGAACTGCGCGAGCCCGGCAGCGGTGGTCAGCAGCCGGGTGCCCGGCCGCAGGTCCGCGATGACCGGTCGCAGCCGCGGCAGGTACACCGAGGCGGCGAAGCCGTCTCCCCAGGCGTAGTCGAGGCCGAGGCGGTTGGTGCGGTCGCTCGCGACCAGCGTGTCGGTCTCGAGCTCCGGCGGCAGGAGAACGAGGGGGTGCGCATCGCCGGCCATGTAGCGGTCCAGCAGCGCCTGGCCGATCGGCTCCCGGGCGTCGAGCGGCGGCAGGTGCCAGAGCTCGTAGCGGGCCTGGCGGAGCGACTTGCCGCCCGGGAGGGCGACGCCCAGCGCGGAGCGAGTGAAGCGCGGATGGATCGACGACCAGGCGACCGAGAACAGCAGCACCGAGACCGCGAGCGCGAATGCCAGGCCGGCGGCGCGGACCGCGCGGCTGCCGCCCAGCGCACCGCGGAGCAGCAGGCTGAGCCAGAGCGTGCCCGCGAGCAGCGCGGGCAGCGACAGGTAGGGAAGGATGTGGTTGGCGGAGCGGTCGACGAAGTAGCTGAACAGCGCGATTCCGTAGGCCGTGGTCCCGCACAGTGCGATGAGCGCGGGACGCTCGCGCGCGACCAGGTCGCGGCGGCGCTGGACCAGCAGGACGAACGCGATCGCGGACGCCACCTCGGCGAAGCCGAGGGCCAGCCCCGGGGACCAGCGAGCGAAGTCGTAGGTGATGTCGCCGATCTCCCCGAACAGGAACGAGTTCAGGTAGCCGAAGTACCAGCCGTAGTCGGGCAGCTCGCCGGTGAAGATCAGCGTGCCCGCGACGAACAGCAGGTGCACGGTCGCGCAGGCGGCGAGCGCGAGCAAGGCCTGCCGGGCCAGCCATGCGAGGCGTCCCGGCCCCTCGCGGGCCCAGGCCGCGAGGCACGAGATCGCGGCGAAGGTGACGACGGTGTAGGTGAAGGCCTCGAGCGCCCAGAGCGAAGCCAGCCCCACCACCGCGAACTGAGCGACGCGCGCGGGCCCCGCCCGCGACGGCCAGCGGGCCTCGGCCACCGCGGCCACGATCAGCAGCATGGGCAGCCCGAAGCGGAGCGGCCCGTGCTGGGCGACGAGGACGCCCACCGAGTAGAGGAGGTTGTAGATCAGGATGGCTATGCCGAGCGCGAGCGCGGAGCCGGCCAGCAGCCTGCCGACGCCCGCCATCCTCAGGACCCCGTAGCCGGCGGCGAAGAACAGCGCGTAAAGCACGCCGTCGAGCAAGCCGAGCGTCCCGTGCCCGATCGGCACGAGCTCGAACCAGGCGGCCAGGAAGTAGATCGAGGCGATTCCGTACTGGGATGCGGTGCCCACGAGCATCGCGCCGCCGTGGATCACCTCGTTCGCCGGTCCGAGGGCCAGGTCCTGGTGCGTCTGGAAGACGAACGCCTCGAACGGCGACAGCGGCCCGCCGTTGACCGGCGACCTGAAGATCACGAGGTCCGGAATCGCCGCGAGGATCAGCAACACCAGGGCCGCATCGATGACGAGGCGCCAGCGCCGGTCGAGCCGTGGGAGGTGCAGTTCGCGCACGTAGGCCGCCACCGCCGCGGCCGCCGCGGCGGCCCCCAACGCCAGTCCCGGCAGGCTGAGCGACCCGACCGCCGTGAAGGCGAGCACGCCGGCGAGCGCGAGCACGGCGGTCGCGGCCCAGGCGTACGGCGCCGCGGGAGCGAGTCGCAGCAGCCAGGGCCACGGCGAAGGCGCGCTCGCCCGGGCGACGACCGCGGCGGCCAGGAGCGACCAGGCTCCGACCACCGCAAGGGCCTCCGCCACGCCCCCGCCCGGGAGGATCCTGACGAGCAGGATCGCCCCCGCGAGGCTGCCCGCCAGCAGCGCGCTCAGCGCCGAAAGCGCGGCGGCGCTCAGGCGGCCGGCCAGGCGCGGGGCCGCGATCGCCGCCAGGGGACCGATCACGAGGACGGTCACCAGGAACAGGCCGGTCTCGACGTCCTGGTTCTCGCCCAGGTTCAACGGAGGCCGCAGCGGCCTCGGATTGACGAGCAGCTCCACGGTCGCCATCACCAGGACGAAGCCGGCCAGCGCGAGCGTGATCGCCAGGCCGACCGTCGGGCCGAGGGGCGGACCAGGCGCGTCCCGCCCGCGCTGTGTGTCCCCGGCGGTGGTCATTGGCGGGTCGCCGATGCTAGTGACTAGGGTCCGGCGCCATGTCGAGGCCGAGGACCGAGCTGCTCGTGCTGGGCCTTCTTACGGTCCTCGGGCTGGCGCTGCGCCTCCCGCTCCAGGGACAGAGCCTTTTCGCGGACGAGATCTCGACCTGGTGGATCGCGACGACGCACGGCCTGGGGGGAGCCGTGTCCACGGTCCACTCGGACGCCGAGATAACGCCCCCGCTCTATTTCGTCCTCTCCTGGCTCGCTACGCGGATCGATCAGACGCCGGAGCTGCTCCGGCTGCCGTCGCTCCTGGCGGGCGTCGCGGCGATCCCCCTGACCTACCAGCTGGGAGTGAAGACCGTAGGCCGGGCCGCCGGCCTCCTGGCCGCGGGCTTCGTCGCGGTGTCGCCGTTCATGCTCTTCTACTCGTCGGAGGCGCGCGGCTATCAGGTGGCAATCGCGCTCGTGCTCGGCTCGACGCTGGCCCTGCTCGCGGCCGTCGACTCGCGACGCCGGCGCTGGTGGGTGGTCTACGCCGTCTGCACGTGCCTCGCGGCCTACACGCACTACACCACCGTCTTCCCCCTGGCGGCCCAGCTCATCTGGGTCCTCTGGCAGCACCCCGGGGCGCGCAAGCCGGCGCTGATCGCGAACGCCGCCGCCGTCGCGTTCTTCCTGCCCTGGACCACGGGCCTGATCAACGACTTCCAGTCGCCCACCACCGACCTGCTCAACGCCATCGACGTCCTGACGCTTCACAGCGCGCGTGTCACGGTCGAACGCTGGGCGGTGGGACACCCGCTGGTCATCGCGAGCACGCGCCTGGGCGCGATTCCCGGCCGGCTCGCACTGGTGCTGCTCGGGCTGGGCCTGGCCGCGGCGGCCGCAGGCGTCGCGGTGAGCTGGCGGCGCGGCGAGCGGATGCGCCTGGACAGCCGGTTTGCGCTCGTGGCGGGGCTGGCCCTGGGCGCGCCCGCGGGCGTGCTGCTGGTCAGCCTCCTGGGCCCGGATCTGGTCAGCGTTCGCCACCTGGCGGCGTCGTGGCCGGCGCTCGCCCTGCTCACGGCGGCGCTGATCGTGAGGGCCACGGCCGCGGCTCGCGTCGCCGCCGTCGTCCTGATCGCAGCCTTCTTCGCCATCGGAGCCGTGAAGATGCAGGAGGCCCGCTTCGCGCGCCCCGACTACGACGCCGCCGCGCGCACGATCGACCGCGATGCGCGCTCCGGCGACATCGTGATCGACGGGACGAACCTCAGCCCCTCTCCGCCTTCGGCCCTCGACACGGCACTGCACCGCCGGCACCACGTCGTCCACCTCGGCAACGCCCGCGTGCAGTCCGACCCGTTCCGGATCACGGGTCCGCCGGCGCCGCCGGTGCCGAGCACACGACGGGCCATCGCGGCGTCCCCGCGCGGCCGGGTGTTCATCGTCTCCAACGAGATCTTCGGGGTCTCGCCCCCGCGGGACCCGCTGACCCGCGCGATCCTGCGGGCGATACCGCGGGGCTACCGGCGGGTCTCGTTCAAGAGCTACCCGGGGCTGCTGCGCGTGGCCCTGCTGGTGTACGAGCCGCCGGCTTCGCGGCGAGGATGACGTTGTGGGCGCACAGCCGGCGGAGGAGCGGCGTGCGCTCGGCGAGTCGCTCCGCGGCCGCCGCCGCCCCGAGCAGCCGCCGTGGCACGAGGTCGGGGACCAGCCCCAGTTGAGCCGACAGAAGCGGCTCCGCACCCGCGGCTCGGAGGCCGGCCAGGATCTCGGTCTCCGGGATGAGCCGCTCCTCGCCCGTGTCCTGGGGGACGCGCGCCATCAGCGGCCGCCAGTAGGGGTTGCGCGGGTTGTGGTCCCACACGAGGACCCGGCCGCCCGGTTTGGCCACGCGGACCATCTCCGCAAGGGTCGCGCGGACGTCGCCGGGGTCGGCCACGTGGTGCATCACCGCGACGCTGAAGACGACGTCGAATCCGTCGTCCGGAAAGGGGAGCGAGGTGCCCGAGCCCTGGACGGCCCGCAGCTCGGGCGCCCGCCGGCGCATCACCTCGAGCATCCCGTCCGAGGGATCGACGCCCACGACCTCGTAGCCCTCGGCGGCAAGGGCGGCGGCCAGCGCCCCGGTGCCGCAGCCCACGTCCAGCGCCTTCCCGCGCGGGCAGTGGTCGAGCACGAACCGCACCCGCTTCCGCAGGTAGTGCTCCACGACGTGCGCCGGGAGCGACTCGTCGTAGCTGTGCGCTACACGGTCAAAGTGCGAGGCGGTCAATGCGCGACGGCTTCGGGAGCGGGCGCGGCGCGCCGAGGCGCGTCCGCAGGACGAGGAGAATCATGCTCAGCCCCACGAGCAGCGCCTCGAGCGGCTTCCCGGTCACGGACGAGGTTCCCACCCGCGGCAGATAGTTGACCGGCACCTCCACGAAGCGCGCGCCCGACAGGATCGAGATCAGCATGATCTCGGCGCCGGCGTGGCTTCCGCCGACCGTCATGCGCTCGGCCACCAAGCCGGCGAGGTCGCGCCGCAGCAGCCGGTAGGTGCAGCCGACGTCGCTGAGGTGGCGGGTGTTGAAGAGGACCTCCACGAGCTTCGCCACGCCCCAGTTGCCCCAGCGCAGGAACCAGGCCATGTTGGCGCCGTGCCAGACGAACTGCGGGGTGGTCCGCGTGCCGAACACGGCATCGCAGTCGCTGCTGTAGACGAGCAGCTTGAGGATGTCGGCCGGAAGGAAGGTGCCGTCGGGCTCCGTCAGCACCACCAGGTCGCCGCTCGCCTCCTGAAGGCCGCGGCGGGTGGCGTGCCCGTAGCCCTGCCGCGGCTCGTGGACGAGCCGCGCCTTCGTCCGCGCCACCTCCTCCCTCGTCCCGGGTTGCGCGTTGTTGTCGACGACTACGATCTCGTCGACCACGCCCGTCTCGTAGAAGCCCTCGATGACCTCGCGGATGGAGTAGCGCTCGGCGTAGGTCATCAGAACCACGGAGACTTCCTTGCCGTTCCACATTGCCAGCCGCGGAAGCTACTGAGTTGGAGCAGCTCGACGCCGATTTTCAGCGTGACTTCGGCGAGCTCTACCAGCGGCTCGGCCCGGAGACGAAGGACATCCTCGTCGGCCTCCTGCCCGACGACTGGTCGTTCGACGGGAAGCGCGTCCTCGACTTCGGCTGCGGCCCGGGCCGCACCCTCCGCCACTTCGTGGGCGAGGCGGAGCGGGCCGAGATCTGGGGCGCCGACATCAACCGGACCAGCATCGCCAACCTGGAGCGAACCCTGTGCCCGCCGCTGCACGCCCTGCGCTGCGAGGCCGACCCGCCGCTCGGCCTCGAATACGCCTCGTTCGACCTGATCTGGGCGATCTCGGTCTTCACGCACCTCACGGACAACTCGCTCGCCTGGCTGCTCGAGCTTCAGCGACTCCTCAAGCCGGGAGGCCTCCTGATCGCGACGTACATCGGCCGTGGGCATTCCGAGCTGCTGGCCCGCGAGCCCTGGGACGAGGACCGGATCGGCATGAACGTGCTCTTCCACAACCAGGGCTGGGACCGCGGCGGCCCGATGGTCCTGATGTCCGACTGGTGGGTGCGGGAGCACTGGGGCCGGGCCTTCGAGGTCCTCGAGATAGCGCCCGAGCTCCACAACCAGAGCTGGGCGCTGATGCGAAAGCGGGACGTCGAGCTGACCACCCGGGAGCTGGAGAGACCGGGGAGCGATCCGCGCGAGGAGCGCGCGCTCAGGCACAACCTGCGGCAGGCGCAGCGCGAGATCGAGTCGACCCAGCGGCGAGCGGAGGAGCGGGTGGACGAGGCCGTCCGCGAGTACGAGGAGTCCCTCAGCTGGCGCCTCTCGCGGCCGTTGCGAGCGGGGGCGAGACTGGCGCGATCGATCCGCTCGCGCCGCTAGGCGGGACTAGCATCCCAGTCCTCATGCCGGTCTCCCTGCCCTCCGACGTGCATCCGGGCCTTGCGGCCGCGCGCCCCGCACGGGCCGCGGGCCCGCTCCCCGACGCTGACTCCCTGCGCGCGGCGTACCTCGAGCTCTTGAAGCTGGGCCTGTGCGACCTGTGCGGGACGAGCACGGTTTCGGTGGGCCGCTCTGAGGACGGCTCGGTGTGGTCGCGCGAGATGAGCGGCGACCACCTGCGCCTGCGCGCGGCCGGGATGGACTGGCCGCTCACCGGGCTCACGATGGCCGGCCTGAACAGGCTCGACGACCTCCAGGCGTGCGTCGAGTCGGTGGTCCGCGAGCGCGTGGACGGCGACCTCATCGAGGCAGGCTGCTGGCGTGGCGGAGCGTCGATCCTGATGCGCGCCGCGCTCGACGCGCTGGGTGCGGAGGACCGCGTCGTGTGGGTCGCGGACTCGTTCGAGGGATTTCCGGAGGAGCAGGGCGAGGGCGCGCTCTCGCTCTACGACTTCCTCGCCGTTCCCGAGGAGGAGGTCCGCGGCAACTTCGAGCGCTTCGGCCTGGGCGAGGGCGTGAGCTTCGTGGCGGGATTCTTCGAGCAGACGCTGCCGCCGCTTTCCGGAAGGAGCTGGTCGCTGGTGCGGCTCGACGGCGACACCTACGAGGCCACGCGCGTGGCGCTGCGGTCGCTCTACCCGGGCCTGTCGCCGGGCGGCTACCTGATCGTCGACGACTACGGCGCCTTCGAGGACTGCCGCCGCGCGGTCGACGAGTTCCGTAGCGAGCACGGCATCGAGGAACCGATCGAGGAGGTGGACTGGACCTGCGTCCGCTGGAGGCGCGTCAACCCGGCTCCCCTGGACGTGACTCCGCCGCCGGTCCGGGATGCCGCCCCCCGCGCGCCCTCCCGCGAGCGGGAGGGCCACGTGCCGACCGTCAGGGAGCTGGACCTCCGGAAGCAGATCTCCGATCTCGAGAAGCGGCTGGCCGCCGCCGAGGACCTCGTCAACTGGCTGCACGGTTCGCCGTTCCGCGGCGCCCGGGCTTGGCTTCGCGGCCTGCGGTGATCGCCTTCGGCACAGCCTTGACCGCGCCGGATGTCTACCGGCGCTGTGCCGAGCCCGGCATCAAGCTCGCGGCGGAGCCCGATTCGGTGGTCCTGCCCCACGCCGCCGCCGGGACCATCTTCCGCGGCTACAACCTCCTGCTGGAGAAGGCGGCCGAGCTCGACGACCTCGAGGCGCTCGTGCTCGTGCACCAGGACGCGGAGATCGTCGAGCCCGACCTCTGCGAGCGGCTCAGGGAGGCGCTACAGGACCCGGACGTCGGCGTCGTCGGCTGCGTGGGGGCGATCGGGGTGCGCAGCATCGCCTGGTGGGAGGGGGCCGTGACCTGGGCGTCGTTCGTCCATCGCTACGGGGAGTACGGCGGCGGCGACATCGAGGGCCCGACCTGGGACCGCGACGATCCGCCTCCCTACGCGCGCCTGGGGGAGGTGGACACCGTCGACGGCTTCGTGATGGCGCTGTCGCCCTGGGTGGTGCGCAACATCCGCTTCGACGAGTCGATCGGGCCGCACCACGGCTACGACCTCGACTTCTGTCTCCAGGTGCGGGCGGCCGGCAAGAAGGTGGTGACGGCCGACTTTCGCGTTATCCACCACCACTCGCTCGACCTGATCGGCAACTCGGACACGTGGATCCGCTCGCACGGCCTCGTGGCCGAGAAGTGGGACGGAAAGATGCCCGGCGTCGGCATGCCGCACGTCGGCGGGAACGTGAACGACTGGAAGGCCCGGGCTCGCCACGCCGAGGGTGAGGCGGCCGCTGCACACGGCCAGGCGCGCGCGGTCCAGTACAAGGCGGATGCCCGGGAGAAGGTGTTCGAGGAGTACCAGCGCGCCGTCGAGCAGAGCATCAGCTGGAAGCTCACGGCGCCGTTGCGCTGGGCGAGGCGAGTGCTGAGGCGGAGCTCGGGCTAGTCGGCCAGCACGCGGCGGATCTCCTCGCGGGAGATCTGGGGAACGCCGCGCCCGCGGATCCGCGAGAGCCGTTCGGCGATCGCGAAGGCCTTGGACATCAGCAGCCCCCGCAGGAGCTCCTCCTGGCGCGCGTTCTTCTGGCCCAGCTGGAGAGCCCTGTTCACGTAGTACTGGCCCGAGGCGAGGTGGAGGACACGGTTGGCCTCGAGCCGGTCGATCAGCGGATTGCGGTCCCAGAGCTCGACGATCTCGCCGATGGCGTCGGCCCAGGGGGCGTCGCGCCTCCAGATCAGGCCGAAGCCGAAGAACGCCGGCACCACGGCCAGCCGCAGGTTGTCGCGCCTCTCGACGAAGTCCTCGGCCGCTGTGAGCACGCCGTTCCGCGGCCCGCCCTCCCGGGCCGCCGCGTACTTGTAGGGGAGCGCGCCGTGGCGGACCCCTTCGACCCCCGGTGAGAGGCCGGCTCCCTCGACGATCGGCTGACGCTCGTCCTCGGGGATCAGCTCGGGATCGAAGTAGACGTCGCGGCGGGCGTGGGGCCAGGCGACGTCGTGGAGGATCAGGAGCGGCAGCTCGCCGCCCTCGGCCCGCCTTTCGATCAGCTCCAGCTCCCGGGTGACCGTGTAGTAGTTGTGGTCGCCGTCGACGATCACCGCGGACGGCAAGGGGACGTGCTCGAGGGCGGTCAGGCTCGGCTCCCGCACCAGCTCCACCCGCTCGTTCGCCTCGGCCAGCTCGACGAGCTCGTCCTGGGGCGAGGGGTCGATCGCCATCACCCTGGCGTCGGGAGCCCCCCACTCCGCGAGGAGGCGCGTCAGGTCGCCGGCGTAGGCGCCGATCTCGATCACCGATCTCGCACCTACCGCATCGAGGCACGGGAAGAGCAGCTCGGCCAGGGTCACCAGGGAGGCGCCCCAGCGTCCGGGGTCGTTCTCGTATGGGTCGAAGTCCATTTGGGAGGGCTCGGCGACTGTACCCTGCGTCCGGATGCGTCGCGTCGTCCTGCCTCCCGCGATCGCGACGCTGCTCGCCGGCCCCACGGTGCTCGCTTTTTTCTCCGGCGGCTACTTCGACGCCCCGCGCCTGATCGCCGCCGTGGCCGCCTGGGCGCTGGTCCTCGCGGTGGCGCTCGCGGCCCCGCAACCGCTGCCGGCTTCGTGGCGGGGCCGGGTCGCGCTGGCCGGGCTCGTGCTGATCGCCGCCTGGACCGGCCTTTCGATCGTGTGGGCGCCGCTGTCGGGGCCGGCGACCGCCGCCTTCGTGCGGCTGCTGCTGTACGTCGCCACGTTCGTCGCGGCCATGGCGCTGCTGCGGGAGCCGGTCGCCGCCCGCTTCGCCGAGCCGGCGCTCGCGCTCGGGGTCGTGGTGGTGATCGGCTACGCGCTGGCGGGCCGGCTGCTCCCGGGCATCGTCCACCTGTCGCACTCGCTGAAGGCGGGCGATCGGCTGGAGCAGCCGCTCACCTACTGGAATGCGGAGGGGGCGCTGGCGGCGATGGGGCTGGTGCTCGTCGCGCGGCTCGCGGGCGCGCCGGCGCGGCCGCGGTGGCTGCGGCTGGCGGCCGCCGCCGCGGCCGCGCCGCTCGGCCTGGGCGTCTACCTCTCCTATTCGCGGGGGGCTATCGCCGCCGCGGTCGTCGGCCTGATCATCCTGGTGGCAGCGGCGCCGTCCTGGGCCCAGCTGAGGGCGGTAGTGGTCGCCGCCGCCGGCTCGGTGGTCGCCGCCGCCGTCGCGGCGGCCCTGCCCGGCGTGGCATCGCTCGAGGGTGGGATGGGTCACCGGGAGGCCCAGGGCGCGATCATGCTGGCCGTCCTGGTCGCGGTGATGGCCGCGGCCGCAGCCGTGACCGCTCGGAGCGGACGCCGGGAGCGAAGCGGGCGCTTGCCGGCCGACGTGGCGCGGCGACTGCCGGCGCTGGCGGGCGCGGCGGTCGCTCTGGCGCTGGTGGGCCTCGTGATCGGCGGGCTCGGCGAGAAGGGCGGGAGCGAGCGTCTCGCCCGCAGCGAGGCGGCCTCGCGTCTGACCTCGGTCGAGTCCCGCCGCTACGACTACTGGCGCATCGGCTGGCACGGGCTGTCCGAGCATCCGCTGAGGGGCCTCGGGGCTGCGGGCTTCCGCGTGCTCTGGCTGCGGAAGCGCCCGGTGCTCGAGCGCACGCTCGACGTCCACTCGCTCGAGCTCGAGATGGCCGTGGAGCTGGGCCTGCTCGGGCTGCTCGGGCTCGGCCTGCTGGTGGGCGGAGTGGCGGCCGCGGGCGCCGAGGCGCTCCGTCGCGGCGCGCTGGTGGCGCCGGGCGCGGCCGCGGCGGCATCCGTCTTCCTCCTACACGCCTCGATCGATTGGGACTGGGAGATGCCCGCGGTCGCCCTGCCGGCGCTGATGCTGGCCGCCGCCCTGGTGGCCGCTAGCGAAAGTCCAGCGGATCAAGCCGCTTGAGCCGGGCCTTGGCCTCCCTTGCCCTCGCCGGATCGCGGCCCAGGGTCGCCTGGAGCAGGACGCTCCAGGCGCCGAGGTTCTCCGGCTCCCCGCGCACGATCTCCTCGGCCAGCCGCCGCGCCTCCGCCGGGCGCCGGCCCGCCAGGTACGCCCCCGCCCGCGCGAGCTGCCAGTCCGAGCTCGGATCCAGGAACTGCGCGTCCTTCACGCGCGCGAGCTCGCGGTCGCGCTCGCGTGCGCCGAGGCGGGGGTTGAACGCGCGGGTGGAGGGGTCGTGCCCTCGCTCGTAGTCCCGGAGCAGCACGCCGGTCCAGGCCAGAGCCAGGACGGCGACCAGCGCGAGCAGGAACCGAGCCATGGTCCAACCGTATCCACCCCGGCTCGCCGCCCTCAGGGCGTACGAGGCGTCACATAGGCTTGGAGTGTGGATAGCTCCCGCTCGCGGACAGACGGCCTCCGCGTGGCCCTGGTCCACGACTTCCTCGTCAGCCTGCGGGGCGCCGAGCGCGTCTTCCTGGAGATGTGCGAGATGTGGCCGGACGCCGACGTCTACACGCCGGTCTACAACGTCCAGGGCACCGAGGGCCGGTTCGCACACCGGGGGCTGCATACCTCGTTCCTCCAGCGGCTTCGTCCCAGCGCGCGGACCTTCCGGGCGCTCCTGCCCTTCTATCCGGCGGCGATCGAGTCCTTCGACCTGTCCGGCTACGACCTGGTCGTGTCGAGCTCGAGCGCCTGGGCCCACGCCGTCATCTGCGAGGAGCAGACCGTGCACGTCTGCTACTGCCACAACCCCTTCCGCTACGCCTGGAACGAGCGCCATCGGGCGATCTCCGAACGGGCCGATCCGCTGACCCGAGCCACGCTGCGCGGCTTCTTCCGCCGCTGGCGGGAGTGGGACTGGATCGCCGCGCAGCGTGTGGACCGCTACGTGACGAACTCGCAGACGACCCGCGTGCGGATCGAGAGGTACTTCGGCCGCGACGCGAGCGTGGTGCACCCGCCGGTCGAGACCTCGCGCTTCTCCCCGGCCACGCCGGGGTCCGACTACCTTGTCCTCGCCGCGCTCATCTCGCACAAGCGGATCGAGCTGGCGGTGCGGGCATTCACCAAGCTGGGGCTCCCGCTGGTGGTCGCCGGGGACGGCCCCGATCGCCGCCGCCTGCAGCGGATGGCGGGGCCGAACGTGCGGTTCGTGGGGCGGGTCACCGACGAGGAGGCGGAGCGGCTGCTCGCCACCTGTCGCGCGCTCGTGGTGAGCGCGGTCGAGGAGTTCGGCATCGCGGCGGTCGAGGCGCAGGCGGCGGGCCGGCCGGTGATCGCCGCGTCCGCGGGTGGTGCGCTCGAGACCGTGGTCGAGGGCGCGACGGGGCACCTCTGGACCGGAGGGGCCGACGAGCTGGCCGAGGCGGTCACGGCCTTCGACCCCGACTCGATCGACCCGGCTGCCTGCGTAGCGAACGCGTCCCGGTTCGCCTCCGAGACCTTCCGCCGCAACCTGCGGCGCGAGGTCGACTCGGCTGTGCGCGACGCCGGAGAGCGCCCGCAGTTCCGCGAGCGGCGCCGCATCCGCCTCGCGCGCCGGCCCTTCGCCGGCCCCCCGCTCCGCTCCAGGGGTGAGTGAGGGCCGTTGCTCTCGGTCCTGATGCCCGTCTACAACGAGGCCGCCACGGTGGAGCGCGCGGTCACCGAGATGCTCGGGGCCGAGCTCGGCATGGACTTCGAGCTGATCGTCGTGGACGACGGCTCCGACGACGGCACCCGCGAGATCCTCGACGCCAAGCCGTGGCCCGAGCGCGTCCGCCTGCTCAGGCACGAGGTCAACCGCGGCAAGGGCGCCGCCGTTCGTACGGCGCTGCAGGAGGCCCGCGGCGAGTTCACCACGGTCTTCGACGCCGACCTCGAGTACGAGCCCTCCGACATCGCCGCGTTGCTCGAGCCGCTGGTCGAGGGCAGGGCCAACGCCGTCTTCGGCGTGCGCGCCTTCGACGGCTACACGAGCCACTCGTTCCTCTACGTGCTGGGCAACAGGTTCATGAACCTCGTTGCCGACGTGCTCTTCAACGTCTACGTGCGCGACCTGATGACCTGCCACAAGGCGATCCGCACCGACATCTTCCGGCGCCTGCCGCTCCGCGAGCCCGGCTTCGGGATCGAGCCGGAGATCACTGCGCGGCTGCTCCAGCGGGGCGAGCGCATCTACGAGGTCCCGGTCCGCTACCGGGCGCGCAGCGACGAGGAGGGCAAGAAGCTCACAGCCGTGGACGGGCTGCGCGTGCTCCGCACGCTTCTGCGCTGCCGCTTCAGCCCCGCCTGAGCGGCGACGGATGGCCCGCTTCAGCGCTGTCGTCGTAACCCACGACTCGGCCGCCGAGCTGCGCGAGCTGCTCGACTCGGTCGAGCGCCGGCTCGACCCGCCGCCGGAGCTGATCGTGGTCGACACCGACTCCTCGGACGACACGCTCGCCGTGGCCGAGGGCCGCGCGGAGATCGTGGCGCTCGGCGAGAACCCCGGCTTCGGGGTCGCCTCCAATGCCGGCGTCGCGCGCGCGGGCGAGGGCGTCACGGTCCTTCTCAACCCCGACGTCGAGCTGCTCGACGGCGGACTCGCCGACCTCGCCGCTCGCGCGCGCTCGCGCCGGGCCCTACTGGCGCCGCGTCTCTTGAACGCGGACGGCAGCGTGCAGCGCAGCGCTCACCCGCTGCCCGGCCGGCCGGGCAGCCTGTTGCCGGCGCTGGTCCACCCGCGGGTCATGCCGCGCGCCCTGCGCCTCCGGGCCGATCCCTGGCGGAGCCAGGCGCCGCGCCGGGTCGGCTGGGCGATCGGCGCCTGTCTCGCGGCACGGACCGACCTGCTCCGCGAGCTCGGGCCGTTCGACCCCCGCCCCTTCCTCTTCTACGAGGACATGGACCTGTGCCTCCGTGCCCATGCGAGCGGTGTTCCGACGGAGCTGCATCCCGACGTTCGCCTCCGCCATGCCGGGGCCCACTCGACCCAGCCGGCCTTCGGCGGCGAGCCGTACGAGCTGCTGGCGCGCCGTCGCCGCGAGGTCGTCGGGGCCCGGCTCGGAGGCGGCGCGCTCCTCATGGACGACCTCGCGGAAGGGCTCACGTTCGCCACGCGCGCCGCCGCGCGGTTGCTGCTGCGGCGCGACTCGAGCGCCGAGCGCGCCCGCCTCGCGGGATTGTTAAAGGCCCGCCGCGGTACTTAGACTGCCTCCCGTGGGTCCCCCCGTAGCGAGGCGCGATCTGGATGGTCGCCGGGTCGCGCTGGTACATGACTTCCTGGTGAGCGTCCGCGGCGCCGAGCGCGTCTTCCTCGCGATGTGCGAGCTCTGGCCCGACGCCGACCTCTTCACCCCGATCTACGACGAGGAGGGCACCGGCGGCCGCTTCTCGCACCGCAACGTCCAGACCTCCTTCCTCCAGCGGGTACGCCCGACGGCGCGTACCTTCCGAGCGCTGCTCCCGCTCTACCCGAGCGCGGTCGAGTCGTTCGACCTCTCGGGCTACGACCTGGTGGTGTCGAGCTCGAGCGCCTGGGCCCACGCCGTGATCTGCGACGAGCGGACGGTGCACGTCTGCTACTGCCACAACCCGTTCCGCTACGCCTGGAACGAGCGCCACCGGACGCTGTCGGAGCGGGGCGACCCGATCACGCGCGCCGCGCTGCGCAGCTTCTTCCGGCGCTGGCGCAAATGGGACTGGATCGCGGCGCAGAGGGTGGACCGCTACATCACCAACTCGCGCACCACGCAGGAACGCATCCGCACCTACTTCGGCCGGGACTCCCACGTGGTGCATCCGCCGGTCGAGACGTCGCGCTTCGCGGCAGGCGACGTGAGCGACCACTATCTCGTGCTCTCGGAGCTCGTCTCGCACAAGCGGCTCGACACCGTCGTGCGTGCGTTCACGCGCCTGGGGCTGCCGCTGGTGGTGGTCGGCAGCGGCCCCGACGGCCGCCGGCTGAGGCGGCTGGCCGGGCCCAACGTTCGCTTTGCCGGCCGCGTCGCCGACGAGGAGGCGCAGCGGCTTCTCGCGAGCTGCCGGGCGCTGGTGGTCACCGCGGTCGAGGAGTTCGGCATCGCGGCGGTCGAGGCGCAGGCGGCCGGCCGGCCGGTGATCGCCGCCGCCGCGGGCGGCGCGCTCGAGACGATCGTCGACGGCGTCACCGGCTGCCTCTGGAGCGGCGGCCCGGACGACCTCGCCGACGCCGTCGCCTCCTTCGACGCGGACGCGATCGACCCCGCCGAATGCGTGGCCAGCGCCCAGCGCTTCGACGTGGACGTGTTCAAGCGCGCGCTCCCGCGCCACGTGGACGAGGCGCTCGCCGCGGCCGGCGAGCACGCCGACGAGCGGCCGCGCGCGCTTCGCCGGGTCCGCTTCTCGCGCTCGCCGTTCGCCGGTCCGCCGCTGCGGTCCCGCGGTGGCTGAGGGGCTGGCGCCCGGCCCGGACGGCAAGCCGCGCTGCGCCTGGGGGCTGTCCGCACCCGACTACGTGCGCTACCACGACGAGGAGTGGGGCCGGCCCGTGCGCGGCGACGACGCGATGTTCGAGCGGCTCACGCTCGAGGCGTTCCAGTCCGGCCTTTCCTGGCTCACGATCCTCCGCAAGCGCGAGTCCTTTCGCGCCGCCTTCGCCGGCTTCCGGATCGAGGCGGTCGCCCGGTTCGGCGACGAGGACGTCCAGCGTCTGCTCGCCGATACGGGGATCGTGCGCAACCGGGCGAAGATCGAGGCCGCCTTGGCCAACGCGCGCGCGGCCGCCGGGCTGGACGAGGGCCTGGCCGAGTTCGTCTGGTCGTTCGCGCCAAGCGCTCGGCGGGTGCCGAAAACGCTCGCGGACGTGCCGGCCATGACCGCGGAGTCGAAGGCGCTCGCCAAGGAGCTCAAGCGGCGCGGCTTCCGCTTCGTAGGCCCGACGACCGCCTACGCGTCGATGCAGGCGTGCGGGCTGGTCAACGACCATCTCGCGGGCTGCGTGGTGGGAGATACGCTCCGGGCGTGAGGCGCAAGGACCTCGACGCGACCGAGGTGCGGGTGCTCGGCTGTCTCGTCGAGAAGCAGCGGACGACGCCCGACCAGTACCCGCTCACCCTCAACGCGCTGCGGCTGGCCTGCAACCAGTCGACGAACCGCGACCCCGTGGTCGACTTCGACGACGGCGCTGTCCGGGGCGCCGCCGAGCGGCTGGCCCGGCGCCGCCTGGCCCGCTTCGCCAGCGGCCACTCGAGTCGCGTGGCCAAGTACCGCCAGCTCATGGGGGAGGAGCTGGGCCTCGACGGCGGCGAGCTCGCAATCCTGGCGCTCCTGATGCTGCGCGGGCCGCAGACGCCGGGCGAGCTCAAGGGGCGCGCCGAGCGGCTGCACAGCTTCGACGGCGGCGGCGAGGTCCACGAGACGCTGGCCGGGCTGATCGAGCGCGAGCTGGTGGCGCGACTCGACCGGCGTCCCGGCCAGAAGGAGGAGCGCTACGCGCACCGCCTCTCCGAGGAGCGGGACGGCGACGACCCGCCCACGACCCCCGTGGCCGCAGCGGCCCCGGCCGAGCCGGACCCGCTCGAGCAGCGCGTCGAGCGCCTGGAGCGAGAGGTCGCCGAGTTGCGCACTATCCTCCGCCCGGATGGATGAGCGCGCTCTCACCGAGCGCCTGATCACCTACGACACGTCCACCCTCGACGGCATGCAGAGCGCCGCGGGCTTCATCAAGGGCTGGCTGGAGGCGCGGGACGTGGAGGTGAACGGGACGCTTCACAGCGGGCGCCCGCTGATCGCCGCGACAGTCGGCGCGGGCAGCGGGCCCACCGTGGTCCTCCACGGCCACCTGGACGTCGTGCCCGGGCGGCCCGAGCAGTTCAGCCCGCGGGTGGCCGGCGACCGGCTCTACGGCCGCGGCTCCTACGACATGAAGGGCGGCCTCGCGGGGATGATGTGCGCCGTCCGCGAGCTCGCCGACCAGGACCGCGTCCGCGTCCACTTCGTCTGCGTCTCCGACGAGGAGTCCGAGGACGAGGAGAACCGCGCCTCCGACGAGCTCGTCGAGCGCGGCTACACCGGCGACTTCGCGGTCACGGGCGAGCCCACCGACCTCCACATCGGCGTCGAGGCCAAGGGCGTGCTCGCGATGCGGATCGAGGTCACCGGCCGCTCCGCCCACGGCTCTACGCCCTGGGTGGGCGACAACGCGGTGCTGAAGGCGATCGACGTCTTCCGCGGCATCGAGTCGCTGCCCTTCGCGCGCGAGTCGTCCGACCTGTTCGACCGGCCGTCGATCAACCTCGGTCGCATCCTCGGCGGCGACGCGCTCAACAAGGTCCCCGACGCCTGCGCGATCGACGTCGACATCCGCTACCTGCCCGGACAGAACCCGGAGGAGATCCTCGACGCGACCCGCGAGCTGCCCGATGCCGAGGTGGTCAAGGTCTTCCACCGCGCCCCGGTGATCGTGGACCGGGCCAACCCCTTCGTCCAGGCCCTCGGCGCCGCGGTCTCCGACGTGGCTCCGCGCAAGGAGCGCATCTCGGTCGGTCGCCACGGCGCCTCCGACGCGGTGAGCTTCATCAACGTCGGCATCCCCGCCGTCGAGTTCGGGCCGACGGGGGACGGTCACCACGGCCCGGAGGAGTGGGTCTCGATCGAGTCGCTCGACCTCTACCGGCGCTCGCTCGTCGAGTTCGTCCAGCGGCTGCCGGAGCGGCTGAGCGGCGGCGACGACAAGCACCTGAGGATCGCCGGATGACTCCCTTCGAGGACGGCGGGCCGGGCATCTTCAAGCGGCTGCTGCTGGGCGCCGCGCTCCTCATCTTCGCCTCCGCGGGCGCGACCGCCGTGGCGGCCTTCCACGAGGTCGACAAGATCACCAAGGCGCTCGACATCCACAAGCCGCTCGTGCTCGGCAACGAGCTCGCCCAGAGCGACCCCGGCAAGCCGCAGACGCTGATGATCCTCGGCTCGGACCGGCGGCCCAAGGACAACACCCAGGGCGCGGCCGGCGGCCGCTCGGACACGATCATCCTCATGCGCCTCGACCCGTCGAAGAAGGCCACGGCGATGATGTCGCTGCCGCGCGACCTCAAGGTCCAGATCCCGGGCCACGGCACGGACAAGATCAACGCGGCCTACGACATCGGCGGCCCCAAGCTCACCCTGAGGACCGTCAAGCGGCTCACCGGGCTGTCGATCAACCACGTCATCAACATCGACTTCAGCGGCTTCTACGAGGGCGTGAACGCGATCGGCTGCGTCTACGCCGACGTCGACCGCCGCTACTACAACAACACCGCCTCCTTCGCCTACATCAACGTGCCCGCCGGCTACCAGCGGATGTGCGGCCGCAAGGCGCTCCAGTACGTGCGCTTCCGCCACGAGGACACCGACCTCGTCCGCTCCGCCCGCCAGCAGGACTTCCTGCGCCAGGCCAAGCAGCAGATCGGCGTCGGCGGCCTGGTCGGCAAGCGCGACCGGCTGATCAAGATCTTCGGCAAGTACACGACCTCCGACATCCGCGGCCGCTCGGAGGTGCTGCGCCTGCTCAAGCTCGCTGTCTTCTCGGTCGGCCAGCCGATCCGCGAGATCCACTTCGAGGGCCAGATCACGTCGGGCAGCGAGGAGCAGAACATCCCCAGCTACGTCACCGCCAGCAACGCCACGGTGCAGAAGCTCGTCAGCGACTTCCTCGGCGTCCGCGACACGCCGGGCCCGCGCGGCCCGCGCCGCCACCACAAGAAGGAGAGCGGCGACCTCGGGCTCGAGAAGGCGCCGGACGCGGGCAAGGAGCAGGCGGTTGCGGCCGTGCAGGCGGGCGCGGGCGGCAGCCTCCCGGTCTACTACCCGACGGTGCGCACGCAGGGCTCGCTGTTCGCCGGCCCGCCGCGCGTCTACAAGATCCGCGGCCCGAACGGCAAGACCTACGGCGCCTACCGGATGGTGATCAAGCGCGGCCTGATCGGCGAGTACTACGGCCTCCAGGGCCTGACCTGGCGAAACCCGCCCATCCTCGACGACCCGACCGAGATCAGGACGATCCGCGGCCGCAAGTACGAGCTTCACTACGACGGCGACCGCCTGCGACTGGTGGCGTGGCGGACCCGCAAGGCCGTCTACTACGTCTCCAACACGCTGCTCCAGTCGCTGTCCGAGAAACAGATGCTCGCGATAGCCCGCACCGCGCGGAAGCTCTAGCCTCCTCGGCCGCATGGCGGAGAACGAACCGATCGGAGTAATCGGCGTCGGCTGGGTCGGCCTCGTCACGGCCGCCTGCTTCGCCGAGCTCGGCCACGAGGTCTACGCCCGCGACATCGTTCCGGAGAAGGTCGAGTCGCTTAGCCGCGGCGAGGTGAGCATCCACGAGCCGGGTCTGACGGAGCTCGTGACGAAGAACGCCGAGCGGCTCCACTTCACGACCGACATGGACGAGACGCTCGAAAAGGCCAAGCTCCTCTTCTGCTGCGTCGACACCCCGCCGACCTACTCGGGCGACGCCGACCTCTCCCGCGTCGACGCCGTGATCGAGAGCCTCGGCTCGTCGAACGAGCACGCGCTCGTGATGAAGAGCACGGTGCCCGTCGGGACCGGCCGCTCGATCAAGCGCCGGCGTCAGGGCATCGCCTACGTCTCGAACCCGGAGTTCCTCAAAGAGGGCAGCGCGGTGGAGGACTTCATGAAGCCCGACCGCGTCGTCGTGGGCGCCGACGAGGACTCGGACGAGTTCGCGGGGCGCGTCGCCGGGCTCTACGCGCCATTGGAGGCCGAGGTCGTACGCACCGACGTGGCGAGCGCGGAGATGATCAAGCTCGCCTCCAACGCCTTCCTCGCCACCAAGATCTCGTTCATCAACGAGATCGCCAACGTCTCCGAGGACCTCGGCGCGGATGTGGAGGAGGTTGCCCGCGGCATGGGCCTCGACGAGCGCATCGGCCCGAAGTTCCTGAAGGCGGGGTTGGGGTATGGCGGCAGCTGCTTGCCGGGCGACGAGACCGTCTTGGTGCGCCACCACGGTCGTCCGCTGCTCCTGACGCTTGAAGATCTCTGGATCCGCCTTGGCGAAGAGAGCGATGACGAGGGCGGGCTCATCGAGCCTGGCTCGCTCGAGGTGCTGGCATGGGTCGAGGAGCTCCACGAGCAGCGCTTCATGCCCGTCGCGGCTGCAACTCGGCGGGATTTCGACGGCGAGCTTGTCGAGCTACGAACCAAGATGGGCCGCAGGATCCGGTGCACCCCAGACCACCCGTGGGTGGTGGGGGACGGAGTCGACTCCGAGCCGGTCGTCAGAGACGCCGCGGCCCTGACCGAGTCGGACTGGCTTCCCGTGGCGCAGCGGTTGACCGGCAGCGCCGATGAGGGAGGTCTCGCTTCTCTGGTCCCCGCCGTGGAGGCCGCAGGGCTGGAGAGCTCCCAGGTGATCGCTCGCGTCGGCGCCGAAAGGATTGCGGCTGTGGTCGGCCGGCCGATCGGTGAGCGGCGGTCGATCTTTTCATCGTCCCGGTCCGCGGCACAGCGGACAGGCGACGTGAAGCGGACCGGCACCCTGCGCATGGACGAGGTCGAGCGGGCTGAGCTTCCAGCCTCCTCGCTGTGCCTGAGCACCGTCCGCAACGGTCAATACGTCAAGAGCGAGCTCCAGCTCGGCCCGGCGTTCTGGCGCGTCGTCGGTCTCTATCTCGCCGAGGGCCACCTCTCGACGGAGGGTGGCCGGAGCGGGGTTCGCCACCGAATCTCATGGTCGTTCCATCCAAGCGCGGAGGAGCACCTCGTCGACGAAGTCGTCGGGTACTGGTCGCGCCACGGGGTAGAAGCCCGAGTCCGCGACTCTGCAACTTCTCGGGTCGTCACGATCTCGTCGCGACTCCTGGGCGCCTGGTGGCATCGCGTCCTTGGGCTGGGCCGGAACTGTTACGAGCAGCGGCTCCCCGACCTCATCTGGGACCGCAGCGAGCGGGACAAGTGGGCGTTGCTATCTGGCCTCTTCGAGGGCGACGGCTCCTGGTCACTTGTTCGTGGTGGGCCGAGCGTGGTCATCGAACTCGGGACCGCCAGCGGTGAGCTTGCGGATGGCATCCTGCGGCTACTCGGCGCCCTCGGCGTCGTTGCCTCCCAGCGTGTCGGGAGGACGGCCAAGTCGACGAAAGACACCCATTGGTTGCGGATCAGCGGCGCCGAGCAGGTGGAGCGCGCGATCGAGTTGGTACCCGCGAGGGATCGCGCTGGGGTGCTGGGGTCGCTCGCTCGGCAGACGAAGCGGATCGCCCCCACCGGCTACCGGCGCTTTGGTGACGATGCCGCGTGGGTCCGGATCGTTTCGAAGCGGCACACCCCCTTCTCTGGTGCCGTCTACTCGCTAGAGGTCCCGGCCGCCCATACCTTCGTGACCAGCGGCGGGCTGGTCACGCACAACTGCTTCCCCAAAGACGTCCAGGCCCTCAAACAGCTCGCCGGCAACACCGGCTACCACTTCCAGCTGCTCACGGCCGTCATCGAGGTCAATGAGCTCCAGAAACGGCGCACCATCGGCAAGCTCCAGAAGCACCTGGGCTCGCTGGTGGGCAAGGAGATCGCGCTGCTGGGCGTGGCCTTCAAGCCCGACACGGACGACGTGCGCGAGGCGACCAGCCTGGTCCTCGCCGGCCGGCTCCAGGGGGAGGGCGCCAACGTGCGCGTCTACGACCCGGTGGCCAGCGCGCGGGCACGGGACTTCCTGGGCGACGCCCGCATCTGCGCCTCGGCCCTCGACGCGGTCGACGGCGCCGACGCCGTCGTGCTCGTCACCGAATGGCCGGAGTTCCAGGACCTCGACTGGGGCGATGTCAAGGACAGGATGCGCAAGCAGCTCGTGGTCGACGGCCGCAACTTCCTCGACCGCGACGCGCTCGAGAGCGCCGGCTTCACCTACGAGGGCGTCGGCAGGTAGGCCTGACGATGCAAGCTCTGGTCCTCGCGGGCGGCGAGGGCACGAGGCTCAGGCCGCTCACCTACACCACCCCTAAGCCGGTGATGCCGCTCGCCGGACGCCCGTTCCTGTCGTTCATGCTCGACTGGCTCCGCGGCCACGGGGTGGAGGAGGTTGTGCTCTCCTGCGGCTTCATGTCGGACGGCGTCCGCCGGGTGCTCGGCGATATCTACGAGGGCATGCGCCTCCGCTACGTGATCGAGAAGGAGCCGCTCGGCACGGCGGGGCCGGTGCGGCTGGCGCTCGACGAGGGCCTTCTCGGCGACCGCATCCTCGTGCTGAACGGCGACGTGCTCACCGGCATGGACGTGAGCGCCGAGATGGCGCAGCACGAGCGGACGGGCGCGCGGGTGACGCTCGCCCTCGTCGAGGTCGAGGACGTGTCGAGCTACGGCGTGGTTCCCACCGACGACGAGGGCCGCGTCGAGGCCTTCCTCGAGAAGACCGACGAGCCCGTCCCCACCAGGCGGATCAACGCCGGCGCCTACGTCGTCGAGCGCGAGGTGATCGAGACGATCGAGCCCGGACGCGCGGTGTCGTTCGAGCGCGAGGTCTTCCCCAGGCTGGTCGGCGACGGGCTGTACGGATGGCCGGGCGACGGCTACTGGATCGACATCGGTGCTCCGGACCGCTACCTCGAGGCGACCTGGGACCTCTTGGGCGGGCGCGTCGACTCCACGCTGCCGCCGCGCGACGAGACCGGCTCGCTCGTCTACGAGGGCTGCCTCGTGAGCGGCGCCCACGTCGGTCCGCAGAGCGTGCTCGGCCGGCACTGCTCGGTGGGCACCGACGCGACGGTCGAACGCTCGGTGCTGCATGATCGCGTGCTCGTGGGCGCCGACGCGACCATTCGGGAGAGCGTGCTGGGAGAGGGCGTGCGCGTCGGCGAGCGGGCACGCATCGAGCCGGGCGCCATGATCGGGGCCCGCGCCGAGATCGGCGAAGGCGCTCTGATCGGTGAGCGGGCGCGGCTCGACCCGGGCGCATCGATCGCGGCGGGCGAGCGTGTGGAGGAGGATGCGAGGGTCGCCCCACGCGGCGGGCCGGAGGGGGTGGCGCGATGAGCGATTTGACGAGAGGCGGGTTGCGCGAGATCGATCCGGCAGGGATGGTCGACGACGTCCTGGCGCAGTCCGAGCAGCTGGCCGACGCTCTCTGGCGCGTCCAGTCCGCCGACCTGCGCAAGCGCGAGGCCCCCGGCGGCCTCGTGATCTGCGGCATGGGCGGCTCTGCGATCGGCGGCGACCTCGCCGCGGCGGCCCTCGGCGACCGCGCCACGCGCCCGATCAGGACGATCAGGGGCTACGGCCTCGACCCCTGGACCGGCGAGGACGCCCTCGTCCTCTGCGCCAGCTACTCCGGCGACACCGAGGAGACGCTCGCCTGCTTCGAGGCCGCCGGAATCATCGGCGCGGCGCGGGTGGCGGTCACCACCGGAGGCAAGCTCGCGGAGGCGGCGCGCGAGGAGGATGTGCCGGTCATCGGCGTCCCCTCGGGGATGCAGCCGCGCGCCGCGGTCGTCTACATGACGCTTGCCGCGCTCGAGTGCGCCGCCCTCAGCGGCGCCGCTCCGGGCCTGCACACGGAGATCGACGCCACCGCGGTGCTGCTCCGCCGGCTGGGCGAGGAGTGGGGGCCGGATGCAGGCGACGACTCGCTCGCCAAGCGCCTGGCGCACGTCCTGCACGGCGCGGTGCCGGTGATCCACGGGTCCGACCCGACCATGGCCCCGGCGCGGCGCTGGAAGAGCCAGCTCAACGAGAACGCCAAGACGGCGGCGTTCGCCTCGGTGCTCCCCGAGGCAAACCACAACGAGATCTGCGGCTGGGACGGCGCCGGCAACCTCGCCGGAGTCTTCCTCGAGGACCCGGACCAGCATCCGCGCATCCGCGAGCGGATCGAGCTCACGGCCAAGGTGCTCGACGACGCGGGTGCCCCCACGGAGCGAATCGAGGTGGAGGGCGACAGCCGTCTCGAGCGTGTGCTGGCGCTGGTGCTCCTCGGCGACCTGGTGAGCGTCTACGTTGCGGCGCTCGACGGGGTCGATCCCACCCCGGTGGAGGCCATAGACCGCTTCAAGTCGGCCCTCGCGTAGGGCATCGGGGCCCGGACCCAACCTTGACACGATCTTGGTAAGGTTGGCCCCGTATGGAGGGGCTCACCATCCAGGAAGCCGCCGAGACGACCGGCTGGTCGCCTCGAATGCTGCGCTACATAGAGGGCGCGGGCCTGGTCGAGGTGGGCAGGACCGCCTCGGGTTATCGCGTCTACGGACCGGGCGAGCTGCAGCGCCTGCGCACGCTGCGCGAGCTGCTGGCCCGGTTCGACTGCGCGCTGTCCGACGTCGCCTTCGCACGCCGGATGACCTCCGAGTCGGAGCTCGGCACGGCCCTCGACGACTGGTTCGAGGCCCGGCCGGCACCGCCCGAGGGCGTCGCCTCCGACGACTGGCTGCGATGGGAGCAGGAGAAGCACCAGCGCCTGCTCGCCGCCGCCGCCGAACCGCCGACATCGCCAAAGGAGAAGACCGCCGCATGAGCATCGAGACCAAGCCCACCGAGGACTTCAAGGTCGCCGACCTCGCGCTCGCCGACTACGGCCGCAAGGAGATCACCCTGGCCGAGCACGAGATGCCCGGCCTGATGGCCATGCGCGAGGAGTACGGCCCGCAGCAGCCGCTCAAGGGCGCGCGCGTCATGGGCTCGCTCCACATGACGATCCAGACCGCCGTGCTGATCGAGACGCTCGTCGCGCTCGGCGCCGACGTCCGCTGGGCCAGCTGCAACATCTTCTCCACCCAGGACCACGCGGCCGCGGCGATCGCCAAGGCCGGCGTTCCGGTGTTCGCCTGGAAGGGCGAGACGCTCGAGGAGTACTGGTGGTGCACCGAGCAGGCGCTCACGTGGCCCGACGCCGAGAACGGCGGGCCGAACATGATCCTCGACGACGGCGGCGACGCGACGATGCTGGTGCACAAGGGCGCCGAGTTCGAGCGCGCCGGCGCCGTGCCGGACCCCGAGGGGGCCGACTCGGAGGAGTTCCAGGTCTTCCTGCGGCTGCTCACGGCCGCCCAGGAGCGCGACTCGCAGAAGTGGACGCGCATGGGCGAGGGCATCCAGGGCGTGACCGAGGAGACCACGACCGGCGTGCACCGGCTCTACGAGATGCAGGAGAAGGGCGACCTGCTCTTCCCGGCGATCAACGTCAACGACTCGGTCACCAAGTCGAAGTTCGACAACCTCTACGGCTGCCGCCACTCGCTCGTCGACGGCATCAACCGCGGCACCGACGTGATGATCGGCGGCAAGACCGCGGTCATCTGCGGCTACGGCGACGTCGGCAAGGGCTGCTGCGACTCGCTCCGCGGCCAGGGCGCCCGGGTACTGGTCACGGAGATCGACCCGATCTGCGCGCTCCAGGCCGCGATGGACGGCTACCAGGTGGTGACGCTCGAGGACGTCGTCGAGACGGCCGACATCTTCGTGACCGCCACCGGCAACCGCGACATCATCACCGCGGACCACATGGCCCGGATGAAGCACCAGGCGATCGTCGGCAACATCGGCCACTTCGACAACGAGATCGACATGGCCGGCCTCGAGCGCACCTCGGGCATCGAGCGGATCAACATCAAGCCGCAGGTCGACGAGTGGCGCTTCAGCGACGGCCACTCGATCCTCGTCCTCTCGGAGGGCCGCCTGCTCAACCTCGGCAACGCCACCGGCCACCCGAGCTTCGTGATGTCGAACTCGTTCACGAACCAGACGATCGCCCAGGTCGAGCTGTTCACGAAGAACGACGACTACGAGAAGCAGGTCTACGTGCTGCCGAAGCACCTCGACGAGAAGGTCGCCCGGCTGCACCTGGACGCGCTGGGCGCGCGCCTCACGGAGCTCTCGCCGGAGCAGGCCGCCTACATCGGCGTGCCGGTTGAGGGGCCGTACAA
>DASXBA010000070.1:0-11973 GCA_036406475.1 Thermoleophilaceae bacterium | reverse complement strand
CCCCTTTCTTTCACCGAGCACGAGCCCGGAGCGGCCACCGCCCGCCTGAAAAAAAAGGCCCCGTCCCCTTTCTTTCAGGCCCGGGGGCGAGACCGTCCACCCCGGCGCTTAGCCTCGGTGGATGGCTCGTTCCGCGACCGTGTTCGCCTGCTCCGCCTGCGGCCAGGAGACGCCCAAGTGGCACGGCCGCTGCCCTGGCTGCGGCGAGTGGAACACGATCGTCGAGGAGGCACGGGCCGCGGCGTCGGGCCCCACGCGGAGGGCCGGCAAGGCGCTGAGGCCCGTTCCGCTTCAGGACGTGCAGGCGCCGGCCGTGGAGCGCCTCACGACCGCCATCGGCGAGCTCGACCGCGTGCTGGGCGGCGGGCTCGTCCCCGGCTCGCTCGTCTTGATCGGCGGCTCGCCCGGGATCGGCAAATCCACCATCACCAGCACCGCGCTCGGCAACCTGGCCGCCGCCGGCCGAAGGGTGCTCTACGTCTCCGGCGAGGAGTCGGCCGCCCAGGTGCGGCTGCGCGCGGAGCGGCTGGGAGCGGCTGCCCTGAAGGTGCCCGTGGTGGCTGAGACGGACGCGGACAGCGTGATCGCCACGATCGAGGCGGAGCGGCCGGAGGTGTGCGTGGTCGACTCCGTCCAGGTCCTCTACGACCCCGCCCTGAGCGGCTCGCCCGGGTCGGTCGGCCAGGTCCGCGAGGTCGCCGGCCGGCTGATGCGCCTGGCCAAGGCGCGCGGCATCGCGATCGTGCTCGTGGGCCACGTGACCAAGGAGGGGTCGCTCGCCGGCCCGCGGGTACTCGAGCACCTGGTCGACTGCGTGCTGAGCTTCGAGGGTGAGCGCGAGCGCACCTACCGCACCCTCCGCGCCCTGAAGAACCGCTTCGGCTCCACCAACGAGACCGGGGTGTTCGAGATGCGGGAGGAGGGACTCGCGGAGGTCGAGGACGCCTCGCGGCGGTTCGTCTCGGAGGCCACCCGCGGCCCCGGCTCGGTCGTGCTCTGCGCCATGGAGGGCTCGCGGCCGCTCTTGGTCGAGGTCCAGGCGCTGGTCGCGCCCACGGAGCTCGTCCCGCCGCGGCGGGTGGCCAACGGCGTCGACCGCAACCGGCTGGCGCTGGTGCTCGCGGTGCTCACCCGGCATGGGGGAGTCTCGCTCGGCTCGAGCGACGTCTTCGTCTCCGTAGCCGGCGGGGTGCGGGTCGACGAGCCGGGGGCAGACCTCGCCGTGGCCCTGGCCATCGCCTCGGCGGCCCGCGGCGTGGAGCCGGCGGGGGCGCCGCTGGCGGCCTTCGGCGAGCTCGGCCTCACGGGCGAGGTCCGGCACGTCGCCCACCCCGACCGGCGGCTCGCGGAGGCTCGCAAGTTCGGCCTGTCCGACGTCTTGCACCCGGGCTCCGCCGATGGCCTGAGAGCCGCTCTGGCGGCGGGTTTGCGCGGTTCGCGGGCGCGCGCCGCGTGACCTAAAAATCGCTTCCTAGAGCCTAAAACGGCGCATTTACGGGACCTTTCGCGTACAATCGGTGGCGATGCCGTACGCCGGGGATGACGTCGCAGAGCTCGAAGCTCGGCAGGAACCCCGGCTGGTCCGGGCATTGGAGATGGTCGCCCCCGGGACGGCCATCCGCGAGGGCCTCGACAACATCGTCCAGGCCCAAACGGGCGCCCTGATCTGCATCGGCGAGTCGGAGGAGCTGAGCTTCCTCCTGTCGGGCGGAGTGAAGCTCGACGTCGACTACACCCCGCCGATGCTCTACCAGCTCGCGAAGATGGACGGGGCCCTGCTGCTCAGCGCCAACGGCACCAAGATCCTCTGGGCCAACGTCCAGCTGATGCCGGACCCGACGATCCTGTCGCTCGAGACCGGCACCCGGCACCGCACGGCGGAGCGCGTCTCGAAGCAGACCGACGCGCTCGTGATCGCCATCGCGCAAAGCCGGGGCATCGTCAGCCTCTACCTCGACGGTGCCAAGTACATCCTCGAGGACATCCCGGTGGTGCTGGCCAAGGCCAACCAGGCGCTGGCCACCCTCGACAAGTACCGCTCGCGGCTGGACCAGGTCTCGACCCGTCTCACCGCTCTCGAGTTCGAGGGCGGCGTGACCCTGCACGACGTGCTCACGGTGCTCCAGCGCTCCGAGCTCGTCACGCGCATGGCGGTAGAGATCGAGCGCTACATCGTCGAGCTGGGCGCCGAGGGGCGCCTGATCGAGATGCAGCTGGAGGAGACCATGGTGGGCGTGGCCGCCGACAAGTCGGCGCTCGTCCGGGACTACATCGTGGAGCCGTCGGAGGAGAACTTCGCGATGGTCCTCGACTCCCTGGCCCGCCTGCCGCATCAGGACCTTCTGGACTTCGGTCGGCTCGCCGAGCTGCTCGGCTACGACCGCAAGCTCAACACCCTCGACCACCCCGTCTCGCCGCGGGGCTACCGGATCCTGGGGCGCATCCCGCGCCTGCCCAGGCTGGTGGTCCAGAGCATCGTCGACGAGTTCAAGGGACTGGACGAGATCCTCGCCGCCACCGACCCGGAGCTGGAGTCCGTGGACGGGGTCGGCGACATGCGCGCGAAGGACATCCGCGAGGGCCTTCGGCGTCTACAGGAGATCAACCTCGTGGATCGTTATCTGCAAACCTGATCAGCAAGCCGGCGTCCCGCGCCGCTGACGAATCTCTAGGAGGGAACACCCATTAGCGACACGGTGATGGAGCCAGACACGGAGATGGACCTCGATATTGACCGCGAGCCCACCGTCTACAAGGTGGGCGATCACGTGGTCTACCCCCACCACGGGGCGGGCAAGGTCCTGAAGAAGGAAAAGAAGGAGATCCTCGGCGAGAGGCGCGAGTACCTCACGATCAAGATCCTCCACAACGACATGACGGTCATGGTTCCGTGCGAGAACGCAGACCGGGCCGGGCTGCGGCGCGTGATCGGGGAGGAAGCAGTGGCGAAGGTGCTCTCGGTCCTCCGCGACGACGTCAGCCAGATGCCGAAGAACTGGAACCGGCGCTTCAAGCACAACCGCGAGAAGATCAAGACCGGTGACGTGTACGAGCTGGCCGAGGTGGTCCGCAACCTCGCGATCCGGGAGACCGAGAAGGGCCTCTCCACCGGGGAGAAGCAGATGTACACCCGGGCCAAGAAGATCCTCGCCTCCGAGCTGATGTACGCGCTCGAGATGGAGGAGGACGAGGCCGAGGGCCATCTCGAAGAGCTCATCTCGGACGCACACGAGAGCCGCAACGGAGCAGCGGCAGCGACCGCCTAGCCGAACTGATGTCCGTCGTCGGCATCATTGCCGCCGGCGGCAGCGGCGAACGCCTTGGAGCCGATCGGCCCAAGGCGTTCGTCGTTCTGGCCGGCCGGCCGATGGTGGAGTGGAGCTTCGAGGCGTTGTCCGAGGGTTGTGAGCGCGTGGTTGTCGCGGCGCCGCCGGATCACGAAGTCGCTAGTCGCTGGTCGCTAGTGGCTGGGGGAGATTCTCGTTCGGCCTCTGTTCGCAATGCGGTGCTGGCCGAGCCCGAGGCGACGGTCTATGTGGTTCACGACGCGGCACGGCCTTTGGTCACGCCCGATCTCGTCCGGCGCTGCATCGATGCGCTCGGGCCGGGTGTGGACGGAGCCATCGCGGCCGCTCCCATGACCGACACGGTCAAGGAGGCCGCTCCGGACGGGCGGGTCATGCATACGCTCGACAGATCCTCGTTGTGGCGGATCCAGACCCCCCAGGTCTTCCGCGCCGACGTGCTCCGGCAGGCGCTCGACCGGGATCCGACCGCTCTCGCCGCCGCCACCGACGACGCCTCGCTCGTGGAGGAGATCGGCGGCACGGTGCACGTGGTGGAGGCGCCGCCGCAGAACATGAAGGTCACCACCGAGTCGGACCTGCGCGTGGCCGCGGCGCTCCTCGCCGACCGGGCCTGATGCTCACGGACTACCACGTCCACCTCCGCCCGGACGAGGACGGGACGACCGCCGAGCGCTATTTCACCCGGGCGAACGCGGAGAGCTACCGCGAGGCGGCTTCCGGGCGCGGCATCGCCGAGCTCGGCGTGGCGGAGCACATCCACCGCTTCGTCCAGGCCCTCGAGGTGTGGCAGCACCCGTGGTATCGCCACTGGGCGGAGGACGACATCGACGCCTACTGCGAGTTCGTCCGCGCGGAGACCGACCTCAAGCTGGGGATCGAGGCGGACTATCTACCGGGCAAGGAGGAGGAAACCGCGGAGCTGCTCGGCGGCCGCGACTGGGACTACGTGCTCGGCTCGCTCCACTTCCTCCGCGACGAGGCCCTCGACCTCAAGGAGGGCCAGTGGGCGGAGTTCGACATCTGGCGCTCGAACGACCCCGAGGAGGTCTGGGCGCGCTATTTCGAGACGCTGGGCGAGGCCGCCCGCAGCGGGCTGTTCGACATCCTCTCTCACCCGGACTACGTGAAGATCTGGGGCCACGCCGCACCGCTCCCCGGCGGCGATCTGCGCCGCTTCTACGAGCGCGCGATGGAGGGAATCGAGCAATCGGACGTGGCGATCGAGGTCTCGACCGCGGGATTGCGCAAGCCGGTCGGCGAGATCTACCCCGCGCGGGGCTTCCTCGAGCTCTGTCTCGAGGTCGGGCGGCCGGTGGCGCTGTCGAGCGACGCGCACACCGCGGAGCACCTCGGCTGGGAATATGAGCGCGCGGTGGAGTGGCTGGCCGACATCGGAGTGGAGGAGATCGCGGTCTTCGATCGCCGATCGCGGCGCATGGAGAAGCTGGGATGAGCACGCGTGCCGGGATCGGCTGGGACTCCCACCGGCTCGAGGAGGGCCGCCGGCTGGTGCTCGGCGGCGTCGAGATACCGGAGTCTGAGCGAGGCCTTGCCGGCCACTCCGATGCCGACGTGCTCGCCCACGCCCTGATCGACGCCCTGCTCGGGGCGGCGGGGCTCGGCGACATCGGCCAGCACTACCCCGACACGGACGAGCGCTGGCGCGACGCGGACAGCATCGAGCTGCTGCGCGAGGTGGCCGGCTTCCTGGACGAGCACGGCTGGACGATCCGGCACATGGACGCCACCGTGGTCTGCGAGGCGCCCAAGCTCGGGCCGCACCGCGACGAGATGCGCGCGCGGCTCGCCGAGGCGGTGGGGCTCGCCCCGCTGGAGGTGAACGTCAAGTTCTCGACCGGCGAGGGCATGGGCTTCGTCGGCCGAGGCGAGGGGGTGGCGGCACTGGCCGTCTCCACCGTGGAGAGAGGAGACTGATGGACGAGTCGCTCGCATTCGCGGGCGTCGCCCGGCAGGCGGAGCTGATCCGCTCGGGCGAGGTCAGCTCGCGTGAGCTGGTGGAGCTCTACCTCGAGCGGATCGCCCGGATCCAGCCCGAGCTGAACGCCTTCCGGCTGCTGATGCCCGAGCGCGCCCTGGCGGACGCGGACCAGGCCGACGCCCGCCGCGGCGCGGGTGAGGAGCGCCCGCTCCTCGGCGTGCCGATGGCGATCAAGGACAACCAGGACGTGGCCGGCGAGATCACCGCGCACGGCACCGCCGCCCACGGGGGTCCGGCCGCGGAGGACTCGGAGATCGTTCGCCGGCTGCGCGTCGCCGGGGCGGTGATCGTAGGCAAGACCAACGTGCCGGAGCTGGCGATCATCGGGGACACGGAAGGGCCCGCGTTCGGCGTGACCCGAAACCCGTGGAACACCGATCGCAGCGCGGGCGGCTCGAGCGGCGGCAGCGCCGCGGCCGTCGCGGCCGGTCTGGTGGCCGCGGCCACGGCCTCCGATGGCGGCGGCTCGATCCGCATCCCCGCCTGCAACTGCGGCGTCTTCGGGCTCAAGCCGCAGCGCGGTCGCGTGAGCCTCATGCCCGACGCCGAGCACTGGCACGGCCTGAGCGTCTGCGGCTTCGAGACGCGCTTCGTCCGCGACACGGCGCTGCTGCTCGACGTGGTCGCCGGCGCGGCCGACGGCGACGCCCACACCCCGCCCCCACCCGAGAGCCCGTACGTCGAGGCCGCGTCGAGGCCGCCGGGCGAGCTCCGCATCGCGGTCTCCGCGCGACCGCTGCTCCCGGCAGTCGTCGACCGCCAGGTGCGGCGCGTCCTGGACGACACGGCCGAGCTGCTGCGCTCGCTCGGACACCGCGTGGAGAGGGCGAACCCCCGCTTCGGCACGATGGGCAACGCCGCCACCGCGCGCTTCCTGAACGGCATCGCGGCCGAGAGCAGGACGCTCCCGCGGCCGGAGCGCCTCCAGCGGCGCAGCCGCGGCTTCGTCCGGCTCGGGTCGCTCTTCCCGGACTCAGCCGTGCGCACGGCGGTCGAGCGGAGCGCTGCGGACTACGAGCGGATCGGCATCTTCGAGGACTACGACGTGCTGCTCACCCCGGTCGCAGTCCGGCCGCCGGTCCGGGCCGGCCGCTGGGAGGGCCTCGGGGCGCTGCGGACCGTCCTCTCGATGAGCAGCACCTATCCCTTCTGCATCCCCTGGAACCACACCGGCCAGCCCGCGGCCTCGATCCCGGCGGGCACCAGCGACGACGGCCTCCCTATCGGCATGCAGCTCGTGGGCCGCCCGAACGCCGAGGGAACGCTCCTGTCGCTGTCCGCCCAGATCGAGGCCGAACGGCCCTGGGCGGATCGCCTGCCGCCGGTGTCCTGACGTGCGCGAGGTACGCATCCACGACACCCTCAGCAAGGGGCCGCGCACGCTCGAGCCGCGCGAGCCCGGCCGGGTCGGCATCTACGCCTGCGGCCCCACGGTCTACAGCCGCGTGCACGTGGGCAACGCGCGGCCGTTCGTGGTCTTCGCCCTGCTCAAGCGCTTCCTCGAGCGCGAGGGCTACGAGGTGACGCTGGTCGAGAACGTCACCGACGTGAACGACAAGATCTACGACGCTGCACGCGAGGAGGGGATCTCGAGCGAGGAGCTCGCGGAGCAGATGACCGCCGCCTACTTCGAGGACACCGACCGTCTGGGCCTCGGCCGCCCGGACGCCGAGCCCAAGGCCAGCGAGACGATCGGCCCGATCGTCGACCTGATCCAGACCCTGATCGACTCGGGTCACGCCTATGCCGCGGGCGGCGACGTCTACTTCCGGGTCGCCAGCTTCGACGGCTACGGGAAGCTGTCGAACAGGCCGGTCGAGGAGATGCAGCAGGGCGAGGGCGACGACGCCACGACCCTCAAGGAGAGCCCGCAGGACTTCGCGCTCTGGAAGGCCAGCAAGGAGGACGAGGACACGGCCTGGGACGCGCCCTGGGGGGAGGGGCGCCCGGGCTGGCACATCGAATGCTCGGCCATGGCGGAGGGGATCCTCGGCCTCGACTTCGAGATCCACGGCGGCGGCTCCGACCTCGTCTTCCCCCATCACGAGAACGAGATCGCCCAGACCGAGGCAGCGCGCGGCAAGCCGCTCGCCCGGGTCTGGATGCACAACGGCATGGTCCAGATGGGCACGGAGAAGATGGCCAAGTCGGTGGGCAACATCCACCTGCTGCACGCCGCTCTGGACGAGTACGGCCGCGACGGGCTCGTCATGTACTTCGCCGGCGGCCACTACCGGCAGCCGCTCGTCTACTCCGAGGAGGCGCTCGCCGACGCCGCCGCGTCGGTGGAGCGGGTCCGGAACCTGTGGAGGCGGCTCGACCCCGATGCGCCGGCGCCGCCGGAGCTCGACGACTACGCGGAGCGCTTCTTCGACGCCCTCGCGGACGACTTCAACACGCCTGCGGCCCGGGCAGTGCTCTTCGACTGGGTCCAGGAGGCCAACCGCCGCCTGGATGCGGGCGAGAAGCTCGGCCCCGGCCGCCTCCCGGAGCTGCTCTACGCGCTCGGGCTCGAGGGACTGACGGAGGCCCAGGACGGCCCGGGGGAGGAGGCCGAGCGGCTGGCCCGGGAGCGACAGGAGGCGCGGGCCGCCGGGGACTACGCCCGCGCCGACGAGCTCCGCGACAGCCTGGCCGAGATGGGTTTCGAGGTCCGCGACACGGCGGACGGTCCGCAGCTCGTGCGCCGCGCTTGATCGTCTACGGCCGCAACCCGGTGCGCGAGGCCCAGCGCGGGCGCCGCCGGGTCCTGCGCGTCTGGTCGGAGGAGGACGGCGTCGACCCCGTCGAGCTCGAGCGGCTGTGCGGGTCGCCCGATCACCAGGGCATCTGCGCGGAGGTCGAGCCCTACCCGTACGCCGACGCGAGTGCCCTGCTCACCGCAGACGACGCGCTCGTCATCTGCCTCGACCAGGTCCAGGACCCACACAATCTCGGCGCGGTCTGCCGGGTGGCCGAGTCTGCCGGCGCGGCCGGGGTGGTGATCCCCGAGCGCCGCTCGGTGGAGGTCACGCCGGCGGTCTGCAAGGCCTCGGCGGGAGCGGTGGAGCACCTGCCGCTGGCGCGGGTGCGCAACCTCGCCGACTGGCTCGGCACCGCCAAGGAGGCCGAGGCCTGGGTCTACGGAGCGGCCGCGGACGCCGACACGCCCTACGACCGGCCCGACTACTCGGGCCGCGTCGTGCTGGTGCTCGGATCGGAGGGGCGGGGGCTGCGCGCGCGCGTGGCCGATGCCTGCGACCAGCTGATCGCGCTTCCGCAGCGCGGCAAGGTCGGCTCGCTCAATGTCTCAGCCGCCGCGGCCGCTCTCGTGTACGGGATCTTGCAGTCCCGCGCCGCGGCTTGACAGGGCTCCATAACTACCCCATACTCCCGCGCGGATAGATCAGGCTGAAGTCGACCTTTAGGGGGAGGCTTCGGGTAAACCTGACGCCAGGGGAGGTAGTGCGTCACCGAGCTCTAGGACCGGCCTTCGGTCCGAAAGGAGCTATCGATGGCAGCTTCGCCCTCACCCGCGCCCACGAGGTCACAGGGCAAAAAGTCTCAAGCTGAAGGTGAGCTTGATGATCACTACCTGATAGCGCTCGCCAAGCAGGGCAAGCCCGACGCCTACGACATGGTCGTGCGCCGCTACTTCGGCTTCGTCCGCCTCAAGGCGTCCTCGTACTTCCTGATCGGCGGTGACGCCGACGACCTCATCCAGGAGGGCCTGGTCGGGCTCTACAAGGCCGTTCGCGACTACCGCTCCGACCGGGAGTCGAGCTTCCGCAACTTCGCCGAGCTCTGCATCACGCGCCAGATCATCACCGCGGTCAAGACCTCGACCCGCAACAAGCACACCCCGCTCAACGAGTACGTGTCCTTCTCGCAGACGCCGGCCAGCAGCGGCGGCGACGGCGACCCCACCCTCGACGAGCTGCTCCCGGGGCCGAGCGCTCACGACCCGGTGAACCAGGTCATCTCCACCGAGGAGCTCCACAGCCTGGTGGCCTGCCTGTCGAGCGTGCTGTCCGAGCTCGAGAGCGCGGTCCTCTCGCTCTACCTCGACGGGCACTCCTACGAGCTCATCGGGGAGCGCCTCGACTGCGACACGAAGACGGTGGACAACGCCCTTCAGCGCGTCAAGCGCAAGGTGGGCGCGCACCTGGATTCGCGCGCCGTCCCCCTGTAGGCCGTACTGCGGTGCTCGCCGGGCCAGCGCCCCGGCTGCGCTCCTCGTGCCGGTTTCCCTCTGTACGCGCCGGGGTAATCCGGGCGCCACGAGGGAAGCAACTCAAGGAGGGGTAGGAGTGATTGGACTACTCATTACCGTGCTGGTGGCGGCGCTCGTGTACCTGATTCTGGCCGCGATCACCGGATCGGCGATCGTCGCGATCGTCGGAGCGATCCTGGTGCTGGTGGCAGGCATACCGAGCGGGGGATTCGGCTTTGGCAGTCGCTGGGGCGGAGGCCGCAGGACCGTCTAAGCCGCGCAGAGCCGGAGGTCGGACTCGAACCGACGGCCTGCGCTTTACAAGAGCGCTGCTCTACCAACTGAGCTACTCCGGCGGGCTCGCGCTCCGAGTCTAGGCCCGCCGGTAGCTTCCTCGTGCGATGCGAGCCGAGGGGCTGGAGCTGGCGCAGAGGTTTTCCGACGCGATACAGGCGCGCGAGGTGCCGGACGGCCTGTTCGCAGACGACTGCGAGATCGAGAACGTGCCGACGGCCGTCACGGCCAGGAAGTACGTCGGGTCGGAGGGCTTTCTCCACTGGATGCAAGAGCTGTTCGACGCGTTCGGCGAGGACGTGACCTTCGAGCAGGAGCCCCTGGCGGCGGAGGACGACTGGGTCGTAGGCATGCTCAGGATCGCCGGACACGGCTCGTCGTCCGGATTGCCGCTCGAGCTGCGCTGGGTCGGCGTCTTGTGGTTCGGCGACGGGCTGATCCGCCGCTGCGCCGGCTTCGCCAGCCGGCGCGAGGCGTTTGCAGCCGTGGGGCGGGAGCTCGACTAGGCCGCGCCCACCGCGGCCTGCTCGATGTTCCCGTGGCCGTTCGACGACACGGGAACCTCGGGCGGCTCGTAGACGTCCGGCGGGTTGAGCCTGCGCTCCAGCTCGCCGAGCACCGCTCCGAAGAGCGCGTGGCGCCAGATGGCCTGGGCGAAGGCGCGGCGATTGCCGCTCAGCGCCGGCAGGTCGCGGCGCGCCGGGTGGTGTCGGTCTACGAAGCGGACGAGCGGCCAGGTGGCCATGTGCTCGGCCAGGCCGGCTGTGATCCCGCGGCTGACGGTCGGGCCGGGGATGAAGGGCCGGAGCTGCGAGTACGCGGCGCCGAAGAAGATCCCGTTCTGGACATGCAGGGCCAGCCCGGCGAGCGGCCAGGACGAGTCGCGCACCACGAGCTTGCCGAGCAGCTCGACGTCGTCGTAGTCCGAGCCGAAGAGGCGCTTGTCGAGCGGCTGCTGGGCCGCCCAGAGCAAGGCCGCTGCCGCGCCCGCGAGCGCGCCGTTGACAGTGCGCTGCCACTCCACGCCGCGCAGCGTACCGTGCTCGCGTAACGGTCCCGCCCGAGCCGGGTAGCAAGACGGTGATGCTGGAGGAGGGAACGGCCGCCGATGCACTGACCCGTTACCACGCGCGCACGAGGCGCCGCGGGGTCAACGGGCTCGTCTACTGGATCGTGCGCGCGCTGCTCGAGCCGGCCATCCGGCTCTGGTTCCGGCTCTCCAGCACGGGTCATCGCAACATCCCGGACGGGCCGGTGATCCTGGCCGCCAACCACCGCAGCTTCCTCGACCCGTTCGTCATCGGCGTATGCCTGCGGCGGCCGATCTACTTCGTCGCGAAGAGGGAGCTCTTCCACAACCGGCTCCAGGGCTGGCTCCTCAATTGCCTCGGCGCCTTCCCCGTGCGGCGCGGCGAGTCGGACGAGGAGTCGGTCCAGACGGCCCTCGAGCTGCTCGAGCGGGGCCAGGCCGTGGTGATCTTCCCCGAGGGCACGCGCATTCGATCCGGCTCGCTCGGAAGGCCCAAGCGCGGCGTCGGCCGCATGGCGCTCGAAAGCGGCGCGCCGGTGGTGCCGATCGCGGTGACCGGCACCGAGCGCGCCCGCAGCCGCGGCATGCGGATCAGGCCGGTCAAGGTCTGCCTCCGCTTCGGCCGCGCTCTGACCTTCCCGCGGGTGGACAGCCCGTCGCCGGATCTCGCCAGCGAGGTGGCGGAGCGAATCTGGCCCTGCGTGCAGCTCCAGTGGGAGTGGCTCGGCGGGCTGCCGCCGCTCCGAACGGCCGCAGTGGTGGGCGCCGGCTCGATGGGCACGGCGCTGGCGGTGCTGCTCGCGCGGGCCGGGCTCGACGTGCAGCTCGGCTGCCGCTCGCTCGCTCAGGCGCGCAGGGTGTCTCGCGCGCGCGAGGAGGAGCGCTACCTCCCGGGTATCGGGCTCGATCGCTCCATCCGCGTATGCACCGTCGCCGACATCGAGTTCGCGGCGGTTGACCTCGTGGTGCTGGCAGTGCCCTGCTCGGCGCTGCCGGCGGCCGTCGGCCAGATCGGCGCCGCCGTGGCCGAGCGCAGCGCGGTGCTCGTCGCATCCAAGGGGCTCGTCCCGCCCCTCGGCACCATCCCTTCGGCGTGGGTGTCGGAGCGAGTGCGCGCGCGGGCGGTCGCCTGGCTCGGCGGCCCCGCGCA
>DASXBA010000069.1:0-11942 GCA_036406475.1 Thermoleophilaceae bacterium | reverse complement strand
TGCCGATACCGAGGAACTTCTCGGCCTTGTCCACCCCGCGCTCGGTGACCGCGACCGTCTTGTGCTTCTCGTCCGGCTCGAAGTCGAAGTCCGCCTCGTACTCCTTCGACTTGGCCTCGAAGCCCTCGGGCTTCTTGCCCGGCTCCATCATCGGGGCGAGCTTGGCGAACTTGTAGTAGATGTCCGCGGCCTGCTCGGGCTGGCCCGAGATGATCAGCGGGGTGCGGGCCTCGTCGATGAGGATGTTGTCGACCTCGTCGACGATCGCGTAGCCGTGCCCGCGCTGCGCCTTCTGCTCGGCCTCCACCGCGAGGTTGTCGCGCAGGTAGTCGAAGCCGAACTCGGAGTTGGTGCCGTAACAGACGTCGCGGGAGTAGGCCTCCTGCTTGTCGATGTCGTTCTGCATCGACTGGATGACGCCGACGGTGATGCCGAGCATGTCGTAGATCGGCTTCATCCAGTTGGCGTCGCGGCGGGCCAGGTAGTCGTTGACCGTGACGAGGTGGATGCCCTTGCCCGCCGCCGGGTGGCCGTTCTCGTCGCGGGCGCTGAGCGCGTTCAGGGCGATCGGGAGGGTGGCGGTGAGGGTCTTGCCCTCGCCCGTCTTCATCTCGGCGATCGAGCCGTCGTGCAGCACCATCCCGCCGATCAGCTGGACGTCGAAGTGACGCTGGCCGAGGGTGCGCTTGCCCGCCTCGCGAGTGCGCGCGAAGGTCTCGGGGAGGAGGTCGTCGAGTGACTCGCCGTTCAGGTGGCGCTCGCGCAGGGCCTCGTAGCCCTGGCGCAGCTCCTCGTCGCTCTCGAGCTCGAGCTCGGGCTCGAAATCGTTGATCCGCGCGACGCTCTTCTCGAACGTCTTGAACTTCTTGCCCTCGCCGAGGCGCAGGGCCCGGTCGATGATGGCCACGAAGCTACGGTAGCAAGGCGCTCAGGGCCCGAATCGCCCCGAATTGCGGCTGTCATGGCGGAAGCTGGGCCAGTCCGCGGGGGCGCCCTGACGAGCCCCGGTCTGCCAGACGTAGAGCCAGCCGTCGCGGGTGGCCGCGACCACCTCCCGGGCCCTGTCGCGGTCGACGTTGCCGACCGCCGGCGACGCCAACAGCCAGCCTCCCGGGTGCTTGGGCCAGCCCGCCGGCTCGGAGCCGTCCTCCCGGAAGGCGTGCAGCACGTTGCCGCTGCCGCCCTGGATGACCTCGGAGGTACCGTCGCCGTCCACGTCGGCGATCGCGGGCGCCGTGACGATGGTCCAGCCCTCGACGGCTCGCGGGAAGGCCTGGAGCGGCTGGCCGGATGACGCGTCCCAGCCGCCGAGCAGGTGGTCGAAGTGCACGCGCGAGGCAGGCTGCTCCTGGGCCAGCACCAGGTCTGAGCTGACCAGCCCGCTGAAGAAGCGGAGCGGGCCGCCGGGGCGGGTGCGGCCGAAGGCTCCGTTGGCGCCCAGCGCGATGCCGGTCGTGTCCTGGAAGTGGCCGCTCGCGCCGCCGGGCCCGGTCATGCGCGTGCCATCGCCCCGGTAGAGCTCGGGCTGGCCGGTGAAGGCGGCGACCGCGACCTCGTCCCTGCCGTCGCCGTCGACGTCGGCCAGGTCCGGCGAGTCGGGCACGCCCTCGCCCACCAGCGGGATCGAGTCGGCGGCGAGGGCCGGCGGCTTGACCGGCCAGCCGGGCAGGCGCGTGCCGTCGGCCCGCCAGGCATACACGCGCGCGGTTGTCAGGGGTGTCGAGCCGTAGCCCTCCCCCGTGCCCTCGACCACGTCGGGGCGGTGGTCGCCGTCGAGGTCGCCGATCGCCGGGGAGGAGAGGATCTTGGCGCGCTTGCCGTCGCGGGCCAGTACCGGCCAGCCCTTCAGGCGGCGCCCGCGGCCGTTCCAGGCGTAGACCTTCTGGTCGGCCGCCCCGGCCACGATGTCGAGCTTGCCGTCGCCGTTCAGGTCGGCGAGCGCGGGCGATGCGTAGATCGCCCGGTCGAGCTCGCCCCGCGCCGCGGGCTCGAGCGGGTCGATGCGCACCGGGAAGCCTTTGACTCGCCGGCCGCGCGGCGTCCAGGCGTAGACGCGGCCGTCGAGGCCGGCGGCCACCACCTCCGGCCGCTTGCCGCCCACGATGTTCCCCACCGCCGGGGTGGCGAGGAAGCCGGCGCGGAGCGGGCCGATGCGCCGCGCCGCGGGGCCGCTGCCCTCGAGCCGCTTCATGCTGCGCGGCCAGCCGCGGAGCCGCTTGCCGCTACCGGTCCAGGCGCGGACCCGGCCGTCGCTCGTGGCGAGCAAGATCTCCTTGCCGGGGGCCTTGGTGAGGTTGGCGAGCACGGGCGAGGACTCGCCGGAGGTGCCGAGCTTCTTGGGGAAGCGGCGCTGGAGGCCCTGCGAGCCGAGCACGTGGAAGTAGGCGTGGTCCTCGCCCAGGTTGCCGCGCGAGTCGGTTGAGCGCAGGCGAAGCGTCCAGCCGCCCGCCGCGAGCTTGCGGGCGTCGAGCCGGGCCATCCGGCGACCGCGGCTGCCGGTGGCTCCCCCTGTGGCGAGCCGGCGCCAACTCGACGGGTCCTCGCCCTGGCCGAGCTCGAGCACCCAGCGGGTGGGGCTGCGCCCGTGGACGATGCCGCGGACCTCGAACCGGCCGCGCTCCGGCTCGTACCAGTCGGGCGACGTGATGTTGGTGTCCGGCGGCACCCGGCCCGGCTCGGCGCGCTTGACGGCCTCGTAGGCGTTGATCCGGCCCCAGCCGGTGAGCTCGTCCCAGCCGGGATGCTCGCCCTCGGCCGGGTCGGTGAGGTCGTCGGCGCTCATGCGGATGATCTGCGTGACCTCGCCGTTCGTGAGCGTCAGGCCGTTCGCGCGGGCGCGCGCGAGAACCAGCGCCGCCGTGCCGGCCACGTGCGGGCTGGCGGCGCTGGTGCCGGACCAGTTCATGAGGTAGCCGCCGCCGAGGTTGGTGGTGGGCACCTGCGTCGGCGCGACGACGTCGATGTGCGGCCCGTAGTCGGAGTAGTGGGCGCGCGTCTTGAAGTCGTTGCCGATGAGGGCCAGGTTGCCGTTGAGCGCCGTCGAGTTGGCGGTGTCGGGGTTCACGCCGCCGACGCCGATCACGTCGTCGTAGACCATCGGCGCGTGGTGATGGAAGTGGAACTCGTTGCCCATGGCGGCCGTCATCACCACGCCCTTGCGCGCGGCGTAGGCGGCGGCCTTGCGCATGCCCGACGGGAAGGAGTCGGCGCCCAGGCTCATGCTCACCACTCTTGCGCCGTGATCCGCGGCGTAGACCAGCGCCTCGGCCAGCCGCGAGCCGCGGTGGAGGATGTCGTCGGAGGTGCGCAGGACCATGATCCGCGACGACGGGGCGATCCCCGCGATGCCCTCCCCGTTGTTAGCCCTGGCGCCGAGCACGCCGGCCACGTTGGTGCCGTGCGAGTTGCCGGTGTCGGTGGACGGGTTGTTGTCCCTCGCGTAGAAGTCGTAGCCGGTGGACGTGAAGCGGCCGCGCAGGTCCGGATGGTCGAGTTGCGCGCCCACGTCGATCTCGGCGATCACGACGCCGGCGCCCGTGCTCAGGTGCCAGGCGCGGTCGACGGAGATGCCGCGGTCGAAGCCCGCGGCCGGGCTCGCCAGGTCCCACTGCTCGTTGGTGGCGTTGGGCAGCGGGCTCTGGTCGTAGAGCGGGTCGTTGGGCTCGGTGGCGGGAAACGCTGCGTGCGCGGCGGGCACCGGCGCAACGACCGCAACGAGGATGACCAGCAACGCCCGTCTCACGCCGCGATCGTATGGCGGGCGGCCCAACACCCGCGCCGATCGCGTGAGTTCGTCCACCGTGGTCACTTTTGGCCCCAGGAGGGCCAAGATCGACCGCGGTGGCCCGGTTCGCGGCGCTTCTACGCGACCCGGGGCTGCCCGGCGGCCTTCGCGCTCTCGCGCCGCCGGCGGCGCTTGTCGCGGTGGCGCTTGACCTGGCGGGCCACGTCCTCGGCGGCCATGTTGATCGAGTGACCCATGTCGTCGGAGCGCTCGCAGGCGCGCAGCGTGACGCCCTTCAGGTGCAGCGTCACCTCGGCCACCTGCGAGTCGTGGATCGAGGGATTGCGCTCTTCGCGGAGCTCGACCTCGAGCTCCGCCAAAGGAGAGACCTGCCGTGCCACCTTCGCGAACTTCTTGTCGACCCTCTTCCTCAGGTCGTCCCCCACCGGCACGTTGCGCCCCTTGGTCTCGATGCGCATGCGGCCCTCCTCGGATCGCTTTTGGCGGTGCACTGGATGGTAGAGAGGAGCCGCCCGCAAAGCGAGCCGAATTCAGCGGCCCAGCGTGCGCGCGTAGGCCACCGCCGCGACGTCGCGGGCGCCCGCGTTTCGCAGCGCCGCCGCGCAGGCGGCGAGCGTGCCGCCGGTGGTGATCACGTCGTCCACGAGGATGGCCCGCCGGGGCGCCGCACTGGTCGCCTCGATCGACTCGCGCACGGCCTCGAGCCGCTCGGCGCGCGGCCGGCCGACCTGCGGCTTCGCGGGGCCGAGCCGCCGCAGGCAGGGCGCGCACTCCAGGCCGGCGCGGGCAGCGATCGCGAGCGCCAGCCGCTCCGCCTGGTTGAAGCCCCGCCGCCGCAGGCGGCGCCCGTGGAGCGGCACCGGCACGAGCGCGGCGCCCTCGAGCAGGCCGTCGGGCGCCCCGGCCACGACCTGCGCGGCCATGGCGTCGGCGAGGCCGGCCGCGCCGCGGAACTTGAGGCCCTTGACCAGCTCCCGCGCCGGGCCGTCGTAGGCGACCGGAGCCCACGCGGGAACACCCGCGACCAGGACCATCGCCTGCCCGAGCCAGCCGAGCCGCGCGCGGCAGCCGGCGCACAGCGGCTCCCGGAGTCGCGCCGGCGAGTGGCAGCACCAGCAGAGCGGCGGCGCGACGGCCGCCAGAAAGGCGTCGAGGATCACGCGGACAGCGTCCCGCCCGGAAACGGAACACGGAGCGCGCACTGCGACAATCCGGCGCGCGGTGAGTGACAAGTGACCCACCACCCCCAGCTCCACTGGGACCCGACCGCGCTGGCACCGCTGGCTCTCCTGGTCTACCTCTACACGCGGCGCTGGCTGGCCGCGCGCCGGGAGGCGGGCCCGCGCGGCGCGAGCGGCCTCCAGGCGGCCGCGTTCGCCGGCGGGATCCTCGCCCTGGTCGCCGCCCTGGTCTCGCCGATCGACGGTCTCGGCGAGGACTACCTCTTCTCGGTCCACATGCTCCAGCACGTGCTCCTGGGCGACATCGCCCCGCTGCTCCTGCTGCTGAGCCTCTCGCGCGTGATGCTTCGCCCGGCCACGCGCCGCCTGATGGCGATCGAGCGCAAGCTGGGCCGGTTCGCGCATCCGGCCACCGGCCTGGTCGCCTGGCTCGTGCTGATGTACGTCTGGCACATCCCCGCCATGTACGACGCGGCGCTCAAGCACCCCGTCGTCCACCTGCTCGAGCACATCTCGTTCTTCAGCGCGGGCGTCGCCGTCTGGTGGCCGCTGATCCAGCCGATCCCGATGCGCCGGCGCATGACCGGCCTCTGGCCGCTCGCCTACATCGGCACCGCGAAGTTCGGCCTGGCGGCGCTCGGCCTCTTCCTCACCTGGTCCGGAACGGCTATCTACACCTACTACGAGCACGTGCCGCGAATCTGGGGCCTGTCGGCGGTCGAGGACCAGAACGTGGGCGGCGCGCTGATGATGGTCGAGCAGTCGCTCACGTTCGTGATCGTGCTCGTGGCCGTGTTCGTGCAGATGCTGGCCCGCTCCGAGGAGGAGGAGCGGCGCCGGGAGCGCCTCGAGGACGCCGCGGCCGTCTAGCGCGCGGCCTTCAGGCAGCGCTTGGCGCCCTTGCAGCGCTTGAGCCGCACGAGCATCCGATGGAGCTTGCGCTTCTTGCTCTTCGAGAGGCGGTTGTAGGTGTTGTGCAGCTCGCTGGGGTCGCGCGCGAGGTTGTAGTACTCGCGATCGCCGCCGCGGTACTCGACGTAGACGGACCTGCTCAGCCGGATCGCCTCGTAGGTGGTGGGGTTGTCGCGCTGGCGGTCCGGATCGCCGTCCTTGAGGTCCGGCCCGTGGTGCTCGACGAGAACCGCCCGGCGCCAGCGCTTGACCTTCTTGCCGTGGATGAACGACACGAGGCTGCGCCCGTCGACGCTGCCCGGAACCTTGGCCCCGCCGAGCCTGCTGAAGGTCGGCCGCAGGTCGATGTTCTGGGCCAGCGAATGGACGGTGCGGTTCTTGGGCACGCCGGGGCCGACCACGACGAGCGGCACGCGGATGTCGGTGTCGAACGCGGTCTGCTTGCCCTGCCTCAGCCGGTGCTCGCCCAGGTGGAAGCCGTTGTCCGAGCTGAAGACGATGTAGGTGTTGTCGGCGAGGCCGCGAGCGACGAGGGTGAACTCGATGCCGGCGATCATGTCGTCGACCGCCTGGACGGCCTGGGCGCGCTTGCGGAAGCGCTGATTGGTCCGGACGATGGCCTTCCGCCCCAGCGGCGCGTGGTTCGCGAGCCAGTGCGGGGCGTTCGTGACCTGGGCGTTGTAGGCGGGGCCCTTGGGCGCCTTGAGGCCGGGGAAGTCGTTCGCGTCCCGCGGCGCCGGGGTAAACGGCGAGTGCGGCGCGAACGTGGCCAGCTCGAGCGCGAACGGCTTGTGGGCGTCAGCGGCGGCGTTGATGAAGGCGCGGCCCTTGGCGGCGATGACGTCGGTGAGGTAGTCCTGCGGCTGGTTCCCGTAGTGGAAGAGCTTGCCGTTCTCGTTCAGGTCGTAGTTGAACTCGGGATAGCCGTTGCCGGCGCCGCGCCAGTCGCTCCAGCCGTTGGGGACGAGGAGGCTCGAGGGCTGGTAGCCGTTGAGGTACTTGCCCATGAACCCGGTCGAGTAGCCGGCCTTGCTCAGGGCGGTGGCGAAGGTGGAGCGCTCCTCACGCCGCTGGTGGAAGACCTGGTAGCCCCCGTCCGGCGGCATGTTGGTGAAGACCTTGGTGTTGTGCGGGAAGCGGCCCGTGAAGATCGACGAGCGCGACGGGCAGCAGAGCGAGTCGGTGACGAAGTAGCGCGTGAAGGTCACCCCGTTCTGGCGCATCTGCCGCACGTGCGGCATGTACTTGACGAGGTTCCAGCTGAGGTCGTCGGTGAGGACGAAGACCACGTTGGGCCTGGCCTTGGCCGCGCTGACGGCGCTCGGGGAGCTGCTCGCCTGCCCGGCGGCCGCCCCGGCGAGTGCCAGGATCGCTGCTACCACTGCCCATCGGCGCATCCTGTTCCCTCCGACACACGCCGCGGGGCAGAGTTGCGCCGTCAGCCGCGAAGAGTTGTGCCGTCCTCGATCTCGCGCGGCCCGTCGACCGTTACCGAGCCCTCGACCACCACGTCGGCGCCGAAATGGACGTCGCCCTCGACCTCGAGCCGCTCACAGCGGACCAGCGAGGGCGGGCCGGCCCGGAAGCGCTCGTCGAAGTCGCTCACGAGCTTGAAGTAGTCGGAGTCGAGGTCGATGAACGGCGGCCGCGAGTCGCGTTCCGGCGCGAGCTCGACGCGCGCGTCGTTGGTGAGCAGGTAGGCGTCGGAGCGAAGCATCAGCAGGTCGTTCGTGGTCTTGACCGGGGCGAACCGGGTCCTCGGCACCTCGATGGCGGCGGCGCCGTCGAAGACGTCGATCGCCGCGCCCATCGCGGCCTCGAGCTGGATCACGTCCGGCGACGACTTGTCGGTGGGGTCGACGGTCTTGCGGTTGACGATCATCGGCAGCCCGAGTACCCCGTCCCTCTCCTCCATCACCTCGCCGATCTTGCGCAGGTTGAGCCAGATCGTGTTGGCGTTGAAGAAGCGGTGACGGTTCACGTCCTGGAAGGCGTCCTGGTCCTCGTCGCGCGTCTGGGCGGTCTCGCGGAGGACCAGCCCGTCGCCGCGGCGCCGCGCCACGTGGCCGCCCTTGCGGTCGGCCTCCGAGCGCACGGCGGTCTCCATCAGGAAGGGCAGCTCCTCGCGGGCGAACCAGGCCAGGATCCGCGGCTCGAGCACCGCGCCCAGGTTGTCGATGTTGCCGACGAACGCGTACTCGTAGCCGTGATCGAGCAGCGTCTCGAGCATCCCCGAGGCCACCAGCGAGGTGTAGAGGTCGCCGTGGCCGGGCGGCGCCCACTCGAGCTCCGGGTTGTCGGGCCACTCGACCGGCGTCAGGTCGTCCGCGCGGAGCTTGGGCACCTTGCCCTGGACGAAGTCGAGCGGCACGTCGACCTCGAGCTCGGGGTAGCGCTCGAGCTCCTTCAGCGATTGCTCGCGGGTGGCGAAGCTGTGCATGAGCACCAGCGGCAGCCGCGCGTTCGAGCGCTTGCGCTCCTCGAGCACCTGCCTGACGGTGATGTCGAGGAAGGACAGGCCGTCCTTCACCTCCAGGAGCGACTTGGGGCCTGTCATGCCCATGCTGGTGCCGAGACCGCCGTTCAGCTTGAGCACCACGGCCCGGTCGAGCAGCTCGTCCGAATCGGGCTCGGGGAGCTCCTCCGCGTCCGGCAGCTCGTCGACCGGCTCGAGCTCGTCCTCGGGCAGCATCCCCTGCTCGCCCGCCGCGAGCCGGCGGTAATAGTTGGCGAAGGTCTCGACGGCCAGGTCGGAGAGCCCGTCGGCCTTCATCTTCTCGACGCTCTGCTGGAGGCCGTCGGCCACGGGCTGCGATCCTACGTGGATCGCCGAGCCGGCCATCACGACCGTCAGCGAGGAGGACCTCGAGGAGCTGCTGCCGCTGGTCCGCGCCTACTGCGACTTCTACGCGGTGGCCCCGCCCGACGACCAGCTGCTCCTGATGTGCCGCGCCCTGGTCGCCGACCCTGAGCGCGAGGGAGTCCAGCTGATCGCGCGCCAGGACGGCAAGGCGATCGGGTTTGCCACGGTCTTCTGGGCCTGGTCCACCCTGAGCGCCGCCCGCATCGGGATCATGAACGACCTCTTCGTCGACCCCTCGGGCCGCGGCAGCGGCGCCGCCGATGCGCTGATCGAGGCCTGCCGCGAGCACTGCGAGCGGCGCCGGGCGCGCTGGCTGTCATGGCAGACGGCGAAGGACAACCTCAGGGCGCAGAAGGTCTACGAGCGCGTGGGCGCCCGGCGCGAGGAGTGGGTGGACTACTCGCTCGAGGTCTAGGCGGCCGCCGCGCAGGGGATCGGGTGGTTCGACCTGAACAGGTCGTCCGCGTCGTACCTGAGCTTGACGTCTTGGAGCCGGTCGTAGGCGGCCGGCGCGTAACACATGCGCGAGTCCGTGGGCGCCTCGGTGAAGTTGCCGTACTTGACCCCCGAGTCCCATGGCTCGAGGGCGTTCGTCACCGCCTCGTTGGCTGCGTGGATCGCCTCGCCCATCTCCGGGGTCATCGGCATCCCGACCGAGAACATCACGAAATCCTGGCTCAGGCCGGGGAGCGCTCCGGCGTCCGGGGCTTCCCTTGCCAGCGCACCGCCGAGCTGGCGCAGCTCGACGGACAGCAGGTGGGAGTCAGAGCCCGGGCCGGCCGCCTCCAGCAGCGGGCCGACCGCCTCGGCCGGGAAGTCGTCCAGCATCTGGTGGCCGCTGAGGCCGGGGACCGGGTCCTCGGGGTCCATGTGGATGTAGCCGAGCGCATCCGGCGGCATCGCCTGACAGAGGTCGAACTCGGGGCCGAGGTCGCGCATCGGCTTGACCAGCTCGGCGCCGGCCGCCTCGTCGCCGAGGAGGGCGATTTCGAAGCCCACGAGGTTCCGCCCCCGGAAGGGCTCGGGGATGTCGGGGATCGGCGGCAGCTGGAGGATGCGAACGCAGCCGCTCACCTCGTCGGGCTGGCCCGGGATCCACTCGCGCCAGGCGTGGATGATCTCCTCCGAGCGCTCCCACGGCCAGAGCATCGCCCCCGCGTAGAGCTCGGGGACCGGGTAGAGCTCCATCTCGATCTCGGTGACGGCGCCGAAGCTGCCGCCGCCTCCGCGGAGCGCCCAGAACAGGTCGGGCTCGTTGTCGTGATCGACCCGCACGACCTCGCCGTCCGCGGTGACCAGCTCGATGGAGGTCACGCTGTTGCACGCAAGGCCCCACTTGCGGCCGAGCCAGCCGAGGCCGCCGCCGAGCGTGAAGCCGGCGACGCCCACCTCCGCCGAGGAGCCCACCAGCGGGGCGAGGCCCTCGGCGGACGCCGGGGCGCCGATGTCGCGCCACTTGGCGCCGGCGCCGGCGCTGGCGCGGCGCGCGCCGGCGTCGACCGAGGAATCGGTCATGCGCAGGGTCTTCAGGAGCAGGGTGTCCTCGCCCACCGGACCGAGCGCGACGGCGTTGTGACCCCCGGCCTGTACTGCCACGCGGAGTCCGTTCTCGCGCGCGAGCTGGATCGCCTCGGCGACCTCGCTCGCGTTCGTCGGCAGCGCCACCATCGCGGGCTGCTGGTCTGCCACGAGGTTCCAGGCGTGGCGCGCGGAGTCCCAGCCGTCGTCGCCGGGACGGATCACGTCTGTCATGCGAGCTCTACCTCTGCTTCGGGAACGGGGGGCTGAAGCCCACCTTACAAGCCGCCCCAGGAGGAGAGGTAGTCCTCCTGTTCTCGGGTCAACACGTCGATCTCCACGCCGAGCGACTCGAGCTTGAGCCGGGCTATCTCCTCGTCGATCTCCTTGGGAACGCCGAGCACGCCGGGGCCGAGCTCGTCGCGGTGGCGGAGCAGATGCTCGACGGCCAGGGCCAGGTTGGCGAAGCTCAGGTCCATGGCCGCGGCGGGATGCCCCTCCCCCGCCGCGAGGTTCACCACCCGGCCGTGCGCGAGCAGGTTGAGGCGGCGCCCGTCCACCTCGTACTGCTCGACCAGCGGCAGGATCTGGCGCGGGGGCGCTCCTGCGAGCTCGCGCAGGCCCTCGAGGTCGATCTCGACGTCGAAGTGGCCGGCGTTGGCGAGCACCACGCCGTCCTTCATCCGCTGGAAGTGCTCCTTGCGCAGGACCGCGCGCGACCCGGTGACGGTCACGAAGAGGTCGCCGCGCTCCGCCGCCTCGAGCGACGGCAGCACCTCGAAGCCGTCCATCCGCGCCTCGAGCGCGGGCAGCGGATCGACCTCGCAGACGATCACCGCCGCCCCGGCGCCTCGAGCGCGCTGGGCGATGCCCTTGCCGGTCACGCCGTAGCCGTGCAGGACGAGAGTGCGGCCGGCCAGCAGCAGGTTGGTGGCGCGCAGTATCCCGTCGAGCGCCGACTGGCCGGTGCCGTAGCGGTCGTTGAACGTGCGCTCCGTGCGCGACTCGTTGACCGCCATCACCGGGCAGGCGAGCCGGCCGTCGGACTCAAGGGCGCGCAGCCGGATCAGGCCGGTGGTGGTCTCTTCCACCCCGCCGACGCAGCCCTCGAGCAGCTCGCCGCCGCGATCGTGGAGGTGGACGAGCAGGTCGGCGCCGTCGTCCAACGTGATGCCCGGCCCCCATCCCGCCAGGGCGGAGACGTGCTCCACGTAGGCGTCGACGCTCTCACCGTGCCGGGCAAGGACCGGAACGCCGTCCTCGACGAGGGCGGCGGCGACCTCATCCTGCGTCGTAAGCGGATTGGCAGCGCAGAGCGCCACCTCGGCGCCGCCGGCGGCCAGCGTCTTCATGACGCTCGCGGTCTCGGCGGTCACCTGGAGGCAGCCGGCGACGCGAACGCCGTCGAGCGGACGCTCCCGCTCGAACCGGGTCCGGATCGAGCCCAAAACCGGCATTTGGGATTCGGCCCATTCGACCCGAGCCTGCCCGGCGCGGGCGAGACCCGGATCGCTGATGTCTGGGCTGAGCGTCGTTTTCCTAGCGCCTAGCGACTAGCGCCTAGTACCTGTAATGGTCGCTCTTGTACGGCCCCTCAACCGGCACGCCGATGTAGGCGGCCTGCTCCGGCGAGAGCTCCGTGAGGCGCGCGCCCAGCGCGTCCAGGTGCAGCCGGGCGACCTTCTCGTCGAGGTGCTTCGGCAGCACGTAGACCTGCTTCTCG
>DASXBA010000068.1:0-6965 GCA_036406475.1 Thermoleophilaceae bacterium | reverse complement strand
ACGCACGAGGCGAATCTAGACAGGGTCGAACGGGCCACGCGGCGAGCCACAGGTACCCCCTCTCCGGAACGCGAAAACGAGCCGGTCAGCCCGCGGACAGGACGCGCTTCGGCACACCTTTGCGGGCCGGGTGAACGACGTACCAGGTGCCCCTGGACTTCTCGAGCTCGAGGCTCGAGCGCTCGCCGGCCGGCCCGCGGAGCTCGACCCGCGCCGAGAGGTCGCCCGCGACGACGCGGACCACACGGGTGCCGGCCGCCTCGACCCCCAGCAGCTCGCGGCAGCCGGCCCGTGAGCCGCCCGCGCGCAGGAACGCCTGGCGCGCCGCCGGGTCGAGCACCTCGAGAGCATCCTGGGGACGATCCGCGGCGCACGTCTCGAGCAGCGTGTTCGCCGTGCCCCGGACGGTCTCGACGTCGGTGGTGTGGGTGTCCGCGCAGCCGGCCGCGAAGGCCGCGAGGCCGAGCGCGAGCAGGCAGAGGACCACCCGCGACGGCAGCAGCAGGACCAGGCACGCGCCGGCGAAGACCGCGACCGCGATCCAGAAGGCGACGTGCGCCACGGCGTCGTAGGCGCCGCCGGAGGCCAGCGCCAGCCGCTGGCTGGCCACCGCGTACATACCGAGCGGGAAGAGCGCGGACCAGATCCGGGTGAGGTCGTCGCGCCGGGGCGCGCGCAGGGCGCGCAGCGCGGACAGCACCACCAGCGGCGGGATGAGCAGCGTCGCCGCCCACCAGGTGACGTGGGCGACGGCGCGGAGCTCGTCGGTGGCTCCGGTCAGAAGGCCGGTGGCAAGCGCGGCCTGCGTCAGCGACAGCGTCGCGACGGTCGCGATCGCCAGGCTGCCCATCGTGATCCACCAGTCCGGGCTGAAGTCGCCGGCATCGAGCGGCCGGCGCCGCAGGCGGCCCGCGAGGGCGGCGGCCGCGAAGCCCCAGGCGATCAACCCGAGCAGCCATAGGGCGAGCGCGGCGAGCAGGAGCGGCCGGCTCTCGCGCGAGGTCGCGATCGTCGCGGCCAGTACGGACAGCGAGAACGGGGCCACCGCGGCGAGGCACCAGGCGCCCTTCACCCGCGCCGGATCGACCGTCCGCGGGCGGACGAGCAACGCGAGCGGCGCGCGCGTGAGGACGAGCCAGGCGAGCAGGGCGACGAGCCAGATCGCGAGGGCGATCGCGTCGCCGCCGGCAGTCCCGGTGAGGCGCGTGCCGACCACCGCGGCCCCGGCAACGAAGGTGAGCGAGCCGAAGGCCACCTCGGGATCCAGGCTCGGCGCGGCCGCCTGGGCGGCGAGCGGTCCCGCGCGGACCGTCAGAAGCGCCAGACCCGCGCCGATCGCCAGCGCGAGAAAGAGGTCCGACAGCCACCCGAGGCCGAGGCCCTGCGCCCCGACCGCCAGGATGCCGGTGGCCATTACCACCGAGAACGCGCCCGGCCATGACGCGAGCTCCATCTCCATCGCCGGCCTGGTACCCGCCCTCGGAGACGCGAAAACGGTCGCTAGCTTCTGAGCGCGTGCGGATCGGACTGGGCACCAACCGCCTCACCCCGACGGCGGAGAACGAGGAGTTCCTCCGTCAGGCCGTCGAGGCCGGCGTCGACATGATCGACACCGCCCACCTCTACACGGGCGGCGACAGCGAGAAGGCGATCGGTAATGCGCTGGCCCCCTTCCCCGAAGGCCTCGTCGTGGCGACGAAGGGCGGCTACCGACCGGGCGAGGGCCGTCCCGACGTGCTGCGGGCCCAGATCGAGGAGAGCCTCGAGCGGCTGCGGACGGACACGATCGCGCTCTACTACCTGCACAGGGTCGACCCGGAGACGCCGCTCGAGGAGAGCCTGGGGGCGATCCGGGAGCTCCGCGACGCCGGCAAGATCCGCGACGTCGGCATCTCGGAGGTGACCGTCGACCAGATTCGCCGGGCGCAGGAGATCGTCCCGATCACGGCTGTGCAGAACGAGTACAGCCTGGTTCAGCGGAAGCACGAGGAAGTGGTCGACTACTGCACCGAGCAGGGGATTCTCTTCGTGCCCTACTTCCCGCTGAGGGGGGTCGGCGTGCCGGCCAGGGAGGCGCTGGCCTGGCTCCTCGAGCGCTCCCCCGTCATCCTGCCGATCCCGGGCACCCTCTCGATCGAGCATCTCAGAGAGAACCTCGCCGTAGCTGAAGCCTGAACTGACCAGCCATGGGGGGAGACATGCATCCCCGAATACATGCCAGCCCCCAGGGCGCGCGACGCCTGGCCCGCCATGCTTGTGTGCATGACCCGCGCGACGCCCCGCCGCTACACCCCCCTCTTCTGGCGAATCTTCCTCATCAACGCCGCCGTGCTCGCGGCCGCCTCGACCGTGGCGGTCTTCGTCCTCTCGCCGGGGACGATCAGCCAGCCGGTGGCGGTGAAGGAGCTCACGATCTTCGCCGCCGCCCTGGCGGTGATGATCGTCGTGAACCTGCTGGTCACGCGCCGGGTCACCGCGCCGCTCGACGAGCTCGTCGGCGTGATGCGCCGGATCGACCCGGCCGCGCCCGGGCAGCGCGTGTCGGTGCCCGGCGGCCCGTCCGAGGCGCTCGAGCTGGCCGACTCGTTCAACGACATGCTCGGCCGGCTCGAGCGCGAGCGGCTGGAGAGCGCCCGCCGCGCTCTTCGCGCGCAGGAGGCCGAGCGGCTCCGCGTGGCGCAGGAGCTGCACGACGAGGTCGGGCAGAACCTCACCGCCGCGCTGCTCCAGCTCGGCCGGCTGCGCAAGGCGGCGCCGGAGGAGCTCCGCGCCGAGCTGGGCGAGGCCGCCGAAACGGTGAGGGCCAACCTCGACGAGCTGCGCAGGATCGCCCAGGCGCTGCGCCCGCAGGACCTCGACGAGCTCGGGCTGCTGAGCGCGCTCAGCCACTTCACCGAGCGTCTCACCGAGCAGACCGGCCTCCCGATAGGGCGCCGGCTCAGCCCGGACCTGCCGGCGCTGACCCCCGAGCAGGAGCTCGTGATCTACCGCGTCGCACAGGAGGCGCTGACCAACGTGGTGCGCCACGCCGACGCCTCGTCGGCCACGCTGAGGCTCGCCCCCTCCGGGGAGCGCGTGGCCCTGCGCGTGAGCGATGACGGCCGCGGCATCGACGGCGCCGGCCAGAGCGGTGGGATCCGCGGCATGCGCGAGCGCGCCCTGCTGATCCACGCCGACCTCGACGTCCGGGAGCGGCCGGAGGGCGGGACCGAGGTCGTGCTCGACCTCCCCGCCGACTGATGCGCCTGAAGAGCCGCATCCTCCTCGCGGACGACCACGCGGTGGTGCGGCGCGGGCTGCGCCTGGTGCTCGAGTCCGAGCCGGACCTCGAAGTGGTGGCCGAGGCGGGAGACGGCGCCGAGGCGGTCGAGCGGGCGCTGGACGAGGACATCGACCTCGCGATCCTCGACATCACGATGCCGCGCATGACCGGCCTCCAGGCGGCGCACGAGCTGGCGCGGCGCAGGCCCGAGGTGCGCACGCTGATCCTCTCGATGCACGACAACGAGCAGTACCTGTTCGAGGCGCTGCGGGCGGGCGCCGCGGGCTACGTGCTCAAGTCGGTGGCCGACCGCGACCTCGTCGAGGCCTGCCGGGCAGCGATGCGCGGCGAGCCGTTCCTCTACCCGGGCGCGGTCCGCACCCTGATCCGGGAGTACCTCGCCCGCGCCCGCGACGGCAGCTCGCCGCCGCGCGACCCGCTCACCCCGCGCGAGACCGAGATCGTGAAGCTGATCGCGGAGAGCAACACGAGCCGGGAGATCGCCGACCAGCTCGTGATCAGCGAGAAGACCGTCGAGCGGCACCGCGCGAACATCCTGGACAAGCTCGGGATGCGCGACCGGGTCGAGCTGACCCGGTACGCGATCCGCCGCGGGCTCGTCGAGCCCTGAGCCCGGCTGGGGGTCGCCTCGGGCAAAGATGCAGCGCCGCCCCCATGGAAGGCGGCAAGCGCGGCGGCGAGCCTGTCGTCCATGGGCCGGAACGGAATCAGCGTCGCGATCGTCGACGACCACCCCGCCGTCCGCGAGGGCATCCGCTCACTCCTCGCCGCCGAGGACGACGTGGTGCTGGTCGCGGCCGTGGCCGACGCCCGCAGCGCGATCGGTCTCTCCCGCCGCAGCCCCACCGACGTCGTGGTCGTCGACTACCACCTCCCCGACGAGCACGGGCTGTCGCTGTGCCTGCGGCTGAAGAACCTCCCCACCCCGCCCAGCGTGCTCATCTACTCGGGCTTCGCCGACGATCGCCTTGCCGTGGCGGCCACGGTCGCCGGCGCGGACGGCCTCCTGGCAAAGGGCTCGGACCCGGACGAGCTGCCGGGCGCCGTCCGCGAGCTTGCGGCCGGCCTGCCTCACCTCCCCCGCACCACGCCAGCCGCCCTCCAGTCGGCCGGGAGTCAGCTCGACCCGGCCGACATCCCGATCCTCGGTCTCCTCGTGCACGGGACGTCCCAGGCCGAGATCGCCCAGACGCTCGACATGACCGAGCAGTGGCTGGTCGGCCGCCGCTGGGCGATGCTCGAGCGCCTGCTCCAGCGGCCGGCGCGGCGTGCCGCCGGCAGGCGCGGATTGGCGGCTGCGACGGGCGGGTAAACCGGGCGGCATGGCGCCCCGATCGATCTGGAACGGCACCGTCACGTTCGGCCTCGTGAACGTGCCGATCAAGCTCTACAGCGCCACCGAGTCGAAGACCGTGCGCTTCAACGAGGTGCATGCCAAGGACGGCGCCAGGGTCGAGCACCGGCGGATCTGCTCCAAGGAGGGCAAGGAGGTCGACTACGACGACGTGGTCAAGGGCTACGAGGTGGAGCCGGACAAGTACGTCGTCCTCGAGAAGGACGAGGTCAAGGCGGCCGCCGGCGACCGCGGCAAGGTGGTCCACCTGGCGGAGTTCGTCGACGCGGGCGACGTCGATCCGGTCTTCTTCGAGAAGACGTATTACGTCGGCTCGCGCGACGACGCCGACCCCTACCGGCTGCTGCACGAGGCCCTGAAGAAGACCGGCAAGGCCGGCATCGGCCGCTTCACCTTCCACGACCGCGAGTACCTGGTCGCCCTGCGGGCGCTCGACGACGTGCTCGCGCTGCACACGCTCCGCTTCCACGACGAGGTGGTGGGCGCCGACGACCTCGAGATCGACTCCGGCTCGAAGAAGCCGTCGAAGCAGGAGGTCCAGATGGCGAACAAGCTGGTTGACACCCTGCACAAGGACTTCGCGCCGGCCGACTACGAGGACAGCTACCGCGAGGCGGTGCTCGACCTCCTGAAGCGGAAGGCAAAGGGCGAGGAAATCGACCTGGCGGAGCAGGAGGAGCCCGAGCAGGGCGACGACCTCCTGGCCGCGCTGAAGGCGAGCGTGTAGCGATGGCGCGCGCCCTCTGGAGCGGCTCGCTCAGCTTCGGCCTCGTCAACGTGCCGGTGCAGCTCGTGAGCGCCGCCCGCGACCTCGACTACCACTTCAACGAGCTGCACGAGAAGGACGGCGCGCGCATCGAGCAGCACCGCTTCTGCTCCGAGGAGGACGAGGAGGTGCTCTGGGAGGAGGTGGCCCGCAGCTTCGACCTCGACGGCAAGCAGGTGATCGTCAGCGACGACGAGCTCGGCTCCGTCCAGCCGCGCAAGACGCGCACGATCGACATCGAGGCCTTCGTCGACCTGGCCGACGTCGACCCGGTCTACTTCGACCACCCCTACTTCCTGGTCCCCGCCGGCGACAGCGAGGGCACGTTTCGCGCCTACCGGCTGCTCGTGGAGGTCATGAGCCGCACCGACCGCGCGGCGCTCGGCCGCCTGGTGATGCGGACGAAGGAGTACCTCGCGGCGGTTCGCGTGCGCGACGGCGCCCTGACTCTGACGACCATGCGCTTCCACGACGAGGTGCGGCCCACGAAGCCGGTCCCGACGGGCGGGAAGAAGCCCGCGAAGAAGGCGCTCGACAACGCGATCGCGGTGATCGAGGAGCTGTCCTCCGACTGGGAGCCGGATAGCTACACCGACTGCTATCGCGAGCGGCTGCGGCGCGTGATCGACGACAAGCGCAAGCGGCGAAAGATCGAGGTGCCGGAGCCCGAGAAGCAGCCCTCCCCCGCCCCCGACCTCATGGCGGCGCTCGAGCGAACGCTCGCGAACGCCAAGGCGGGCAGGGACATCCGGACGGAGCCGGAAGGCGACGGCGACCTCGGCGAGCTGAGCAAGGACGAGCTCGACGAGAAGGCCAAGCAGGCCGGCATCAAGGGCCGCACCAAGATGTCGAAGAAGGAGCTGGTGAAGGCCCTCTCACCCTGAAACAAAGTGAAACAAAGGGGACGGGGCCCTTTTTTTCATGGCTTGAGCCGCCTAGTGCTGAAAGAAAGGGGACGAAAGAAAGGGGACGGGGCCCTTTCTTTCAGGGCTTGAGCCGCCAAGTGCCGGGAATTGGAAGCCGATGCGCGTAGTCGTGTTAGGTGGCAGCGGCAATGTCGGGACCAGCGTCCTGCGGGCGCTCGGGAACGATCCCGACGTGGCCTCGATCGTCGCGATCTCGCGGCGAGCGGCCCAGGGTTCGAGGCGGATCGAATGGCGCGAGCGGGACGTGACCCGGGACGACATCCGGCCCGACCTCGACGGCGCCGACGCCCTGATCGCACTCTCCTGGGCGATCCAGCCCTCGCGCGACCGGGAGCGCCTTCGCGCGGTCAACGTCGACGGCAACCGCACGATCTTCAACGCCGCGGCGGCCGCGGGCGTGCCCTCGCTGCTGTACGCGTCGTCGGTGGGCGCCTACTCGCCGGGCCCCAAGGACCGCGCGGTCGACGAAAGCTGGCGCACCGACGGGATCGCCAGCTCGTTCTACTCGCACGATAAGGCCGACGTCGAGCGTGTCCTCGACCAGCTCGAGACGGACCACCCCGAGATGCGTGTCGTCCGCATCCGCCCCGGGCTCGTGTTCAAGCGCGAGGCGGGCTCCGAGATCCGCCGCTACTT
>DASXBA010000067.1:0-4939 GCA_036406475.1 Thermoleophilaceae bacterium | reverse complement strand
CACCGGCCACGCCGCGGGCCCGGCCCGCTCCACGATCCGCCTCTACTGGCCGGCGCGCAACCGGCTCGTGAACGCTGCGCGGCACCTGCCGCCGGCGGCGCTCGCCCGCTCGCTGGCGGCGTCGGCCGCCTTCGACCTGCTCACCCTCGCCCAGGTGCGCCGTGGCGACGCCGCCCGCGCGGTGGCGCGCGGCTGGAGCCAGGGACTCCGCGCGATGGGCCGCGAGCGGCGTGCGCGCACCCCGGCCGACCGCCGGGCGGCCGCCGCGCAGGTGGTACCGCTGCGTCGTGCGATCGCCCAACAGCGGCGGTTGGGGAGGGTCTGAGCGTGCCTCCCTGCCCCGGCTGCGGCGCGATGCTCGCCGGCGTCGCGCTTCGCGGCGGCGACCGCCTGCACGGCCTGCCCGGCACGTTCGAGGTCGCGCTCTGCCGCGAGTGCGGCAGCGGCCGCACGCTGCCGGTCCTGCCGCCGGAGGAGCTCGGCGCGCTCTACCCGGAGGCCGGGTACAACGCATACGCCCTGCCGGCTTCGCCGCCGCTGCGCCTGCTCGCCACCGGGCTCTTCCGCTGGCGCTACTGGCGGGCCCTGCGGCGGCCGCCGCTGAGCGCGCTCGACGGCCCGGGGAGGCTGCTCGACGTGGGCGCCGGCCGCGGCGACCTCGGCGTGGTCCTCGGCGAGCGCGGCTGGCGCGTCACGGCGCTCGACCCCTCTCCCGACGCCTGCGCGGAGGCCGAATCGCGCGGCGTGGAGGCAGAGCGCGGCACGCTGCTCGAGGCCGAGCCGCGGCTGGATGGCGGGCTCGACGCCGTGGCCTTCCAGCACTCGCTCGAGCACGTCTCCGAGCCGGCGGCGGACCTGGAGGCAGCACACCGCCTCCTGAAGCCCGGCGGCGCCGTCGTCGTGACGCTGCCCAACTTCGGCTCGTGGCAGCGGCGGCGCTTCGGCACGGACTGGTTCCATCTCGACCTCCCGCGCCACCGCAGCCATTTCACCCCGGCCGGCATCCGCCGGCTGCTCGAGCGGACCGGCTTCGCCGTGGAGAGCGTGAGCACGAGCACGAGCGCCGACGGCCTGCCGATGAGCGTCCGCTACCGGCGCGGTCGGAGCGGCCGCGGCGGGCTCGCCACCACCGGGCTCGTGGTGCTCGGCGCGCCGCTCAGCGGGGCCTTCGGCCGGCTCACGGACGGGGACCTGCTGCACGCCGTCGGCCGCCGCTGACGGGCAGGAGGTCGCCCGCCACCTCGCGCACGAGGCGGCGCTCCTCCGGGCGCAGCCAGAGCCCGTAGTACGCGAGCCAGTAGGCCAGCGGGGCGGCGAGCGCGAGCGCCGCCACCATGCCGAGCCCGTGGACGTCCACGGCGAGCCGGATCGCGCCGAGCACCCCGGCGAGCACAAGCGCCGGCACGTAGGCCGGCAGGAACGCCTCGCGCACGAGCGATCCGAGCGGCACCGGCACGCGGCGCAGCGCCATCCGCAGGAGCACGGGGAAGAGCGCGAGATACGGAGCCGCCGTGGCGACGGCCGCGCCCTCGAGCCCGATGACCGGGATCAGGGCCAGGGCCAGCAGCAGGTTGAGCACGGCCAGGGCACCCGCCCAGCGGGCCACGTCCGCCGCCCTTCCCACCGCCACGAGGATCGCGATCAGGACGCCCGTGCAGCCGCTCACGAGCCAGTGCGAGAGCAGGATCGCGAGCGCCCCGCCCGCCTCGCCGAAGCCCGGCCCGAGCCAGACGCGAAGGATCGGGCCGCCGAGCAGCATCGCGGTCACGGCGATCGGCACGACCAGGGCGAGCGTGTAGCGGGTGCCGCGCACCAGGAGGGCGGTGAGCCGGGCGTCGTCGCCCTCGGCCTGGTAGCGCGCCGCTGTGGGCAGCGTCGTGACGGTCTCCGCGGAGTTGAGCGCCCGCACGAGGTTGTGGGCGCGGATCGGCCCCTCGAACAGGCCGACCGTGGCCGCCGACTTGAACAACCCGAGGAGCGCCCTGTTGAGCGCGTAGATCGAGGCGGCGAACGCCTCGGTGAGCGACAGGTAGCCGGCGGTGCCGACGATGGCGCGCGCCACGCTCCGCCGCACCGAGCGGCGGCGCAGGCGGAAGGGGACGCGCGAGGTCCGCGCCACCACCGCGCAGCCGAGCCCTGACAGGAGCGGGATCGTCCCGCTGGCCCCGATCACGAGCGACAGGCCGGCGTCGGAGAAGGCGAGCCCGAGCACCAGCGCCACGTAGACCACCAGCGCCGCCGTCTCGGTCATCGCCGCGCGGACGAAGAGCTGGCGAGCGCGGAGCGCGTCGCGCGTCACGGTGATCGGCCAGCCGATCGCGGTCACGCCCCCGAGCAGGAGCGAGCCGACGCGCACCTGGTGGGTGGCGTCCGCGGACAGGTCCATCCCGCCGGCCAGCACGATCCCGAGGAGCGCGACGAGCACGCCCGCGATCAGCCCCGCCATGAGGTAGAGGAAGGCCGCCGTGGAGTAGACGGAGTCGCGCCCGTCCTGGTCCGGCGCGGCCGCCATGTCGCGCACGGCCGCCCCCGCCCCGGCGTTCTGCACGATCAGCAGATAGCCGGCCAGGGAGTTGAGCAGGCCGTAGGCCCCGAGCTCGGACAGCGACAGCTTCCGCGCGAGCACGGTGACGATCGCGAACATCGACAGCAGCCCCGTGAGCTGCGCCGTCCACTGGGCGAGCGAGCCCGCGGCGAGCGTGCGGGCCTGGCCCTTCTCGGGAGGGGCTGCGGTCATCTGAGCGCCAGCAGCACGAGTCGCCAGTAGGCGCGGAGCAGGCCGCCGACGAGCGGCAGCCCGGCCGCGCGGCCGAGGAACGGCGACGACAGCTCGGGCACGAGCGCCGCGGCGAACTCGGCCGAGCCGACCGCGCGCGTGGCCTGGATCCGGCGCCGCTCACCGAGGAGCCGGGGCAGGCGGACGGTCACGTCGAGCATCGCCAGCAGCTTCTGCCGCCACCAGCCGCCGGCGACCGCCGCCGCGAAGATCAGCGGCTCGGCGGCGAGCAGTGCCGGCGCCACGAGCAGCAGCAGCGGCAACGGATAGGTGCGGATCACGGTCGCCCAGCGGTTGCGCTCGAGGAAGCGCCACTTGCGGGCGCCCTTGGCGAACTCGTAGGAGTGGTCGACCCGGGCTCGCGGCTCGAGGCCGACGCCCCCGCCCGCGAGCCGCAGCCGCAGCGACAGGTCCACGTCCTCGCAGTACATGAAGTAGTGCTCGGGGAAGCCGAGCCAGTGCTCGCGCGGTACGGCCAGGCAGGCGCCCGACGCGAAGCCGACCTCGCGCGGCTCGGGAGCCAGCTCGGCGGCGGGGCGGCCGAACTCACCCGCCCAGGCGATGCCCGTGAAGTGCACGACCCCGCCGCTCGTGTTGACGATCCGCCCTTCCTCCGCGGTCACGAGCCCCATCCAGGCGAACCAGTCGCGCCCCTCGCTCAGCGGCGACCCGATCGCCTCCGCAAAGCCCGGCGCGGGCACGGCGTCGGGGTTGAGGAACACGAGCAGGTCGCCGCTCGCCCGGGCCGCTCCGGCGTTGGCCGCGGCCGCGAAGCCCTCGTTGCGCTCGTTCCTCAGCAGGACGGCGGCGTGCGCGGCCGCCACCTCGGCGCTGCCGTCGGACGACGCGTTGTCGACCACCACGAGCTCGTCACCCTCGGAGAGCTGCTCTGCCACGGCCGGAAGGGTCCGTACGATGTCCTCCCGGCAGTTGTAGGTGACAACGACGACGGAGAGCCTGTGGCGGGCCATACGCGCAGGTGCGCCAATATATGGGGCGTCCAGCGCAACTCCGTGCCCACTGGGTACTCCTAGCTAAGAGCGTGGATCCGAACGCTTCATATCTCGCCGTGGTACCGGCGTACAACGAGGCGCGTACGGTCGGCAGGATCGTGCGCCAGCTCAGGGACGACGTCCCCGAGTTCGACGTGGTCGTCGTCGACGACGGCTCGACCGACGGCACGGGCCAGGTTGCCGAGGGCTCCGGCGCGCGGGTGTTGCGGCATCCGTTCAACCTCGGCATCGGCGGGGCGGTCCAGACCGGCTTCGTCTACGCGCTCGACAACAACTACGACTACATGGTCCAGGTCGACGCGGACGGGCAGCACATGCCGATGGAGGTCCACCGGCTGATCGAGGCGATGGAGGAGGACCCGACGCTCGACATGGTCTGCGGCTCGCGCTTCCTCACCGACAAGGGCTACCCGGCGACCATCTCGCGCCGAACCGGCATCCATCTGTTCGCCTTCCTCCTCTCCCGCATCTCGGGCCGGCGGGTGAGCGATCCCACCTCGGGCTTCCGCCTCTTCAACCGCCGGGGCATCGCGCTCTTCGCCCGCGACTACCCGCACGACTACCCCGAGGTCGAGGCGGTCCTGATGGTCCACTTCCACAGGCTGCGGATGCGCGAGGTGCCGGTGCGGATGCTCGGCCGCGAGGGCGGCGTTTCCTCGATCAGCTCCGGGAAGTCCGTCTACTACATGATCAAGGTGCTGCTGGCGATCTTCATCGGCCTGGCGCGGGCGCGCCCCGTGCCCGAGCCCGGCGACGACGCGCCCGTGGCCGCGGCGCAGAGCCTCTGATGGAGGTCCGGATTCAGATAGTCGCCATCGTGGCCAGCGGCCTCCTGCTGCTGCTCGTGCTCGAGCTGGTCCGCCGCCGGCGCTTCCTCGAGCGCTACGCCATCGTCTGGCTGCTGAGCGCAGTCGTCCTGCTGATGCTCGCGATCTGGAAGGGGCTCCTCACCAAGCTCGCGAGCGCCATCGGGATCATCTACCCGCCCAACGCGCTATTCGTGGTCGCGTTCGGCTTCGTCCTCGTCCTGCTCCTGCACTTCTCGCTCGCGGTCTCGCGGCTCTCCGACCAGGCCAAGGTCCTCGCGCAGCGGCTAGCGCTGCTCGAGCAGCGGATGGACAGCAGCGAGGCGCGCGACGAGGAAGACGAG
>DASXBA010000066.1:0-17256 GCA_036406475.1 Thermoleophilaceae bacterium | reverse complement strand
GTGGCGGGTGCGAAAGCGCGAGAAGGCTTCTGCCGCTCGCTCGTCGATCGCTCCGCCGGGATAGACGCCGCTGTTCCAGCCCTGCGATGCGGATACGGGGGTCCGACCGGCCTCTCCCAGCTGCGGCAAGAGCCCCGCGGGCACCAGGGCGACGCCCGCCACGACGGCCCCCACGTAGGCAGCCGATCGCCCCGGCCAAGCTGAGCCCCGTCTAGGCGCGGAGACCGCGACGGCGACGAGAGCGACGAGGGCGGCCGCATAGACGGCATAGGGCGCCCGCAGCGACGCGGTCGTAAGCGGCCACAGGAGCATCACGCCGCCTGCGGTCGCGACGTCGCGCACCAGGTGAAGGCCCACACCGAGCGCTACGCCGAGCGCTATCTGCCGACGCGACGAACGGAGCAAGGACGCGAACGCGAGCGCCGCGACGATGGTGATCAGGGAGTGCGAGTACGGGCGGGACGAGCCGTGATTCAACACGTCGGTCCCGAACAGCTGAAGCGGTACGTGGTCGACGTCGATGAGCACCGAGGCGAGCAGCGCCGTGCGGACGATTACGCGGTTCGCGCCGCGAAACAGCGCCGTGAGCGCGATGGCGGCTGTCGCGAGATGAGCGATCTCGTCGAGGAGCCCGTCGGGGACGGCGTTCCAGCCCGTCGGCGGCGGCAGCCACGTCAAGGCGATGTCGACCGTCCCGACGGCCGCGAGGGCCGCCAGTAGGAGCGGGATCGGTTGAGTCATGCGACTCACCGGTCCCACGGTAGACGGAGCCGCTGGGCCCCGCCCCCCTTGTCTCGACGCCGGCGTTAAGCGGGGGCCTGCTCCGGGATCGCCCCCAGCTGCTGCATCATCGTCATCGCGTCGAACAGGCCCCAGTGCTCGGCGACCTTCCCGTCCTCGAAGCGGAGCATGTCGTAGACCGCGACCTCGACGGCCTTGCCGCTGGGCGGCATTCCCATGAAGTCGCCCTGGTGCGTGCCCCTGGCGGTGAGGCGGGCGACCACCCGGTCGCCCTCCGCGACCATGTCGTCGGCCTCCATGCGCAGGTCGGGGAACGCGGCGCGGAACATCGCGAAGAACTGCTTGACGCCCTCCCGGTTGGGCTCAAGGCCGGGGAACTCCTCGTGGTCGACGAAGTCCTCGCTGAGCACCTCGTCGATGATGTCGAGGTTGCCCTTGTTCAGTTCGTCGTAGAAGCGCTGCACGGTCCCCTTGAGGTCGTCGGACATGGCCAGTTCCTTTCGATCGGGAGCCCCTCCCCGATGCGGACCGTAATGCGGGCGGGCGTCTAGGACAACCTCGCCTCGTCCCGGATCGGCTGGACCAGCTCGATCGGGTTGCCCGAGGGGTCCTCGAGCAGGATCTGCTTCACGCCGACGCCGGTGATGATGTCGCTGCGGAAGCGGCAGCCCTGGCCGCGAAGCTCGTCCACCTTGGCCTCCAGATCGTCGAATTCGAGCTGGAAGCGGTTCCAGCCGCCGGGCTCGGGCGAGGTCCCGTCGGGCATCGCCTGGCCGCCGCCGGGTCCGCCGCCGGGCGCGCTGAGGATGAGGCGGAGCTCGCCGCGGCTGAGCATCGCGAACGTGGGGGCGGGGTGCATGACCTCCTGGAAGCCGAGCCGGTCGCGGTAGAAGTCGATCGCGGCATCCACGTCGTCGACGATGTAGCGAATCCCTACAGTCGGCATCAGACTCGAAGTTAGCCGTTCCGAGACCGCAACCGGCCCCCCCTCCCCGCGTTACTGCCTCTCGTGCTCATCTCCTTGAAGCGCATCCGCAGCTACGTCCTTCTCGCCGCCCTGGTGCTGGCCGCCCTGGCCGTGGTCGAGGCCCTTCCGGGGGGCTCTGCCCGGGCCGTTAGCAAGCGGCCCAACGTCGTCGTGATCATGACCGACGACCAGACGGTTCGCGACCTGCGCGGGATGAGCCACACGCGGCGCCTGCTGGCCGACGAGGGCGTCCGCTTCAAGCGCTCGTTCGTGTCCTATCCGCTCTGCTGCCCCTCGCGGGCCACATTCTTCAGCGGGCAGTACCCGCACAACCACAAGGTGCGCGGGCTCTACCCGCCAACGGGAGGCTACGGCCGCTTCAACAAGGCCAACTCGCTACCGGTATGGCTGCACGGGGCCGGCTACTACACGGCCCACATAGGCAAGTTCCTGAACGGGTACGGGAGCGAGAAGCCGGCCGACGTCCCACCGGGCTGGAGCGAGTGGTACGGGTCGGTGGACCCGACGACGTACCGGATGTGGGGCTACACGCTCGACGAGAACGGCACCAAGCACAAGTACGGCTCCACCTTCGACGAGGATCCGCGCTTCTACCAGACCGATGTCTTCACCCGGAAGGCAGTCGACTTCATCGACCGCCGCTCGGACAAGCCCGATCCCTTCTTCCTCTCGCTGGCGTACGTCGCGCCCCACCACGAGGAGGCGTCGGTGCGCGCCCGCACCGGGGTCACCGTGCGCTCCGCCCCTCGCCATCGCGGCCTCATGGCAAACGCGCGGCTGCCGCGGCCCAGGTCGTTCAACGAGCCCGACATCTCGGACAAGCCCGCGTTCCGGCGCCGACACTCGCCTCGCCTGACCCACGCTGCCATCGCCCAGATCACCGCGAACTACCGGGCGCGGCGGGAGTCGCTCCTCGCGGTCGACGAGGGGGTGCGGGACATCGTGGGGGCGCTCAAGCGCAACGGCGTGCTCGACCGCACCTACATCCTGTTCACGTCCGACAACGGCTTCCTCCTCGGGGAGCACCGCGTCCGCTCGGGCAAGATGCTCGTCTACGACCCGTCCACCGGCGTGCCGCTCCTGATCAGAGGCCCGGGGGTTCCGCACCACCGCGTCTCCAGCGAGCTCGTGACGAACGAGGACCTGGCGCCGACGATCGTGCGAATCGCCCACGCCACGCCAGGGCTGACGGTCGACGGGCGCTCGCTGCTCCGCTTCGCGCGCCACCCGGCCCTCCATTCCCGGCGGCCGCTCCTGCACGAGACGGGCGGCCTGAAGTACGTGACGATCCCGGAGCAGGACCGCGGCCCCTACGTGCAGCTCAAGCGCATCCTCACCTACCGGGCGGTGCGGACCCGGCGCTACCTGTGGGTCGAGTACCGCAACGGGAGCCGCGAGCTCTACGACCTCAAGCGGGACCCGGCCGAGCTCCACTCGCTGCACAAGGACCCGCGCTACGCCGGCGTGCGGAAGGCGCTCCGCCGCGAGGTGGCCCGGCTCGCGCACTGCCGCGGCCGCGTCTGCCGCGAGCCGGTTGGTCAGATTCCTGACCCCACTCGGTAGCGGGCGCTACTTGGGCCGGGGGTCGTGTTACAGCGACCGTGATCGGGAGGGCACGGATCGTGCTGTGCGCGGGAGCGGCCTGCAGCGTGGTCGCCGCGGCGGCTCCCGGCGTCGCGGCGGCCGCCCGGGTCAGCGCCTTCCCTAGCCCTGGTGAGCATTATGCGCGTCCTGGGACCACGATCGCCCTGCGCGGCGTGACCGCGCAGGGCCTCGGCGCCGCCACGCTGGCGGGAAGCCGGACCGGCGTGCACAGCTTCAAGGTCCGCGCCCACTCCGACGGCCACGGTGTGAGCCTCATCCCCGACAAGCCGTTCGCTCGGGGGGAGGCGGTGGCGGTCAGCACCGGTCTCAATGTCCGCGGCGCCCACCACGGCGACTTCCGCATCCGGATCGCGCTCACCGGCCGCCCGCTGCGCACGCGTCGCATCCCGCGCGAGGCCCCCGACCGGCGCTCGGTCATCCAGTCCTTCCACTCCCGGCCGGACCTGCGACCGCCGAAGGTGCGCGTGACCCGCCGCCGCAAGGGAGTGAAGGGGGGCTACCTCTTCATGGCGCCCAAGATCGGCCCGGGCCAGAACGGTCCGATGATCTTCGACAACCGCGGTCAGCTCGTCTGGTTCCGGCCGCTACCGCGGCTGTACGAGGCCGACGGCCTTCGCCCCGGTCGCTACCGCGGCCGGCCGGTGCTGAGCTGGTGGGAAGGGCTGACCAACTTCGGTACCGGCAACGGCACGATCAAGATGGTCGACACGAACTACCGCCCGGTCGCCGAGGTGCGCGCGGGCAACGGCTTCGACGGGCTCGATCCGCACGAGTTCGAGCTCACGTCCAGGGGCACGGCCTACGTCGCACTCCTCTCCACCGTCTACCGCGATCTCTCCTACATGGGAGGCGCCAAGCACGCCCAGGTCCTCGACGCGGTCGTTCAGGAGATCGACATCAAGACCGGGCTCGTGCTGTTCGAGTGGCACAGCCTCGACCACGTCAGCGCCTGGGAGAGCTACAAGGGACCGCCCAAGGTGAACGGGCACCTGTTCGACTACTTCCACATCAACTCGATCGACGAGGGGCCGGGCGGGAAGATCATCGTGTCCAGCCGCAACACGTGGACCGTCTACAGGCTCAACCGCTACACGGGCAGCGTCAAGTGGAGGCTCGGCGGCAAGAAGAACTCGTTCCGGATGGGCCGCCATTCGGGCTTCGTCTACCAGCACGATGCCCGCATCCAACGCAGCGGCGTGATCACGCTCTTCGACAACGGTGCGATGCCCAAGCACCACTCGGTGTCGCGCGGCATCGGAATCCGCGTGCGCGGCCATCACGCCCGGCTCGTCAAGGACTACCGCCACTCCACCCCGCTCCTCAGCGGCAGTCAGGGCGACGTGCAGCGGCTGAGCGGCGGTCACGTGCTGATCGGCTGGGGCCAGAACCCGGTGGTGAGCGAGTACACGAGCCACGGCAGGGAGCTGTTCAGCGCCGAGCTCCCCCGGCCCAACATGAGCTACCGCAATTTCCGCGGCAGCTGGGACGGGAGCCCCCCCGACCGGCCGGCGGCCGTGGCGAGCAGCGACGGGAAGACGACCAAGGTCTACGTGAGCTGGAACGGAGCCACCCGCGTTGCGCGCTGGGACGTCCTCGGCGGCACGACGCCCGGAGCACTGGGGCCCGTGGGGAGCGGGGCCCGGTCCGGGTTCGAGACGCTCGTGCGCATAGGGCGGCCGCTGCCGTATGTCGCCGTGGCGGCCAAGGACGCGGCGGGGAGGACCCTCGGCGTCTCGAAGGTCGTCAGGGTCGGCAGCTAGCGGCTACCGGGTCACGACCACTCTGGCGATGGTGGTGAGCGACTGGTAGTAGACGTCGCGGTCGAAGCCCGGGGCGGGGAATAGGAAGGCCTGCGACGACGAGGGCACGCCGACCCGGGCCTTGTCCTCTCCGCTGTCGAGGTCGAGCACCACGAGCTGGTCGCTGCCGGTCCTCAGCGAGGCCCGCCGGACGGCGGCGGACTGTGCGAGCAGCTGGAAGGCGGGGCGGAGGGCACGGCGCAGGAGCGGCCGGCGCAGGGCCGCGGCGTCGCTCCAGTCCTGGGCCACGAGCTCGCGCGTGTCCGGGTGGACGATCAGGTGGCCGGCATGAGCGAAGCCGTCGCGGCGCCAGAGCGGCTCGAGCTCGTCGCCGTTCACGGTCCAGGCGCGGAGCACGGCGTTGCCGGCGTCGTAGGCCACCACGATCCGCCGCTCAGGGTCCCAGCCCGGCGGGTTCGATTCGGTCCCGTGCGGCAGCCCGCTGATCTCCACCGAGCGGGCCTCGCCGTCGTCGCGCCTCGCCCACCACAGGCGCACGGGGCCGGCGGCGGCGCCCGAGCCGAGCATCGAGCGATCCACCCCGTTCCGGCCGTTGTCCATCCAGAAGACGTGCTCGTCGGTGATCACCGGGTCCCAGCCGTAGCTCCGGTCCGGCGCAGGCCCGTAGCGCGGTCTCCACTCGTCGTCGATCAGCACGCGGCCGCCGGCGCGGTCAAGGCGCAGGCGATAGACCACGGTGGTGCCGATCGCGATCACGCTGTCGCCGTCGCTCGCGAGCCGGGCGATCGACGGCTCCGGCAGCTGGAGCGGCGCGGTCACCGGCTCGAGAGTCTCGGGATCGAGGACCGAGACCGTCGACGGCTCGAGGCCCTCGGGCGCGTCGCAGTCCTTGGTCACGAGCTCGCCGCCGTCGAGCACCACGAACGAGTTGTGCGGGCGCTCCACGGGCAGCTGCCGCGATGCGAGCACGTCGAGCTCGGCGCTCAGGCGGTGGGCCCAGCGCCCGAAGACCATGTGCAGGTCGCCGTTCGCGTGCGCCGCAATCCCGCCCGGCCACCAGCGCCCGCCCGGCAGGCGCGGCGTGCGCGCCGTGACCGCGAGGGTTCGGGGATGGAGCCGCTCGACCCAACCCTCGACGGGCCGCGCCCGTGGACCGCGTGCCGGGATGTCGTGGCGCAGGGCGTAGAGCTCGCCCGGCTCCCGGCGTACGAGGAGATCGGTGGCGAACGCGTCGTAGACCGCGGCCACCTCCAGCCGCTCCCCCGGCCGGATGCCGAGCCCGGGCTGCCCGCGGACGCAGCCGAAGCGCCGCGGCCCACCGTCCTCGCAGGTCCAGGGCCGGGGCCAGTAGGCGCCCGTCACGAGCGGCGCAGCACCGCTTCCCAGACCTCGGTGAGGGCGTCCACCGCCGCCTTGGGCTCGACCTTGGCCTCGCGCCCGAACGTGTCCACGAGATAGCTCTCGTTCATGCGGTTGAGCGCGCGGGCCGTCTCAGCGACGTCGGCCAGGTCGGCGTCGGAGGCGAAGCGGCGCAGTGCCTGCTCGGCGAGGTCGTCGAAGCGCCTCAGCATCTCGGCGTAGCCCTGGGCGACCTGCTCGTCGACGGCGGCCGCCTCGCGAACCGCGCGGAGCAGCGGGCCGTGGACGCGGTAGACCTCGACGCCCGCCTCGAGGGCGCGGCGCACGGCCTCGGACGCGTCGCCGGGCTCGGCCTCGGCGATGGTGCGCTGCGCCTCGTAGAGCCGTTCGATCGCCTCGCGGCTGGCCTGTACCAAGAGGCTGCCGAGGTCGTCGAAGTGGCGGTAGAAGATCGTCCGGCCGATTCCCGCCTCGCGCATCACCTGGTCGACGCCGAGTTCGCCGTAGGGCTGCTGTCTGATCAGCTCGGTGGCCGCCGCCACGATCTGCTCCCGGGTCTGGCGACGGGTCTCGCGAGCGCGACCGCGGCGCGTGGCCGGTGGCGATGGGGAGGCCATCCGTGGCGATCATACTGAGAAAGTTGACACAGTGTGACACACGGCGTTAGAGTCGCCGCGTTGGTTAGACGACGTTCCACTTCCTGGGGGCTAGCGCCGGCTCTGGCGGCGCTCGTCGCGGTGGCTGCGGGCGCGCTTACTCAATCGGCCCAAGCGCGCCCCACCACCGCGGACCGTGACGGCCGCCCCAACATCCTCGTCGTCATGACCGACGACGAGGCCGCCACCGATGTCCGCCAGATGCCGAACGTCAGGCGCCTGATCGCCCGTCGCGGCACCAGCTTCGCCGACGCCGTGGACTCCTTCCCACTGTGCTGCCCGGCACGCGCGACCTTCATCACGGGGCAATACGCGCACAACCACGGCGTCGGCGGCAACTTCTACCCCTACGGCTGGTACGGGATGAAGCACCGCAAGAACATCCTGCCGCGCTGGCTCCAGAAGGCCGGGTACAAGACGGCGCTGATCGGCAAGTGGCTCAACGGCTACGGCGCGCTCGACGCGCACGGCGAGGTTCCGGCCGGCTTCGACATCTGGCGCGGCCTCCTCGATGTGTCGGCCTACGACTACTACAACTACGTGATGAACCGGAACGGCCACCTCAAGACCTGGGGCGACGCCAAGTTCGCGAAGGGGCTCGTCAAGTTCGCGCACGTCGAGGTCACGCCCAACCCGGACGGGCTCAGCGGCGTCTTCCGCCAGCTGCGTGAGGAGTTCGGCCCGCCGCCCTACCACTACTGGGGGACCAGCAACCGCAAGGACTACTCGCCGGACGTGACCGGCGGGATCACCGAGAACCTCGTCCGCCACGAGCGCAAGTCGAAGAAGCCGTTCTTCATCTGGTGGGCGCCGGCCGCCCCTCACCGCGAGGACGTGGCCGTGACGCTCATGGGCCGCCCGGGCCCCGACCCGCGCGCGCCCAAGCGCTACATCGCCAAGAGCCTGCGCTTCAAGCTGCCGCGGCCGGCGAGCTTCAACGAGGCCGACTTCTCCGACAAGCCGTCGAACATGCGCGATCACGCGCCGCTCATGTCGAGCGACCAGATCCACCAGCTCCAGCTCGACTACCAGGGCCGGATGGGCTCGCTGCTGGCGGTGGACGACCACGTGAAGAAGCTCGTGCGGATCCTGAAGAAGACCCGCCAGCTGAAGAACACGCTGATCGTGTTCGTGTCCGACAACGGCTGGCTCCAGGGTCAGCACCGGATCACCGGCGACAAGTTCCTGCCCTACGAGGAGTCGCTGCGCGTGCCGTTCATCGTCAGCGGCCCGGGGATCCCGAAGCACCGCACGATCCACGGCCAGGTCTCGAACATCGATTTCGCGCCGACCCTGCTCGACTACGCCAAGGCGAGGTCCAAGGCCGGGCGGCGGATGGACGGCGTGTCGCTGCGGCGCACGATCCGCCACCCGAGCAAGCGCCCCAACCGGGCGCTCGAGATCGAGGCGCTGGCGCCGCTGTTCGAGCAGAACGTGCCGATCAACGCCTGGGACCGTCCCTACAAGGGCGTGCGCACCAACCGCTACACCTACGTCGTCTACAAGGAGACGGGCGAGCAGGAGCTCTACGACCGGCGCAAGGATCCGCGCCAGCTCCGCAACGTCGCCGCCGATCCCGCCTACGCGAGCGTCAAGCGGAGGCTCGCGAAGGAGCTCGTGAAGCTGGGCCGCTGCAAGGGCCGCTCCTGCAACGTCAGGCCGTGAGGCTGGCGGCGCTCGCCGCCCTGGTCCTCACGGGGACCGCGGTGGCCGCCGCACCCCACCGCACCTCGGGCCTCCACGACGCCCGCTACTGCGAGCTCATCGAGGTCAAGGGTGTGCCGCCGCACGCGAAGGCCGTCGTCTGGAACACGATCGGGCTGGGCAGCTGTCCGGCCGCGCAGTGGGACGCGTTCGACGCCGGCTCGCTTGCCAAAGAGCTGGGGGACACGCTCGTCCTCCTGAACGGCCCGCGCCATTTCCTCATGGATTCGGTCAGCGCGCGCCCGGGTCGCGTGCACGCGTTCCACGGCATGCGGATGCGGCGGGCGGCCACGATCGCGCTCCGCAGCGCCGACGACCTGCTTCAGACGCCGTACAGCGACCGGACGATCAACCGCCGCAACACCTGGCGCTGGAAGAGCGGGCGCCGTGTCTTCGAGCTGGTGGCCCCGGGCGGCGACGTCTACGTGATGCAGAGCTACGCGCAGATCCGCGACCCCAAGTTGAGCATCCGCGATCTGCGCTCGCTCGGGCGCCGGCTCGACCTCCCCTCCGGCTGGCGCTACCGGAGCCGGGCGCTGCGGCGGCCGCTCGTGCTGGGCGCGCGCGGCAGTGCGACCATCGTGCAGGACGACCTGCTCGACACCTACCAGCTCGCGCGAGCCACTCGCCGCGGCAAGCGCCGCAAGCGGCGCGTGAGCCTCAGCGCCCGGACGCGCAGCGTCAAGCCGACCACCCCCGGCACGATCGAGGATCGCGGCACGATCCGCGGCAAGCCGTTCGGCCGCGGCAAGGTCATCGTGATCGGCAAGCTCGCCGACGGCCGCTTCAGCGGCACGTTCACGATCGTGGGCAGGCGCGGCTCGGTGTCCGGCAAGGTCTCGATGCCGTTCACGATCGGCGACGGGCACATTCACTTCAAGGGCACAGCCCGTTTCACGGCCGGCACCGGGGCCTTCCGGGGGATCTCGCGCCGCAAGCTGACGGTGCGTGACACGAACACGCTCGACGGCCAGAACGGCCGGCTGTCGGTGAGCGGGGTCACCGCGTACTAGGCGCCTCGCCGTACGTACGATCTTTTTTCCCGCCGGGGTGTCCTCTTCCGCGTCGCTCGTTCGTCTCAGAGGCGACCGAGCTCCAGAACGAAGGAGGGATTCGATGAAGTACATGCTGCTGATCCACCAGGGCACGACTCCGACGCCGAGGCAGCCCGACGAGTGGGCGAAGCTGCCGGAGGCGGAGCAGCAGGCCGTCTTCGCCGACTACCAGGCGCTGAACGAGAACCCCGGCGTCACACCCGGGATGCAGCTCGACGAGCCCGACACCGCCACCACCGTCCGGGTCGAGAACGGCGAGACGCTGACCACCGACGGACCGTTCGTGGCTGTCAAGGAGGCGCTCGGCGGCTACCTGATCTTCGAGGCGGACGACCTCGACGCAGCCATCGAGCTCGCGGCGCGGATTCCGGCGGCGCGCCTGGGTGGTGCCGTGGAGGTCCGCCCGGTGGTGGAGTGGTAACGAGCCTCGACCAGGTCTTCCGCGACGAGTGGGGCCGCGTCCTGGCCACCCTGATCGGCTTCCTCGGCGACTTCGACCTCGCCGAGGAGGCCACTCAGGAGGCCTTCGCCGCCGCGGCGGACCGCTGGCCCCGCGAGGGAGTGCCGGACAGCCCGCGCGGGTGGCTCGTGACCACCGCCCGGAACAGGGCGATCGACCGCATACGCCGCAACCGCACGCTCGCCGAGAAGCTCCCGCTGCTCGACGTGCCGGAGCCCAGCGAGGACAGCATGGACGAGACAGCGATCCCCGACGAGCGCCTTGAGCTCGTCTTCACCTGCTGCCACCCGGCGCTTGCGCTGGACGCCCAGGTGGCACTGACGCTGCGAACGCTCGGAGGGCTGACCACGCCCGAGATCGCACGGGCCTTCCTCGTCCCGGAGCAGACGATGGCCAAGCGGCTCGTCCGCGCCAAGCGCAAGATCAAGGCCGCCGGCATTCCCTTCCGCGTGCCGCCCGACCACCTGCTGCCGGACCGCTTGAGCGCCGTCCTGGCCGTGGTCTACCTGATCTTCAACGAGGGCTACGGCGGCCGCGGCGACCTGGCCGCCGAGGCCATCCGCCTGGGCCGGGCCCTGGCCGAGCTGATGCCTGACGAGCCCGAGGTGCACGGCCTGCTGGCGCTGATGCTCGTGAACCACGCGCGGCGCGAGGCCCGCTTCGCGGACGGCGCGCTAGTGCTGCTCGGCGACCAGGACCGCTCGCTCTGGGACCGCGACGAGATCGAGCAGGGCCGCTCGATCCTCGATCGCGCGCTGGCCCTCGGCGGCCGCGGTCCCTACGTCGTTCAGGCGGCGATCGCCGTGCTGCACACCGAGGAGCCCCAGGACTGGCCGCAGCTCGCGGCGCTCTACGGCGAGCTGGCGCGGCTCACCGGCTCGCCGGTAGTCGAGCTCAACCGCGCTGCGGCGATGGCCGAGGCGGGCGACGTCCAGGCCGGGCTCGACCTGATGGACCGGCTCGAGCTCGACGGCTACCACTACCTGCACTCGGCCCGCGGGGAGCTGCTGCGCCGGCTCGACCGCCCCGACGAGGCCCGCGCCGCCTATGCCCGGGCGCTGGAGCTGGTCCACGACGATGCCGAGCGCCGCTTCCTCGAGTCGCGGCTGGCAGAGGTCTAGCGTGAAGCTCACGCAGGTCGGCATCGTCGAGTCGGAGTTGCAGGACGCCTCCTCGGCCCCCAAGCAGGGCGACGAGGGCGCGCCCGACGCCTGGATCGCGTTCGAGCCGTCCGTGCTAGAGGCGCTCGACGGGATCGCCGCGGGCGACGAGCTGCTCGTCCTCACCTGGCTCGACCGTGCCGACCGCGACGTGCTCCGGGTCCATCCCCGCGGCGACAGCTCGCGGCCGGCGCAGGGCGTGTTCGGCACACGCTCGCCCCATCGGCCCAACCCGATCGGCCTGCACCGGGTGGAGGTCGTCTCGATCCAGGGGCCGCGGATGCTGGTCCGCAACCTGGAGGCGCTCGACGGGACGCCGGTGGTGGACGTCAAGCCGGTGCTGAGCGCGGACGTCCGCGAGCGCTAGCGCCGACGAGCAGCAGCGCGCCGCGCACGCAGCTCTCGACGACCTGGTCCTGGGTGATCGAGAAGAGCGCCGGAATGCCGGGCGCGTCCCGGCGTACGCCGACCCGGATCCGGGCGAGGTGCATCATCCCGAGGCTCTGGGTCCAGAGCAGGTTGGCCATGTAGTCCGGGTCCTCGACGCGGAAGGCGCCGGCCTCGGCGCCGTCGCGCAGGACCTCCGCCAGGCAGCCGAGACAGCGCGCCATGCTCTGGCCGAGCTGCAGCCAGACCATGTCGGAGACGATCTCGTTGAGCTCCATCGCGTGGCGCCGCATCAGCGCCTGCGATGCGTCCAGGAAGGCCGGGTAGCGCGTGCAGTAGCGCGCGAAGGCCTGGCTGCAGCGCTCGAGCCGGTCGGTCGGATCCGAGCCGCCCGCCACGGCCGCCTCCAGCAGCTCGGCCAGCTCGTCGAGGTAGTGCGTGACCGTGAGGACGTACAGCTCCTCCTTGGAGGAGAAGTGCCGGTAGACGAGGCCGCGGGCGATGCCCGCGGCGCGGGCGATCTCCTCGACCTGGGCCGCCTGCATCCCGCGTTCGTCGAACAGCGACCGGGTGGCGGCCACGAGATCGCGTTCCCTCGCTCTCACGCTTTAATCCTTCCCGATGAATGAGAGGTTGACACTCGTTCACAATCGGGTATTGGTGCCCGGCGATGGCTGAGGTTGGAGCACGGCCGAAGGTCTCCACGGCCCGGCGGAAGGCCCTGGGCGCCGTACGGGGCCTGTTCACGCCCCTGCTTCCGGACGACTACCTCGAGCTGATCAACCCGCTCTGGTCGACGCAGGAGCTCCGCGGCCGCGTCGAGCGGATCGACCGGCAGAACGGGGACGCGGTCACGATCGTTATCAAGCCCGGGGCCGACTGGGACCGCCATGAGCCCGGCCAGTACCTGCGCGTCGGCGTGATCGTCGACGGCGTCCACCACTGGCGGGCCTACTCGATCACCTCCGAGCCGTCCGACAACTTCATCTGCATCACCCCCAAGCTGGTGCCGGACGGGAAGGTGTCGCCCCACCTCACCCAGGCGCTGAGCCCCGGCACGATCCTGCGCCTCGGCGGCGTGGAGGGAGACTTCACCCTCCCCGACGAACGTCCCGAGAAGCCGCTCTTCATCAGCGCCGGCAGCGGGGTCACGCCGATCATGAGCATGCTCCGCGCGCTCGACCAGGAGGACAAGCTCGACGACGTCGTGCTCGTCCACTCCGCACGCACGAAGGACGACGTGATCTTCGGCCCGCGGCTCGAGGACATCCACGAGCGCCACGACGGCTTCAAGCTGCACCTTCAGCTGACGAAGGAGATGGGCCGCATCAAGCCCGAGGACCTGGACGAGATCTGCCCGGACTGGCGCGAGCGCGAGACCTTCCTCTCGGGCCCGAGCGACATGCTCGACGCCATGAGCGAGTACTGGGACAAGGAGGGCGACTGCGATCTCCTGCACATGGAGCGCTTCCAGCCCAAGGTGGGGCTCGCGGAGGAGGGCGAGGGCGGCGAGATCAAGTTCCTCGCCAGCGACACGACCACCGAGGCGGACGGCGGGACGCCGATCCTCGAGGCGGGGGAGGAGTGCGGGCTCGACCTGGCGTACGGATGCCGCGAGGGCATCTGCCACACCTGCACCGGCAAGCTCTGCTCGGGCAAGGTGCGAGATCTGCGAAACGGAAAGGTGTACGGGACCGAGGGCGAGATGATCCGCGTCTGCATCAGCGCGGCCGAGGGCCCAGTCGAGATCGAACTGTGAGACAAGGAGCGAACGAGTGAGCGAAGCGACCATCGAGAGTCCCCTGGCCAAGCTGAGCGACGAGCAGGTCGAGGAGCTCGGCAAGCTGTTCGACGCGATGCACGACGAGGTCTACGAGGACCTCGGCGAGCGCGATCGCAAGTACATCGTGAGCATGATCGAGATGCACCGGCGGCTCGCGGTGATGGGCCGCGTGCTGCTCCTTTTCTCGCGCTGGAAGCCGTTCTGGGCGCTCGGGACCGCCTCGCTCTCCTCGGCCAAGATCCTGGAGAACATGGAGATCGGCCACAACGTGATGCACGGCCAGTGGGACTGGATGAACGACCCCCAGATCCACTCGTCGAGCTGGGACTGGGACACCGCCTCGACCAAGGAGGCGTGGAAGCACTCCCACAACTACATCCACCACACCTACACGAACATACGCGGCAAGGACAAGGACCTGGGCTACGAGATCATGCGGATCGACCCGCACCAGCCCTGGAATCCGGTCTACCTGCTGCAGCCGCTCTACAACGCGCTGCTGATGGTGCTCTTCGAATGGGGCGTGGCGGTGCACGACCTCGACATCGAGGCCATTCGCGCCGGCGAGAAGGAGCCGAAGCAGGTGCTCAAGGAGCTCAAGGGGATCGCCGGCAAGGCTCGGCTCCAGGTCCAGAAGGACTACATCGCCTGGCCGCTCCTGAGCGGGCTGGCCACGGCCGCCGTCGGCCTCGCGCTCAACGGGCGCAAGCTCCAGAAGAAGCGGCGCTTCTCCTGGCTGCCGCGCCGCAAGAGCCGCCGCGACGCCGCTCTGGCGGTGGCGCTCGAGTCCGGGCTGCGCGGCTTCCGCTCGACCGTCGTCGCCGACGCGGTGGCCAACGTGATCCGCAACCTGTGGGCGCACTCGATCATCTTCTGCGGCCACTTCCCCGACCAGACCTACACCTTCAGCCAGGAGGAGACCGAGGACGAGAGCCGGGGAGCGTGGTACGTCCGCCAGCTCGTCGGCGCGGCGAACATCGAGGGCGGCGCCTTCTTCCACGTGGCCAGCGGCAACCTCGGCTACCAGGTGGAGCATCACCTGTTCCCGGACATGCCGAGCACGCGCTACGCGGAGATCGCCCCGCGGGTCAAGGCGATCTGCGAGGAGTACGAGCTGCCGTACAACAGCGGTCCGCTGTCGAAGCAGCTGGGCATGGTCCACCGCACGATCCTGCGTCTCGCCTTCCCGGGTGGGAAGCCGCGGCCCAAGCCGGGACCGTACGAGGGCGGCGACGGGGCCGAGCTGTCGTCCAACGGCCAGAGCCGTTTCGGGCACTCGGGACCGGAGGGCTCGGGCCCGGAACAGTCCTCGGACGGCGTGCGCGTATCCATGCCGCAGGACGACTGACCGGCGTGTAGCGTCGCGGGCTCGTGACGAGCGAGCACGCGGTGGCGATCGCCGGAGGAGGTCCGGCCGGGCTGATGTTGGCGGGTGAGCTGGCTCTGGCCGGCGTGGACGTCGCGATCGTCGAGCGGCGCCCGAGCCAGGACCTTCCCAACTCGCGCGCGGGCGGGCTGCACTCACGCACCATCGAGATCCTCGATCAGCGTGGAATCGCCGATCGGTTCCTCTCGGAGGGACAGGTGGTCCAGGTCGGGCAGTTCGCCGGGGCCCGCCTGGATATCAGCGGCCTTCCCACACGGCACCCCTACTCGCTCGGGCTGTGGCAGACCCACATCGAGCGCATCCTGGCGGGCTGGGTCGAGGAGCTGCCGGTCACGATCCTGCGCGGACGCGAGGTGAGCGGCTTCGCGCAGGACGACAGCGGCGTCGACGTCGAGGTGTCCGACGGCGAGTCGCTGCGCGCGGAATACCTGGTCGGCTGCGACGGAGGACGCAGCCTGGTCCGTAAGGCGGCCGGCATCGAGTTCCCCGGCTGGGACCCGACCACGAGCAGCCTGATCGCCGAGGTCGAGCTGGCCGAGGAGCCGCCGGAATGGGGCATTCGCCAGGACGAGACCGGCACGCACGCCCTCGGCAGGGTGGACTACGAGATCCGCGACGGCGAGATCGTCTACGCGGACAGCGGGCCCGTGCGGGCCATGGTGACCGAGCAGCAGATCGGACCTGCGAGCGAGCCCACCTTGCGCGACCTCAGCGAGGCGCTCATCTCCGTCTACGGGACCGATTACGGAGTCCACAGTCCCAGATGGATCTCCAGGTTCAGCGATATGACCCGGCAGGCCGCGTCCTATCGCGACAGGCGGGTCCTGCTGGCCGGCGACGCCGCACACGTGCATTCCCCGGATGGCGCACAGGGCCTCCAGGTCGGCGTGCAGGATGCGATGAATCTCGGCTGGAAGCTGGCCCAGGTGGTCGACGGGACGTCCCCGGAGAGCCTCCTGGACAGCTACCACGCCGAGCGTCACCCGGTCGCCGCGCGCGTGCTGCGCACCACGATGGCGCACGTCGCGCTCCGCCGCCCGGACGAACGCACCGCGGCCTTGCGCGACACGATTGCCGAGCTGCTCGAGTCGGACGAGCCGCGCGAACGCTTCGCCGCGATGATGTTCGGCCTGGACATCCACTACGACCTCGGCGAGGGACACCCGCTGCTCGGGCGCCGGATGCCCGATCTCGACCTGGTGAGCGCCGATGGCCCGCAGCGTGTCTTCACCCTGCTGCACGACGCCCGGCCGCTCCTGCTCAACCTCGGCGAGCCCGGCGGCGTCGACATCACCCCGTGGGCAGAGCGGGTTCGCCTGGTCGACGCCGACTACGCCGGTACGTGGGAGCTTCCGGTGCTCGGGACGGTGAGCGCCCCCTCCGCCGTGTTGATCCGTCCCGACGGACATGTGGCCTGGGTGGGGGACGGGACCGACGCGGGCCTCGCCGACGCGCTGACCACCTGGTTCGGACCGCCCGGTGCCGCGCAGGGCAGCGCTCAGTAGCGTCTGGGCGCATGGCGCAGATGCGGGCGGTTGTCGCGGAGCGGCCGGACGGGCCTGACGGGCTCGTCGTACGCGAGGTGCCGCGGCCCGAGCCCCGTCCGGGCTGGGCGCTGGTCAGGGTCGAGGCGTTCGGCCTCAACCGGTCCGAGTACAAGACGCTCAAGGGCTACGCCGGCGACGCGGTGACCTTCCCGCGGATTCTTGGGATCGAGCTCGTCGGCGTGGTGGAGGCGGTGCACGGGGACGCGCCGGCCGTGCCGCCGGGTGAGACGGTCGCGGCGCTGATGGGGGACATGGGCCGTGCGTTCGACGGCGGCTACGCCGAGTACGCGCTCGTCCCCGAGCACCAGCTGATCGCCCTCGAGACCACGCTGCCGTGGGACGTGCTCGGTGCGCTGCCCGAGACGTTCATGACCGCCGCCGGCTCGCTCGAGCACCTCGACCTGGAGGAGGGGGAGACGCTGCTGCTGCGCGGGGCGACGTCCTCGGTCGGCCTCGCCTGCCTGGAGCTGGCCCGCGCCGCCGGCGTGCGGGTGATCGCGACGACGCGCAGCGAGGCGAAGGGCCGGCGGCTCACCGAGCTCGGCGCCGCGGGCATCGTGCTCGAGGGCGACGACTACGCCGAGCGCGCCCGGGGCGCGCTGCCCGAGGGCGGCGCCGACGGCGCCGTCGACCTCATCGGCGGCGCCGCGGTGCTCGAGACGTT
>DASXBA010000065.1:0-2534 GCA_036406475.1 Thermoleophilaceae bacterium | reverse complement strand
GGAGCCGGGGCCGCCGCCGCGACCGGCGCGGCCGCCGCGATCGGCACCAAGGCCGCTGCCGGGATCGCGACCGCCGCCATCCTCGCCGGCGGGGCAGCCGAGATCCAGCACGTCTCCGGCACCAACCCTTCCAGGCCCCAGCCCCAGGAGCGGACGGTCCAGACTCACAGGACCCCCGCCGTGACGCCGGCCCAGACGCCTCCGGCGCCGGCCACCACCGTTCCGACCGAGCCCGCCGCGGGCGCGCCGGCTGCCACCCAGACTCCGCCTCAGCCCACTCAGACGGTGACCGTCCCGCCGCAGTCCTCCGACCCGGCGGCCACCGGCGGCACGGCGACCTCATCGGGCCTGCCGATCCTCGGCGGCAAGCACAGGCGCCACCGCGGCAACAACATCGCGAACACGGACTCCAAGGGCACCACCACCACCCCGCAGACCGGCCCGGTCACCACGGGCGTCGAGCCGGCGTCAAGCTGCGACGCGGACGCCGACGGGGCGGTCGACCCGGGCGCGCCGACCAGCTGCACCTCACCGGGCACCACGCCGACGACCGGCGGGACCGATCAGACCACGACCACACCGCCCCCGGCGGCGGTCTACTCCGACCCGCAGAAGACGCAGAAGAAGCAGCGATCGCACGCGCGCGGCAAGTCGAAGTCGAAGTCGAAGTCCAAGGCGAGGTCGAAGGCGAAGGCCAAGTCGACCCACCGGTCGACCAAGTCGAAGCCGAAGCCGAAGGCGAAGAAGCGCTCGAAGCAGCCGACGGCCGGCGTCTAGGCCGCGGCGGGCACCAGTCCGATCACCTTCAGCCGCCGGCTGAGCGCCTGGGCGGCGAAGGCGTGGGTCTCCTCACGGCTCGCCCCGAAGAGCTCGGTGTTGTCCTCCTCCTCGGGCCAGGGCGGCTCGATCACGCCGTCGGCGACGGGTAGGGACTGCTCGAGCATCTTCTGGATCACGTCGCGGTAGCGGTCGTCCTCCCGCACGAAGTCGGTCAGGAAGCGGACGCCGAAGGCGATGTGGCGGTGCTCGTCCCGGGCGACGTTCGAGAAGCCCTCGACGAACCCGGGCAGCGTCCCGACGCGCTCGTTGTACTCGATGATGAAGTGCTGACCGGTGAGGGCGAGCATCCCCTCGATCACCATGTGGTAGAGCGTCACGGCCTCGACCAGGGCGTCGCGATCCTCGGGCTCCTGCGCCAGGCGATCCACCCGGCTCTTCAGAAGGTCGTCGAACAGGACGCGGAAGGAGTCGTTGAGGTGCTCGTCGAGGGCCTCGAGCCGCTGGGGAAGCTCATCGGTGCCCTCCAGCACGCCGACCTCGCTGAAGAAGCGATCGAAGAAGCGGACGTGGCGGGCCTCATCGGCGATCTGGGTACAGAGGAAGATCCGCTGCGCCTCCGTCGGGCAGGCACGCATGATGGGGCCGAGCTCATCGGCGACCTTCTGCTCGCCGATGAAGAAGCTCGAGAGCCCGTACATGCGCTGGAAGCGCTCGTCCGCCGGGATCCGCTCGTGCCAGTCGACCTTGTCCTGAGAGAAGTCCAGGTCCTGGGTCTTCCACTGCTGCTTCTCCCAGAGGTTGTAGAGCTGGGTGTAGTCGAGCAGCTTGACGTCGCCCCGGCCCCCCTCTTGCAGGGCGGGGTCCGAGGTCGCCTTGAAGTCGTCCCGCTGCGCCCTCGACGGGCCGGTCTGTGTGGCGTCGCTCATCGTTCCGGCAGCCTACCGGAGAGGCTGGCTGGCTGGCCAGTTTGCGCTTCGGCCTAGCTCGAGCCGTTACGGCCCAGGTGCTGCTTCAGGAAGTCGACCGTCTTATCCCACGCCTTTGCCGCGTGGCCCTGGTCGTAGGTGCCGAGACGGTTGTGGTCGTTGGCGAAGGCGTGACCGCCGCCCTCGTAGTACTCGAACGCCGCGTCCACCCCGGCCGCCTGCAGCTCCTGCTCGAGCGCCTTCGCGTCGTCGACCGAGACGAAGTCGTCGTTGGTGCCGAAGTGACCCAGCACGGGCGCGTCGATGTTCGAGAAGTCCGGCTTGCCGTGCGGCATCACGTAGTAGTAGGTGACGGCCGCGCCGATCTGCGGGTTGGAGGCGGCCGCCCAGATCGAGAGCCCGCCGCCGGCGCAGAAGCCGACCGAGCCGACCTGGCCGTTGCACTTGGGATGGTCGAGCACGAATTTGACCGCGCCCCGCATGTCCTTCTCGGCCTCCTCCATGTTCATCGCCATCAGCTGCTTCTGGGCCTCGTCGGGCTCCTCGGTGGTGCTGCCGCCGTAGAGGTCGGGCGCCAGCGCGACGAACCCCTCCCTCGCGAAGCTGTCGACGATGCTCTTCGTGTTGTCGTCAAGGCCCCACCACTCGCCCAGCATGACCAGACCGGGGCCCTCGCCCTCGGGCTCGGCCAGGTAGCCCTTCGCCGTACCGCCGTTCGCCTCGAACTCGACATCTGGCATTCGATCTACTCCTCCTGTTGCTCGCTAAGCCTCTCGGCGAGCGCCCACCCTACCGCCACGCCGACCATCATCCCCACGCGCGCCTCCT
>DASXBA010000064.1:0-28262 GCA_036406475.1 Thermoleophilaceae bacterium | reverse complement strand
CTCGGGTAGCTTTCCCGCCACCATGCGGAGGAGAGCTGCGGCAGGGGTGATCGCGGCGGCGCTGGCGCTTGTCGGTGCGCCGAGCGCCATGGCTGCCGTTCAGCCGTACGGCACCAACGACGCCGGTGGCTTCCGCAACGTGCTGCCGCCCGGTGAGCAGGGAGGGGACAACGCGCTCGACCTCGCCCAGTTCGAGGCACTCGGCAAGCGGCCCAAGCACTGGGCCGACCAGCAGCCGCTCTACGAGAACCTGCTCTACGCCTCGCCGGGCCTCGTCGACTCCGACATCGGAAAGTTCTACAAGGACGCGACCTTCGGGGTGCGGCCGGGCGACGTGGAGCGGACCGAGACGCCGCGCCCGGGCGTGACGATCCAGCGCGACAACTGGGGCGTGCCGCACGTCTACGGCAACACGCGCGGCGACGTCGAGTTCGGCGCCGGTTACGCGGGGGCCGAGGACCGGCTCTTCCTCATGGACGTCCTGCGGCACACCGGCCGCGCGGAGCTGTCGTCGTTCGTGGGCGGCTCGGCCGGCAACCGCGAGATGGACCGGACGCAGTGGTCGATCGCGCCCTACACCGAGGCCGACCTCCAGAAGCAGATCGACCTGGCGCCCAAGGTCTACGGTGCGCTGGGCACCGAGCTGGTGCAGAACCTGAGCGACTTCGTCGCCGGCATCAACGCCTACGTCCAGCAGACGAAGACGAACCCGACCAAGCTGCCCTCCGAGTACGCCGCGCTGGGCAAGCTGCCGCAGCCCTGGAAGGGCACCGACGTGATCGCCGAGGCGTCGCTGATCGGCGGCATCTTCGGCAAGGGCGGCGGGCTCGAGCTGCGCTCCGCCTTGCTGCTCAAGTCGCTCGAGAAGAAGTTCGGCAGGCGCAAGGGCCGGGCGTCGTGGCGCGACTTCCGCCGCAAGGACGACCCGGAGACGGCCAACACGATCCTCAAGAAGCGCTTCCCCTACGAGCTCGGCGCGGCCCTGTCGAAGCGCGGGCTCGCGCTGCCCGACAAGAACTCCGTGCGCTTCACGCCGCCGGCCGGCCCGGTGGGCGCCAGCTCCCGCAGCGACGGCTCGGTGGGCGCGCGGCTGTTCCGCTCGCTCCAGGCGCCGCACGCCTCCAACTGGGAGATGGTGAGCGCCCGCCGCTCGAAGACGGGCCATCCGCTCGGCGTGCTCGGCCCGCAGGTGGGCTACTACGTGCCCCAGATCTTGATGGAGGAGGACCTCCACGGGCCCGGCTTCGACGCCCGCGGCGCTTCCTTCCCGGGCGTGAACCTGATGGTCCAGCTCGGCCACGGACGCGACTACGCCTGGAGCGCCACCACGGCCGGCTCGGACAACGTCGACACGTTCGCCGAGGTCCTCTGCAAGGACGACTTCCACTACAAGTGGAAGAACCGCTGCCTGCCGATGGAGAAGCTGACGCGCTCCAACGCCTGGCACTCGAACCTGGTCGACTCAACGCCCGACGGCTCGGAGACTCTGACCGTCTACCGGACGGTGCACGGCATCGTCTACGCGCGCGGGAAGGTGAATCACAAGAAGGTCGCCTTCGTCACCGCGCGCACGACCTACTTCCACGAGGCCGACAGCGCGATCGGCTTCTTCCGGCTCAACGATCCGGGCTTCGTGCACGACCCCGAGTCCTTCCGCCGGGCGGTCGGCGGGATCAACTTCGCCTTCAACTGGGGCTACATCGACTCGAAGCACATCGCCTACCAGCTCTCCGGCTGGTACCCGCAGCGCGCCAAGAAGACCTCGCCCGACTTCCCGATCCTCGGCACCGGCCGCTACGACTGGAAGCACTACGACGTGGACCTGCACACGATGTCGACGGTGTCGCTCAACAAGCGCCCGCACGCGACCGACCAGACCTACCTCGTGTCGTGGAACAACAAGCAGGCGCGGGGCTGGGCCGCCTCCGACGCCGAGTTCGCGTACGGGCCGCTCCAGCGCCAGCAGATGATCGCCGACCACGTGCGCCACGACATTCGCGGCGGGCGCAAGATGGGGATCGCGCAGCTGGTGCAGTCGATGGAGGAGGCCGCGACCGAGGACATCCGCATGCGCGACCTGAGGATCCTCCTCAAGGCGATCGGCAAGCCAAAGGACGCGCGGCTGAGGAACGCGATCGCGATCCTGAAGCGCTGGCGCTCGAGAGGGTCCCACCGCCGCGACCTCGACAAGAACGGCCGCTATGACGACGACGACGCGGTCACGCTGATGGACGCGTTCTGGCCGCGGCTCGTGCAGGCCGAGTTCGGGCGCGTGCTCGGGCCGACCGTGACCAGCCGGCTCACCGCGGTGCTCCCCACCGGCTCGAACGGCGTCGGCGGCTCCACGGCGGCCGCTCCCGACTTCTACTCGGGATGGTGGGGCTACGTGAACAAGGACCTGCGCAAGCTCTTCGGCAAGGCCCGCGTCAAGGGCGGCTGGTCACGCTCCTACTGCGGCCGGGGTTCGAAGAAGCGCTGCCGCAAGCTGATCCGGAACGCGCTCCTGAGCGCGCTCAGCGTCAGCCACAACGACCTCTACGGCCACGCGAGCGACTGCGCCTCGAACGCGCAGGCGCTCTGCTGGGACATGAACCGCTTCACGGTCGCGGCCGCCATCGACGTGCCCAACTTCCCGCTGCAGAACCGGCCGACGTTCCAGCAGACGGTCCAGCTCACCCGCAGCCTGCCGCGCTAGAGCGGAGGCAGCACGAGACTGCAGGGCGGCGCCTGGGCGTGCCCAGGATCGAGCGCGTTCAGCACGTCCTGCTGGGTGACCGGGTCGAACGCCATCCAGGCGTGGCCGGCGTAGTCCTTCGGGCACTGGTCCTGAACGACGATGTTGGTGGCCCCGTCGAGGATGCCGCTCGTGTAGGGGACGACGAGCTCGTCGTGGCGCGTCATCAGCATCGTGTACTTCACGCCGGGCACAGCGGCGCCGCCGTCGTTCAGCTTCGCGAGGAAGTCGGAGCCGCGGATGAACTCGGGGCAGGAGCCGCAGTAGCTCGCCACCGCGCCGGTCACCGCCTGGCAGGCGCCGCTCGGCCTGCCCACGTCGCACAGCGTCCCGGCCTGGGCCAGGTTGGTGCCGTCCCAGAGCGGGGTGATGCCGACGTAGCGGTCCACGTGCGCGGCGCCGCCCAGGAACTTGACGTACCAGTCCGGCATCAGGCTGCCCTCGGAGTGGCCGACGATGTCTACCTTCCCGGCGCCCGTCGCCGCGAGGACGCGGTCGACGAAGGCCGCGAGCTCCTGCGAGCTCTGTTCCATGGGCACGGCGCCGCCGAACCAGGGGGCCCGCGGGTCGCGCCCGTAGGTGAGGGCGAAGACGCAGTAGCCGCGAGCCGCCAGGAGCGGTGACATCTGGCTCCAGTTCTCGCTCATCGTCGCCCCCAGGCCGTGCACGAGCACGACCGGGTTGGGATGGGCGGCGGTCGGGCGGCAGGACCAGTCGTTGGCGCCCGGCGGCGACTGGTCTCCGGGCGCCGCCGCGGAGGCAGGCGCCGAGCTTCCCAGCGCCGCCAGGATGAGGACCGCCGCCATGGCCGCTCGCGCCCGCATCTCCAACCTCCCCATGGGGAGCCTACCGCGCCGTAGCAATCGGGCGGGCGCTGGAGACGGTCCCTAGGGCCGGTAGAGCGGGGTCCGCGCGAAGTGCTCGTGCACCACGTTCCAGGCCGGCTTCTTCACGCCGTGGTAGGTGATCAGGCCCTTGTGGTGGCGTGTGTTGCGCCGGGTGGGCCGCGGGGCGCCGCCGCCCCAGCCGGGATAGATCTCGAACTCGCGCAGCGTCCAGTAGATCGCGCCTGACAGATAGGGCGAGCGGTCGACCACGTTCAGGGTGCGGCCGGCGTGGTCGGCCTGGAACAGGTAGCCGCCCTTCTTGTCCGCGGGGAAGTTGGCGAACTCGGGAACCCCCTCCGCCCCGAACTCGGTCATCACGAGCGCCTTGCTCGGGTAGTAGTCGTGCATCTGCGAGATGAAGGGCTCAAGGTCATCGAAGTTCGGCACCCAGCTGTACCAACCGAAGTACTGGTTGAGCCCGATCATGTCGAAGCTGCGGTAGGCGAACTCCTCGGTGAGCGTCGTCCGTGTCTTGATGTCGAGCGAGATCGGCAGCGTCGGGTCGAGCTGCCGGGCGTACTTGGCCGCCACGGTCAGGTAGCGCGCGGTTGTCGGGTGGGCATCCGGGCTGAAGGCCAGCTCGTTCGCCACCGAGTGGGTGATCACCGACGGATGGCTCCGGGCCGCCTTGACCGTGCGGCGCACGGTGAGCCAGGCGCGCTTGCGCTGCGACGGGTAGCGCAGGAGGGTGTCGCGCTGCCAGACCGGCGCCTCGTTCCAGACCATGATGCCCTCGCGGTCGAAGCGATCGAGGAGGCGCTCGTCCAGCAGGTAGTGCGCGCGGGTGACGTTCGCCCCGAGGTCCTTGAGGTCGCCGACGATTCGGTTGATGTCGTCGCGGCTGAGCGCCGCGCCGTCGCCGGGCATGTCCTCGTGGATCGCCGCGCCGCGTAGCTGGAGAGGGCGGTTGTTCAGGTAGAGGTGTCCGCGCTTGACCGTGACCGCGCGAAGCCCGACGTGGTCCCTGATGCGCTGCTCGACCCGGCCGTTGTTCCAGAGCGTGAGCCGCGTCTTGTAGAGGCGCGGGTGGGCGGGCGACCAGAGCTCGGGCGCCGGGATCTTGAGCTTGAGCTGCAGGTGCCGGTCGTGGGAGCGCTGGCGCGGGAGCTTGAACGTCTTCTGGATCACACGGCCGCGCGGGGAGCGCAGCCGGACCACCAGGGCCGGCTTGATCGTCTTGGCCATCCGGCGCTGGAGCCGGGCGTCGAGGAGCAGGCTTGCCTTGCACGAGCGCGCCGGCTTCCGGCAGTGGACCTGCGACATCATCCCGAGCCCGGACAGGTAGGCCCTGCCGAGCGGGACGAGCTTGACCGCCCGGACGATCCCGCCCCAGTTCCACCAGCCCTCCGGCAGTCGCGGGTCCTTGCGGTTGTCGACCGCCACCACGAGCGTGTTCATCCGCTTCGGGCGGAGTCCCCGCGCCTCGAACGCGAAGGGTGTGTAGGGGTCGTTGTTACGGCCGATGACGTGTCCGTTCAGGATGACCTTGGCGCTGCGCCGGACCTCGCCGAACGAGATCAGCCAGCGAAACCCCTTGGGCGTCACCGGGCCACGGAAGCGAAGCTTGTAGCGCTTGACCGTGCCGGGGTAGAGGTCCGGGAGCGCCCGCGGGTCGAAGACGCTCGGCACCTTGACGGGGCGGTAGGGGGACGCCGCGGTCGCGTGTGCCCGGATGGACGCCCGGGGCTTCGAGCTCTCGGGTGCCGACTCCTCGGGCGGCGGCGGCTGGGGCTGGGCCGGGGCCGACGCCTCGCTCCGCACCTCCCAACCGCTCGAGCTCGAGAGGCTGGAGGCATGGGGCGGGCTCACGGCGGCCTGGGCGCCGCCTGGCAGCCCTAGGCAGGCAAGGGCCAGCAGCCCTGCCCGAATGGGAGTCCTGCGAGACATCTTCGGGTGTAACCGTCGAATCGGCACGGGAGTTGCGGCGGGACGACCTGAGAACCTAGCCATCGATGTCTTCCCTGGAGGCGCCACTCACCGTCCTGGGGCTGCTCTTGATCGGCGGAGCGCTGCTCTCGGGGCTTGCCCGGCGCAGCTTCCTCTCACTCACGGCGCTGTTCGTCCTGGCCGGCTTCGCACTGGGGAACGGCGGCCTCGAGGTGCTCGACTTCGACCCGGGCTCGGACTTCGTCACAGACCTGGCGGTGATCGCCCTGATCGTGATCCTGTTCCGCGACGGGCTCGAGGTGGAGGGCGAGATGCTCCGCACGGCCTGGCACCTGCCGTTCCTGAAGCTGGTGCTGGCGATGCCGATCACCGCCGCGCTCGTCGCTTGTGCCACAAAGGGCCTGACCGACCTGAGCTGGACGGAGTCGTTCCTCGTGGGGGCGCTGCTCTCGCCCACCGATCCGGTTCTCTCCTCCTCCGTCGTGACCAACCCGCGGGTGCCGCGCCTCATCCGCCACTCGCTGAACCTGGAGTCCGGGCTCAACGACGGGCTGGCGCTGCCGGCCGTGCTCGCGTTCACGGCCGCGCTCGAGTCCGACAACGACTTCGTCTGGTGGCGGTTCGTGCTCGAGGACGTGTCGCTCGGCTTTCTCACCGGCGGAGCGGTGGGCCTCCTGGCCGCCCGGCTGCTTCCCCGTGGCCGGGCCCTCGGTGCCGAGGTGACGCCCCACCAGAAGGCCCTCTACGGGCTCGGGGTCGCCTTCGCGGCCTACGGGGCGGCAGTGCTTCAGCCGCAGGCCAACGGGTTCATCTCGGTCTTCGTATGCGCGATCGTGCTCGGGATCCTCCGGCCCGACATCCGCGAGTCCTTCGAGCTCCGCGCGGAGGACGTGATCGAGCTCGTCAAGCTCGGGATCTTCGTCGTCTTCGGGGCGCTGCTCACCAGCGACATCCTGTTCGAGGACGGCTGGGCCGCGGTGGGCATCGCGGCGTTCACGCTGGTGATCGCCCGACCGGTGGCCGTCTTCATCTCGCTGGCGGGGACGCGCCAGGTGGGGGTGGACGGGAAGGCGTTCATGTCCTGGTTCGGCCCCAAGGGCGTGGCCACGATGACCTACGCGCTCTTCGTCCTCTCATCGGCCGCGAGCGAGGCCGAGCGGATATTCGGGATCGCCGCGCTGGCGGTGGTGATCTCGATCGTGGCCCACGGCCTCACCGACCAGCCGGGCTCCGAGTGGATAGCGAGACGCGCGGAGGCTCGCGGTAAGGCATGATGCCCGCGGCCGAGGAGAGGAGAGCTCGAAGAATGGACAGCTGGGACATCGCCTCGCTCGACGTGCAGCCCCACCAGCCGGAAGTGCTGCGCTCCGACGACGAGGCCCGGGTGATCGCCATCAACCTGCCGGCGGGCGAGGAGCTCCAGGAGCACCAGGTGCACGAGCGGGCCTATCTCGTGGTCGCCTCGGGCGAGATCGAGGTCGAGCAGGGCGGCGACACGGTCAAGGGCGGGACCGGCTTCCTGGCGATGTTCGCCCCGGCGGAGCGCCACGAGGTGCGCGCGACCTCGGACTCGCGACTGATCCTGCTGCTCTCCCCCTGGCCCGGCGAGGGCCACCCGAGTCGAACCGACTGACGGCTGCCAGAATGCTGGGGGAGTGGATCCCGCCCGCAAGAAGAAGGTCCGCCTGGTCGTGGCCCTCGGTGTGGCCGTCGCGCTCGCCAGCGCGCTGATCTACACGAGCTTCAGCGCCTCGACCGAGGCCAGTAAGCCCTCGCAGCTGAAGGAGGGGCGCTCCTACGAGGTGACCGGCAAGGTGGTGGACGGCTCCGTCCGCCACTCCGGCGACGCCCTGCTCTTCCGGATCCGCGACCGCGACGGAACGGCCTCGGTGCCCGTCCGCTACACGGGCGAGGTGCCCGACCCGTTCCGCGACGGCCGCGAGGTGATCGTCAAGGGCGAGCTCAGGGACGGGACCTTCGAGGGCCAGCGCGACTCGCTGGTCACCAAGTGCCCGTCGAAGTTCACCAAGAAGAAGAACTCGTGAGCTAGTGGCCGGAGTCGGCTCCGCCTGCCTCTACGTGGCGCTGCTCGGCGCCGTCTACGCCGCCGGGGCGTCGCTCTACGGCGTCCGCGCAGGCCGCTCCGAGTTCGTGGTCTCCGGCCGCCGCGCGATCTACTGCATGGCGGCCCTCCTGACGTTCGCCATGGGGCTGCTCGAGGCCGCCTTCCTGCGGTCCGACTTCTCGTTCGCCGTGGTGGCCGAGGGCTCGTCCACCGACACGCCGACCTTCTACAAGGCGGCCGCCATGTGGGCCACCCAGGACGGGTCGCTGCTCCTGTGGGCGTTCCTGCTGACGGTCTTCGCGAGCACGGTGCTCTACGTCACCCGCCGCTCCCTGCGCGAGATCGCCCCCTACGCGACGGTGGTCCTGGCGGTGATCGCCGGCTTCTTCCTGCTGCTCATGGTCGGCTGGGAGAACCCCTTCTCGACGCTCTCGCAGGTGCCGGCGCAGGGCAACGGACTCAACCCGCTGCTGCGACACCCGGCGATGATGATCCACCCGCCGATGCTCTACACGGGCTACGTCGGCTTCTCGATCCCGTTCGCATTCGCCATCGGCGCGCTCATCGCCCGCCGGACGGGCGCCGACTGGATCCGCGCAACGCGTCGTTTCTCGCTCGTGGCCTGGACCTTCCTGGGCGCCGGAATCATGCTCGGGGCGCTCTGGTCCTACACCGAGCTCGGCTGGGGCGGCTACTGGGCCTGGGATCCCGTCGAGAACGCCTCGCTGATGCCCTGGCTCGTGGGCACTGCCTTCATCCACTCGATCATGGTCCAGGAGAAGCGCGGGATGCTGAAGGTCTGGAACGTGTCGCTGATCTGCGGCACCTTCGCCCTGGCGCTGCTGGGCACGTTCCTGGTCCGCTCTGGCGTGCTCGACTCGATCCACGCCTTCGGCGCATCGACGATCGGCGTGCAGTTCCTCGTCTTCATCGCGCTCGTGCTCGTGGTCTCGGTCGTGCTGATCCTGAGCCGGCTGCCCGACCTGAAGAGCGAGGCCCGGCTCGACTCGCTCCTCTCGCGCGAGGCCTTCTTCCTGCTGAACAACCTCGTGCTGCTCGGGCTGGCGCTCGTGATCTTCTGGGGCACTTTCTTCCCGCTGATCTCCGAAGCTCTGAGCGGCGAGAAGCAGAGCGTCGGCCCGCCATGGTTCGACCGGCTCGCCACGCCGCTCGCCCTGGTGCTCGTGCTCCTCTCGGGGATCGGGCCGCTCGTGGCCTGGCGGCGGATCACGCCGCGCAACCTCAAGCGCGCGCTGCTCGCGCCGCTCGTCTTCACGGGCATCGTGCTGCTCGTGCTGGTCGCGTTCAGCAACGCCGGCCAGAGCCTCCCGTCGCTCGCGATGTTCTGCTTCGTGGCCTTCGTGCTGGCCGTGGTCGCGCAGGAGTTCTGGCGCGGAGCCAGGGCCCGCCGCGTGATGACCGGCGAGGCCCTGCCGCGCGCGCTCGTCCGGCTCGCCGGACGCAACCGGCGCCGCTACGGCGGCTACCTCGTGCACGCCGGGATCGCTGTGCTCTTCCTCGGCGTCGCCGCGTCGTCGGCCTTCATCCAGCAGAAGGACGTCCGGCTCAAGCCGGGCCAGACCGCCCGCGTCGGCGACTACAAGCTCACCTACCAGCGGGTCACGGCAGACCTGGGGGCCGACCGCGCGGGCACCGGCGCGCCGATCTCGATCGGCGGCGTGGTGAAGCTGCGCAAGGGCAACGAGGTGCGGACGCTTCGCCCCGCCCGCAACTTCTATCCGGCCCGCGATGCCTCGGCAGGCCCGATCGGGCCCATCTCCCAGTTCTTCGAGGGCGACGCCAACAGCGAGGTCGACCTCCGCTGGGGCCTGCGGCGCGACCTCTGGCTGGCGATCCGCCCGGACGTGAGCTCGCTCGTGCCGGTGGCGCGCAAGCTCGACATGCGCCTGGCCGGCGCCGACACGACCACGCAGGCGCGCGCGGTGGCCGCCCTCACGGAGATCTACCGCCGCGACCCGCCGCCCGCCGCCTTCCGCTTCATCGTCTCCCCGTTCGTCGCCTGGATCTGGATCGGCGGCGCGATCGCGGTGCTGGGCGCGCTGGTCGCGGTCTGGCCGTCGCCCGAGGCGCGCCTCCGCCGGGTGACCAGCATCTACGCGGCCCGGCTCGGCCGCGAGCTCTCCCGCGCCTGACCGGCGGCCGGCGGCGCGCGCCGCCTAGCCTTCGGCGCCGTGGAATTCGGCCTCGCCCTCATCGTCCTGATCGCGGTCGTCGCGATGATCGTGCTCGTGCCGCTCGGCCGGCCGGGGGAGGTGGAGCGGCGCGACGCCGCCCGCCGCGCCGAGCTCGAGGCGGCCAAGGAGGCCAAGTACCGCGAGATCCGCGACGCGGAGATGGACCAGCGCATGGGCAAGCTCTCGGAGGCCGACTGGAAGGCGACGGACCGGGAGCTGCGCGGGGAGGCGGTCGAGATTCTCCGGGAGCTCGACAAGTTGGAGGGCCGGTGAAACCGGCCCGGTCACCGGGGAGCTGCCGCGCAGCTATCCTCGGGCCTCATGGAGCAGGTTCTCAGCGGCCTTCAGATCATTCTCGCGGTGGTGCTCATCGTGCTGATCCTCATGCACTCGGGCAAGGATGCGGGGCTCTCCGGCGCGTTCGGCGTCGGCACCGGCACGGGACCGCTCGGCGGCGGCTCGCTGGTCGAGCGCAACCTGAACCGCTGGACGGTCGTGTTCGCCCTGCTCTTCGTGGGCAACGTGATCGCCTTGCTCAAGGTCACCTGAGGCGGACGCCGCGCGCCCGGATCGCCGGGCAGACCACCCCGCTCGCGAAGCGGCGGCCGTAGAACTCGCCCTCGCTCGTGAGCAGCGGGCGCGAGGACAGCGCCTCGGTCCGGGCCAGGATGCCCAGCACGCTGTCCGTGAGCCGCATGTCGGCCAGCGGTCGCGTGATTTGGCCGTCCTCGATCAGGAAGGTGCCGTCCCGGCTGGCCGCCGTCACGAGCGTCTCCTTCGGGCGCACGACGTTGCCGTACCAGAGCCGCGTCACGTAGACGCCCCGCTCGACCGGGGCGCAGAGCTCCTCGTGGCTAGCGGCGCCGCCGCCGACCATGACCATGTTGGTGGGCACGGGCCCGGGGCCGCCGCCGGGCGCTCCCGCGTGCCCGGTGGACCTCGCTCCGGCCACCGCCGCGCTGCGGGTGTCGTGCACGACCCGGTGTGCGACTCCGTCCTGGATCAGCGGCAGCGGTCCCTTTGGCACGCCCTCGGCGTCGAACGCGCGGCGGATCGTCGCGTGCAGCCGCGGCGAGTCGGAGATGTTGACCCCGGGCGCGGCGACCGCGCTGCCGAGCCGGTCGACGAGAGCCCCGCGCCCCTCGGCGTGGGCCAGGCCGTCGAACGCCGGGCCGGCGAGCAGGTCGAGCAGGGCGCCGACCGCGTGGTGCTCGAGGACCACCGGGTACTCGCCCGGCGGGAGCGTGGCCTGCTCACCGGGATGGGTCGCCTTGCGAGCGGCCTCCTCGCTCAGCCGCCGCGGGTCGATGCGGCTCGCGGACTGCGCCGTGCAGGCCGCGTAGCCGCTGCGCCCGGACGGAGCGACGCAGATCACCTTCATGAAGGCGTCGCCGACCCGCTGCGAGGCCAGCGTTCCCGAGGCCGACGCGACCGTCGTCTCCACGTCGGCTGCGGTCCAGACTCCGTGGGCCTCGACGCCGGACGCGTCCGCCGTCTCGAAGGCGGCCGCGAGCGCCCGGCCGCCCATCGCGGGGTCGGGGTCGCCGGCGCCACCCCCGGCCGCCTCGATCTCCGCCGGCGCCGGAAAGCCCGGATAGGGACCGGAGCCCGCCGCCCGCGCGGCGGCCTGAGCCGCGGCGTCGGCTCGCCGGCCGCAGTCGGCCAGGGCCTCGTCGCTGTCGTCGTTGGTGGCGGCGCGGCCGACGTGGCCGTCGCGGGCAACCGCGACCTCCACGCTCGTGTCGTCGAGCGCGGTGGCCTGGGTGGGCCGGCTACGGGCGAAGCGCAGCAGCAGCGAGCGCTCGCGGACCACCTGGGCCAGCACGTCGCCCGCCGGCGCCGCCCTCAGGGCGCGCTCGGCGATCTCGGCGCTCAAGCCACGCCCGCTTCGACCCCGCGGAAGCGGGCCGGTGCCGAGCCGTGCGACACGTGCCCGTACTGGCCGGGCTCGCCCTTGCCGCAGTCGGTGAGGGAGGCGAGCTCCCACGCCGGGCTGGAGCAGACGGCGTCGAGGCCCGACCAGAACTCCGGCGTTACGCCGGCATAGCTCGGATTGCGGAGCAGCCGCGTGCGGCGGCCGCCTGCGATCTCCCAGGCGGCCTCGCCCTCGAAGCGGAAGCGCAGGCGGCGGTCGTCGATCGACCACGAGCGGTTGGTCTCGATCAGGATTCCGCGGTCGGTGTCGGCGATCAGGTCGTCGAGCGACCCCGCCTCTCCGGGCTCGAGGTTCACGTTGGTCATCCGCACGATCGGCTGGCGGGCGAAGCCGTCGGCCCGCATGCAGCCGCCGGAGCGCTCCAGGCCGATCTCGGCCGCGGTCTCGCGGGAGCTGAGGAAGCCCTCGAGCACGCCGCCGCGAACGATCGGCACGGCCTGGGCCTCCACGCCCTCGTCGTCCCAGCGGAAGCTGCCGAGCCCGCCGTGCACGGTGGCGTCGGCCGTGATGTTCATCAGCGGCGAGCCGACCCGAAACGACCCGGCCGAGTCTGGCGCGAGGTAGCTCGTGCCCGCATACGAGGCCTCGCGGCCCATCACGCGATCGAGCTCCACGGCGTGCCCCACCGACTCGTGGATCTGGAGGCCGAGCTGCTCGCCGGCGAGGATCAGCGTCGTCACCCCGGCCGGGCACGCCGGGGCGCGCAGGAGCTCGGCGGCCTCGGCCGCCACGCGCGGCGCCTCCTCCACCAGTCGCAGGCCGGTGAAGTGCTCGAAGCCCGCCTGGGTCACGCCACTGCCGTGGGAGGCGGGGTAGGACCGGATCTGCGCTTCGTCCTCGTCGACTGCCGTGGCGGCGATTCCCCCGCCGCACTCGGTGAGCCGCTGCTCGCAGTATGAGCCCTCGCTCGAGGCGAACGCCTTGTCGGTCCGGTACGCGTTGAAGCGGGCGCCGGCCACGGCGACGGCCGGCTCGCGCCCCAGCGCCTGGGCCGCCGCCGTCAGGACGGCGAGCTTCTCCTCGAGCGGGACCTCGAACGGGTCGCGCTCCACGGGGCTCTGCCACGAGCCCTGTGCGGGCGGCTCCGGCGCGAGCTGCGAGCCACGGGAGCTCGGCTGGGCTTCGGCCACCGCCAGGGCCTGCCGGAGCGCGCCCTGCGCCTCTCGCGGAGAGCTGCCTCGAACGGCGGCGAAGCCCCAGGCCCCGCCGACCCGCACGCGGACGCCGATGCCCTCGCTCTCGTCCGAGCGGAGCTCGTGGACGGCGCCGTCGCGGACGCTCACCAGCTCGCGCGCGGTCCTCACATGGCGCGCGTCCGCGTAGTCGGCCCTGCCGACTGCCGCGTCCAGCAGGTCCTCGAGCACGTCGCGCACGCGGCGGCTCAGGCTACACAGAGAGCCGGGCGGCCCCCCACGCCCGGCTCACTAGACGCTAGCTACTGCGACTGCTTACAGGCGTTCACGCCCTGATCCTGCGCCGGACCGGACGGGATCGTGTCCTTGACGATCCTCACGCAAACGTCCTGCGAGGCCTTGCGCGCAGCCTCCTCGTCGCCGCTGCCGGCCTTCTCGCAGAGGTCGTCGAGGTCCTTCTTGGCCGCCGCCGAGAGGCCCTGGGCGGAGGACACGCTCTGCTTGCAGCTGTCGATGATCCGCTGGACGTCCGGGTTCGAGGAGGACGAGGAGGACGTGCTGGTGTCGCTGCTCTTGCTGCTGCTGCTGCTTCCGCCGCCGCCGCCGCCATTGTCATCTCCGCCGCAGCCTGCTGCGAGAACGGCGGAGGCGAGAGCTGCGACGAGAACGAGGTAGAGGTTCCTCCTCATGCGAGTTCCTTCCGTCGGGGCCAGACGGCGGCGCGACCGTATCAGGGTCCGGCCACGCCGAATGCGAACATGCGTTCGTGGCGGGCTCCTACGCGAGGTTCAGACGGGCACTGGAGAGCGGCAACCTGGCCAACGTGCGGTCGGCCGCCTCGGAGCTGCCGACGATCAACCTCGACGACGCCCTCCGGATCTGCGCCCTCTACCGCGCCGACCCGTCCCGCTACGAGGCGGCGGTGATCCGCTGGCTCGGCCGGCTCTGCCTGGAGCGACCTGGGACGACGATCACGGACCTGCGTGTGGCGCTGGCCGCCTTCGATCGCCTGCCCGAGGAGCCAGACAAGGCGGAGGCCGAGCTGCGGCATTTGGTCCGGAGCTAGCATCGGGTGGCGATGGAGATCACGCGAAACGACTCGACCGAGACCGCGCGCGGGCCGGGCGACTGGTTCAGCGGCGACGTCTACATCGACGCCGTGGCCGCCCCCTCGGAGGGATCGCGCGTGTCGGCAAGCAGCGTCCACTTCACGCCCGGCGCCCGCACGGCGTGGCACACCCACCCCAACGGCCAGACGATCTTCGTCACCGAGGGCGCCGGCCGCTGCCAGAGCCGCGGGGGCCCGGTCGAGGTCATCCGCCCGGGCGACCGGGTCTTCTTCGAGCCGGGCGAAGACCACTGGCACGGCGCCGCGCCGGACAGCTTCATGACCCACCTGGCGATCCTCGAGGTGGGCGACGACGGCGGCCCCGCCACGTGGGGCGATCACGTGACCGACGAGGAGTACGGAGGTACGAGATGACGAAGGCCGAGATCGACTCGAAGATCGAGGAGCTGGGCGATTGGCGGGGCGAAACGCTTTCGAAGATCCGCGGGCTCATCAAGCAGGCGGACCCCGACGTCGTCGAAGAGGTGAAGTGGAGAAAGCCCTCCTCTCCGGCAGGTGTGCCCGTCTGGTCTCACCAGGGGCAGATCTGCACGGGCGAGACCTACAAGAACGCCGTAAAGCTCACCTTCGCCAAGGGCGCGCAGCTGAAGGATCCGAAGGGGCTCTTCAACTCGAGCCTCGAGGGCAACGTCCGACGTGCCATCGACCTGCACGAGGGCGATCAGATCGACGAGGCCGCATTCCAAGCGCTCATCCGCGAGGCCGTCGAGCTGAACGAGTCCTAGCCCGCTAGTCCCGGCGGAGCTCGACGCGCACGAGCGTCGGGTCGATGCCGAGGGTCTGCGGGCCGCTGCGGGCATAGCGGTTGAAGCGCCGGGCCATGGCCTCGTCGTAGTCATGGACCGTCGCGTGCGCCCGGTGCCAGCGACCCGACAGCTTGATTCGGACCTCGGGCGACGCCTCGAGGTTGCGGACCCAATCCGCGTGCCGGCCGTGGACCGAGCTGAGCCACACGACGTCGCCGTCGACGGGGCCGCGTGCCAGCGGGGTGGTCCGAGGCTTGCCGCTGCGTCGTCCGCGCGTCTCGAGGAGGACCCACCAGGGTGCCAGCCCGGCGAAACGACGGGTCGGCGGGTTGACGATCCGCCAGAAGATCCTGTGACGTGCGCGCCGGCGGTGTTGGTCCGACCCGAGGGGAAGCTCGGCCATGGCTGGGGGGTGGACGCTACACAGCCAGACACAGGCGAGCCGCATTGTCCGCCCGGTCGTGATCGGTCAGGCTGCTCACGCCATCGACCTGGGAGCAGTCGTGCTGCGACGAATGGATGACATGCCGAGCGGGACCATCGGGTTCGAGGCGGTCGGCGAGGTCGAGGACGACGACTGGGAGGACGCGGTAGAGCCGCTCCTGCGGCGCGAGATCGCCGAAGGCCGCAAGGTCCGCCTGCTCTACATGCTGGGACCGCAGGCCCGGGACGTCGAGGGCGACGCGGTCACCGCCGGCACGGAATTCCGCGCCCGTCACGCCACCTCGTTCGAGCGCGTCGCGGTTGTGAGCGACGAGGATTGGATGCGGCCGGCGATGCGCGCGCTGTCGTTCCTGCTCCCCGGCAAGGCACGAGCGTTCCGCGTCCGTGACCTTCCCGAGGCGAAGGCCTGGCTTTCCGAGAAGCCCGCGGACTAGCGCATGCCTGCCGCCACCGCCGCGCGCAGCAGGCGGCTGGGCCTCCTGCTGGCGATGGCGATGTTCGTGCTCGTAGTCGACACGTCGCTGATGAACGTGTCGATCTCGTCCGTGGTGCATGACCTCGACACGACGGTGAGTGGCGTGCAGTCGGCAATCGCGCTGGAGGCTCTCGTCTCGGCCGCGTTCATCCTGCTCAGCAGCAAGATCGGCGACCTGATCGGCCGGAAGCGCGCGTACGTGCTCGGCCTGTGCGGCTACGCGCTGGGCGCCCTGGCCATGACACTCGCGCAGAGCCTCGCCGTGATCATCGTCTTCTGGTCGATCTGCGGGGGACTCGGGGCGTCGCTCCTTCTTCCCGCGATGCAATCGCTCATCCACGGCAACTTCGAGGGCGAGGCCCGGAAGAAGACGTACGCGCTGGTGGGCGCGTCGGCCGCGATCGCAGCGGCGGTCGGACCGCTCCTCGGCGGCTTCGTGACCACCTACCTGTCGTGGCGAGTCGGCTTCCTGCTCGAGGTCGTGATCATCGCGATCGTGCTGTCGAACATCGGCCTGGTTCGCGACGTGCCCTACACGGGCTCACGGGACCTCGACGTGTTCGGCGCGCTCCTGTCCGTCCTGGGCATGGGGGGCGTCGTGCTCGGCATCCTCGTCTGGCAGGAGGGGGGCGAGTACGTCGGCGCGATAATCGCCGCGGGTCTCGCCGGGCTTGCCGGGTTCGCCTACTGGCTGCGACGGCGGAGCCGCGCCGGAAGGGCGACTGTGCTCGACCCGGGCCTGTTCCGCTTCCCGCAGTTCAGGCTCGGTGTGACTCAGCAGATGCTCCAGCAGATCTCGCTGGGCGGGGCGATGATCGCGCTTCCGATCTTCCTTCAGATCTCGCTCGAGTACAACGCCATGGAGGCCGGCCTGTCGCTTGCGCCGCTCTCGCTGACGATGTTCGCGGTCGCCCTCGCGGCCGGCCGGCGGACGGCCAAGCGCCGCGCCGGCCGGATCGTCGCTGCTGGGTTCGCCCTTGTCGCAGTGGGGATGGCGCTGATCGTGGTCATCGTCCCGCGGGCGGACTCCGGTTGGGCGATGGCGATCCCGCTCGTGATCGCCGGATCCGGGCTCGGCCTGCTCGTCTCCCAGCTCAACAACTACACGCTCGCTCCGATCGCCGAGGAGCGCAGCAGCGAGGCGGCCGGTGTCAACTCCGCCGCAGGGTCCTTTGGCCTCTCGTTCGGGCTCGCGGTCGCGGGCGGGATCCTTCTCGCCACGCTGTCGGTGAGCTTCACGCACATGACGGAGTCGAGCAAGGTGATCCCCCCGGCCGGCCAGCAGAAGATCGCCGACAAGCTCGAGCACGACGCGCAGGTCGTCAGCGCCACGCAGCTCCAGGAGCTCCTCGACCGCCAGCCGCCGCGGGTCCGCGACGAGATCGTCCGCATCAATGACGACGCGACACACCGTTCGCTCCAGGTCGCGCTGCTCGTGCCGATCCTCGCCTCCCTGCTCGGCCTGTTCAACGCATTCCGGATGCTGAAGCTCCCAGACAGACCCGCGTCGCCTTCCGGCGAGTCCGTGCTGGTCTGAGTCGTGCTCGGCGTGGGCTGCGGGGTCGTCGTCGGGCCGGCCGCATCATTCGGCAACCGTTCCGGATTGACCCGCTCCTTGCGGGTCTAGATGGATCAGGTCGGCGGCTGACCCCCGTGGGACGGCTTCGAATGCTTGCTTGCTAAGTGCGCCCAGGGAGACTCGAACTCCCACGGACCATAAGGTCCACAAGGCCCTCAACCTTGCGCGTCTACCAATTCCGCCACAGGCGCGGGGACGCCGATTATAGGCGGGCCCCGCTCGACGCTTGAAGCCATCCGGGGGCCCCGCTAGTCTACGAACACATGTTCGGAGTACCCACTGCAACCGGCCCCCGAGGAGACGTCTGAACAGATGGTCGATCTGAACCTCACGAAGCGCCAGCAGGAGATCTTCGACTTCATCAAGCGCTACTCCGCCAAGCACGGCTACCCGCCCACGGTGCGCGACATCGGCAAGGCGATCGGCCTCACCTCGTCGTCGACGGTGCATGCCCACCTCGCCAACCTCGAGAAGGTCGGCCTGCTGCGGCGCGACCCCACCAAGCCGCGCGCGATCGAGGTGCTGGTCGACAAGGCCAAGCAGGTGGTGTCGTCCCCGGACGGCCTGCCGCTCGTGGGCCAGGTCGCAGCGGGGCAGCCCGTGCTGGCCGACGAGAACGTCGAGGACTACGTGCCGGTGCCGGACATCGCCGGCGGCGAGCAGGGCGAGTTCCTTCTGCGGGTCAAGGGCGACTCGATGAAGGACGCAGGCATCCTCGACGGCGACCACGTGGTGGTGCGGCGCCAGAAGGCCGCCCGCAACGGGGAGATCGTCGTGGCTCTGGTGGGGGAGGAGGCCACGGTCAAGCGCTTCTTCAAGGAGAACGACCACGTGCGGCTCCAGCCCGAGAACGAAGAGATGGAGCCGATCCGCACCCGCGAGCTGGAGCTCCTGGGCCGCGTGGTCGGCGTCTGTAGGAGGGTCACATGACAACGCTCACAGCCCCACTGCCGTTCGCTCCGCTCGAGCTGGGAGATCTGACGCTCGAGCAGCGCCTCGACCGCGCCTGGCGCGAGCTCCGGGACGAGGGCCGGACCGACTGCCCGGTCTGCGGCCGGCACATGGCGCCCGCCGGTGACGCCGGCGAGTGCGCCGGCTGCGGCTCGCGGCTCCGCTAGCAAGGCCTTACAGTCGCCCCCGATGAGGATCGGGGCGGTGCCGCAGAATCCGCTGGAGTGGGCCGTGGCGCGCAGCAATGCGGCACCGCGGCCGCTGCTCGAGACGCAGATGGCGTACACGCTCGCCCGGCTGATCATGGTCGGCGTCAAGCTGGGCGTGTTCGACGCCCTCGTTGAGCGCCCGCTCACGGCCGAGGAGGTCGCCGAGCGCTGCGACTCCAGCGTCGTGGGGATGGGCAAGCTCCTCTTCGCCCTCGCCGGAGCGGACTATTTGAGCGGCGACGGCGAGCGCTACTCGCTCACGCCCATGTCGCGCAAGTGGCTCTCGGGCAGCGAGCACAACCTGTCCGACAAGCTGCTCTTCCAGTTCGTCGAGTGGGACTACCTGGAGCGCGCCGAGGACTACGTGAAGACCGGCGAGCCGCTCGAGCTCCACTCGATGACCGACTCGGACGAGTGGGACCTCTACCAGCGGGGGATGCGGGCGATGGCCAACGCCTTCGCCCCCGAGGCCGTCAAGCGGATGCCGGTTCCGAAGGGCGCCGGCGAGATGCTCGACATCGGCGGATCGCACGGCTACTACTCCGTTTCCCTCTGCCGGGGCAATGACGGCCTCCGCTCGACCGTGCTCGACCTGCCGGATGCCGTGGAGAAGGCCGCGCCGCTGCTGGCGGCCGAGGGAATGGGCGACCGCGTGGTCCACAAGGCCGGCGACGCCCTCACCGAGGACCTCGGCAGCGAGGCCTACGACCTGATCCTCGTTTCGCAGCTCGTCCATCACTTCTCCGAGGAGCAGAACCGCGAGCTCGCGGCGCGGATCGCTACCGCGCTTCGGCCCGGCGGCGTGCACGCGGTGCTCGACGAGTTCCGCCCCCGCGACGTCAAGGAGGCGGGCCAGATCGGGGCCATGCTCGAGTTCTACTTCGCGCTCACGAGCCAGTCGGGTACCTGGGCGGTCGGAGAGATCAGCGACTGGCAGCGAGCCGCCGGGCTCAAGCCGCGCAAGCCGATCATGTTCAGGTCCGCGCCGGGCGTCGGCATTCAAGCAGCCACCAAGTCCTAGTCAGCAGCGTCGTCGCGGCCTACCATTGAGGGGCTGCTGGCCAAGCAGCCGCGGGAGGCCGGGGAGACAACCGGCCCTCGAGGAAAGTCCGGACACCGCAGGGCAGGGTGGTCGGGAGACCGACCCGGGGAAACCCGCGGGAAAGTGCCACAGAAACACACCGCCTAAGCGGCGGGATCTCACGTGAATTCCGTCGCCGGCAAGGGTGAAATGGTGCGGTAAGAGCGCACCGGCGTCGTGGCGACACGGCGGCCAGGCAAACCCCACCCGGTGCAAGGCCAAGCAGGAGCGTCGACGCTGCCCGCCGAGCTCCAGGTAGGCCGCAGGGCCGCGAGGCCCCGCCCGGCAGAGGGCGAGATGGATGGCTGCTCACGACAAGATCCGGCTTACAGGCCAGCTAAGGGAAGCCCCCGCCTCGGCGGGGGCTTTCTATGTTCCGGTCGTGCAGGGGCACGCGCCCACGCCTGTAGCTTTCCGGGGGATGACGGTCACCGTAGATCCCCATGTAGCGGTGACGTGGATCGAGCGGGTGGCGCCCGGGGCGGGGCTCGAGCGCACCAGCGACGAGGTCGCCGTGGAGGAGCCGCTCGAGATCCGCGCGGACGGCGAGGCGGTGGCCGTGGCCATGCGCACCCCCGGCGAGGACGAGGAGCTGGCCGCCGGCTTCCTGGCCAGCGAGGGTCTGATCGCCGGGCCCGGAGAGATCGTGTCAGCGGGGCCGACCGAGGACCTCGCGGCCAACGTGATCGACGTCCGTACCCGCTCCGGGCTGCGCCGCGATCCCGCCGACGAGCGACGCTTCTACATGACCTCGTCCTGCGGCGTCTGCGGCAAGGCGGCGCTCGAGTTCGTCCACAGGGAGTCGCCGCCGGCGGGCCCGAGCGAGCCGGTCAAGCCCGAGCTCGTGCTGCGCCTGCCGCGCGAGGCGCGCGGGGGCCAGCCCGGCTTCGAGCGCACCGGCGGGCTCCACGCCACGGCGATCTTCGAGCCGGACGGCCGGATGCTCGCGCTGCGCGAGGACGTCGGAAGGCACAACGCGATGGACAAGGCGCTCGGCGCGCTCCTGCTCGAGGGCCGCTGGCCGCTCGGCGGCCTGCTGGCGTGCCTGAGCGGCAGGGCGGGGTTCGAGCTCGTGCAGAAGGCGAGCGTCGCAGGGCTGGCGGGGGTCGTGGCGGTGGGCGCACCCTCGAGTCTCGCCGTCGAGCTTGCGGAGGAGCGGGGGATGCTTTTGTGCGGGTTTGTCCGCGGCGACTCGTTCAACGTCTACGCAGGGGCCCAACGGGTCAAGACATAGCCCGATTCAGGTTTCGCCCTTCCCCGGACGGGCGAATAGGTAGGTCCTTCCAACGCGGGATAGGAATGGCCTCCTCGACACGCCAGAAAACTCCGGACGCTTACTGCCCTCACTGCCACCTGCTGATCGAGCGCAAGGTCGACTCGAACTGGCCGCGCGAGCCGACGCGCTGCCCGCACTGCCGGCTTCTCGTGGGCGTGGGCAGGTCGAGGCCGACGGCGGCGGCCGAGCCGGGGGCGCGAGGGAGCGCCGCCGGTGTCTTCGCCCATGAGGCCAAGCGCTCGGGCGGCGAGCAGGACGCCTCCAACGGCGAGATCTGCGAGGCCATCCGCAGCGTCGCCGGACGGCTCGGCGCCCGCCCCGAGAGGCTGCTGATGGTCGACTACCAGCAGTGCGCCTCGGACGACGAATCGCTCCCGGCGCTGAGCGAGGTCTTCGCGGCCTACGGCAGCTGGAAGCGCGCCCGCCGCGCCGCCGCTGCCGACTCCTGAGTCGCTCCCTCCCGTGGAATAGAGTCCCGGGCCGCATGGCCGTCGTAGTCATCCTGCTGCCGTTCATCCTGCTCGGCATCGCCGTCATATTCGTCGCCTTCTCGGGAGGTCCGGGTGCCGCCAGGGAGGCCTATCTCAGCGGCGGCGGCAGAACCTTCCGGATCGTCATCCCGTTGATCTACCTGGGGCTCGGGATCGCCCTGCCGGCGGTGGTGATCGCCTCGCGTGGCGAGCACGAGGGCGGCGTCGGGCACCTCGAGAAGACGAGCCTCACCCCGCAGCAGGACCAGGGCAAGCACCTCTTCAAGCGCACCTGCGCGAGCTGCCACAACCTCGACGCGGTCAACGCCCGCGGCGTCACCGGTCCCGATCTCGACGAGATCGGCAAGGTCACCAAGAGCCGGGTGCTGAGCGCGATCAAGATCGGCGGCACCGGCCAGAAGCGGATGCCCTCGGGGCTCCTCCAGGGCAGCGACGCGAACGACGTCGCCGCCTACGTGTCCAAGGTCGCCGGCAACTAGATCGAGGGGGCGAAGGCCCCGCAGTTTGCGGGTTCCGTCCGGCGGTTGGGCTTCTCTTCCTTGCTAGCATGCGGCCGTCCATCCAGCCGAGGCTCCTCGATAGAGGGGCGCGGGGGAACCGTAAGGCCGCACGGCCGGGGGCGAATGGCCGCGACTCTTCGTGGCCTAGCGCGACTCTTTCAGCGCGAGCCCGTCAGCTAACCCCGCAGGCGAGAAGAAAGAGGACCGATGCCAGCTTCCGGTGCCCGCGCTCTGCGGGAGGATGATCAGCCGATGACCACCCGGACGGGGCGCTTCGACCGCGCTCCGGCCGAGCCGCTGCGCCCGCACGGCCGCTTCGACCGTCCCGAGGTCGGCGAGCGCCGCACGGTCACGATCACCGGCCATCCGGTGCCGCCGCGCCGCCGCCGTTCGCCCACCCAGGAGCAGATCGTCGCCCGCCCGGACCGGGTCGCCCTCTGGGCCTTCCTGCTCGGGCTCTTCCTCGTGCTGGTGGCCGCCGCCACCGCAAACGCGGCAGTCATCTAGAGCTGCGGAGTTCTTACCTCGCGGGCTTGGCCGAATGGCCGAGTCCGCGGCACTGTCCGGGCCGCTCATCCAAAGCCGCAGTTCGTGCGTATTCCCTATGGAGCGCAAGCCGCTCCATTGCCGCATTTCTCCTATACTCACGAACCGTAAGCGACTTGTAGAGAGTGAAGCCCGATGAAGACGAAGGAGAGCAGGTTCCAGGTCCACGACGAGCTGACTGCGCCGGAGCGCAGCCTCCCCGTGCTGAAGGGGGCCCTGGCGGGCGGAGGCCAGCTCTCGAACTTCATCGGCGTCCTCGCGGGTTCGCCGGCGACGCTCCGCGCCTACGCCCGCTTCCGCTCTGAGCTGCGCCACGGCGCGCTGCCGTGGGCGACGCAGCAGCGGATCGCGCTGGCGGTGGCCGAGCACCAGGACAACCACTACTCGCTCTCCACGCTCCAGCGAACGGCCCGCGAAGCCGGGCTCGGACTGGACGAGATCGCCCTCGCGCGCGAGTTCGACTCGCATGACGAGCGCGAGGCCACGCTGCTGCGGTTCGTCAAGGCGCTCCTTCAGAGCGAGGGCCCGCCGCCCCTCCACGTGCACGAGGAGGCGCGCGAGGCCGGCTGGACCGACGAGCAGATCCTCGAGACCGTCGCCCACGTGGCGCTGTCGAGCTTCGGGAACCTCGTGACCCGGGCGGGCGACGTGCCTCTCGACGGGTCAGGCGAGGAATCTCGGCTGGCACAGGCGGCATAGCCCTGACAGGGACTACGATGGTGGTCATGGTCGGCGGCTCGGCAACCGAGACCAGGCCAGGGAAGGCCACCGCCCGCGACCGCGAGCCGTGTTGCTCCCTCTACCACCGGGCGGTCGAGCTGGTCGGCAAGCGCTGGAGCGGCGCGATCCTTCTCGTGCTGATGGAGGGGCCGCTGCGCTTCTCCGAGATCCGGCAGCTCGTGCCCGACCTCTCCGACCGTCTCCTCTCCGAGCGTCTCAAGGAGCTCGAGGGCGAGAAGATCGTCCACCGGACCGTGATCGACGACATCCCGGTCCGGGTCGAGTACCGGCTCACGGACAAGGGACGGGCGCTCGAGCCCACGGTCCGGGCGCTCAAGCGCTGGGCCAACGACTGGCTCTAGGTCCGCTCCCGCGGCGGCTCGTTAGGCTGCCGCCCTTCGCCGTCACCGATCGAAGGAGCCCGCCCGCATGGCCGATCAGCCGAAGACCGCCGACGACGTCAAGTCGATCGTCGAGGACCGCAAGATCCGCTTCGTCCGTCTCTGGTTTACGGACATCCTGGGTCAGCTGAAGAGCTTCTCGATCAACGCGGCCGAGCTCGACGACGCGTTCGAGGGCGGCATGGGCTTCGACGGCTCGTCGATCACCGGCTTCAACGCGATCGAGGAGTCGGACATGATCGCCATGCCCGACATCTCCACCTTCAACGTCCTTCCCTGGCGGCCGGACGAACAGGGCGTGGCGCGGATGTTCTGCGACGTCGTCACTCCGAGCCGCGACCCCTACGAAGGCGATCCCCGCCATGTGCTGCGGCGCGCGCTCGAGCGGGCCTCGTCGATGGGCTTCGACAACTTCTACGTCGGTCCCGAGCTCGAGTACTTCTACTTCCGGTCGGCGAAGCCGGAGTTCGGGGCGGCCCCGGAGATTCTCGACGAGGGCGGCTACTTCGACTTGACCACTCTGGACGCGGGCTCCGACGTCCGCCGCGAGACCGTGCTGGCGCTCGAGGAGCTCGGCATCCACGTGGAGTACACCCACCACGAGGTCGGGCCGTCGCAGCACGAGATCGACATGCGCTACGCCGACGCGCTGAAGATGGCGGACGACTGCATGACCTACCGGATCACGGTCAAGGAGTACGCCATGAAGTACGGCTGGCACGCGACGTTCATGCCCAAGCCGCTGTTCGGCGAGAACGGCTCCGGCATGCACACGCACCAGTCGCTGTTCAAGGACGGCCGCAACGCCTTCTACGACGCCGACGACCAGTACTTCCTCTCCGATGTCGGCAAGGCCTACATCGCCGGCCAGCTCAAGCATGCCCGCGAGATCACCTCGGTCTTCGCCCAGTGGGTCAACTCCTACAAGCGGCTCGTGCCCGGCTACGAGGCGCCGGTCTACTGCGCCTGGTCGCGGCGCAACCGCTCGGCGCTCGTGCGCGTGCCGCTGTACCACCCCGGCAAGGAGCAGGCGACGCGCATGGAGCTGCGCTGCCCGGACCCGGCGTGCAACCCCTACCTGACTTTCGCGGCGCTCCTACAGGCGGGTCTCGAGGGGATCGAGAAGGGCTACGAGCTGCCGGAGCCGATGGAGAAGAACCTGTACCACATCAGTCCCGAGGACCGGAAGCGGCTCGGGATCGAGCAGCTTCCGGAGACCCTGGGAGAGGCGATCGAGATCACGGCCGAGTCCGAGCTCGTCCTGCGGACGTTCGGCGAGCACATCTTCAATCGCTACGTCGAGATCAAGCGGCAGGAGTGGGAGGACTACCGGGTGCAGGTCACCCAGTGGGAGCTGGACCGCTACCTGTCGATCCTCTAGGGCGGCCGGCGGGGCCGCGCCCGCCGACCGCCGTGAGGATCAGCCGGCTTGGGTCAGGGCCTCCTCGGAGAGGGCGCCCAGCTGCTCGAGCATGCCAAGCACGTCGAAGAAGTGACATGTCTCGGCGATCTTGCCGTCGGCCACGCGCATGACCTGACAGGCCTGGATGTTCACCTGACGGCCCGTGGCCGGCACCTCGCCTCCGCCGGGAAGCCCGAGCGGGCCGGACTGGGTCCCCGTCCAGGTCACCTGGATGGCAACGCGGTCGCCGCAGGCGAAGGCATCGGTAACGGTGCCGCTTGCGTCAGGAAACGCGGCCTTCCAGCCCTGGTTCACCTCCAAGACGGCGTCGGTGCCCTCGACCCGGCGCTGGGTCCCCGGCTCCACGTAGACGGAGTCGTCGGTCATCGTGGCCCGCAGGCCGTCCCAGTCGCCGGCGTTGAAGGCCTCGACCTCCTGGCGGGCGAGTGCGATGAGGTCGTCGCTCATGCGGGTTCTCCTCTCGGGTGGGTCTGGACTCCCGTCATGCGCAAGCTACACCCGCCGCTCGGGCCCCCGCAACGGGTCAGCCGCCGGCGGTCAGGCCGAAGCGCTCACACAGCTCGGGAACGCTCTCGGGCTTCATCTCGAGGCCGTAGCGACCGGCGATCTCGGCCAGCTTGTCGAGGTCCGGCGGTCCCGGCTGCTCGAACAGCTCGACCAGCTCGGCGAAGTAGCCCTCGAAGCCGCCGGGGGCGATGATCTCGAGGATGCGGCAGGGCTCGTCGCCGGCGTTCCAGAACGTGTGCCACTGGCCGCGCGGCTTGACCACCAGGTCACCGGCCTCCGCGTAGACCTCGTCGTCGCCGAGGAGGGCGCCCATCCGGCCCTCGAGGACGTAGGAGTACTCGTCCTCGCGGCTGTGCTTGTGGAGCGGAGCCGCGAGGGCATGGGGAGGCATCGGGTGCTCGAGGATCGAGAAGCCGCCCTCGTGCGTGTCGGCGGCGTCGAGCATGAAGCGGACGCCGATGGAGCCGAGCGATCCGCTCTTGCCGTCCTGCGGGCCGATGATCCTGGGGGCTGAGGTCTGCACTGGAGAAGTCCTTTCGCTGAACAGTACGTTTACTGAAGCTCCGGGCTACTGTAACATCGGTGAACACGGTGTCAACCCAAAAGCGCAAGTACGAGCTGAAGGCGCGCGCCGAGTCGCAGCGGCGCACGCGGGAGAGGATCGCCGCGGCGGCCTCGCAGCTCCACGAGGAGGTCGGCGTCGGGAAGACCACCGTGGCGGACATCGCGCGCCGCGCCGGGGTGCAGCGGCTCACCGTCTACAACCACTTCGCCGACCTCAGCGAGCTGCTGCCCGCGTGCAGCGCGCACTGGCTTTCCGAGCGGCCGCCGCCCGACCCGGAGCCGGTCTTCGGGCTCGCCGACCCGGGTCAGCGCGTGAAGCGGGCGCTGGCGGACTTCTATCGCTGGTACCGCGAGAACGAGGCCATGCAGCTCCACGTCCACGGAGAGCGCGCGTCCGTGCCGGAGCTCGAGGAGTGGATGGCGGGGACCGCCGACATCCTCCTGGCCGAGCTCGCCGACGCCCTCAGCGCCGGCTTCGGCCTGCGCGGCAAGCGCGCCCGGTCGCTGCGCGCCCACCTGCGGCTGGCCCTCGACTTCTGGACCTGGCGCCGTCTCGCTTCGGAGGGGCTCGACGAGGAGGGCGCTGCGGAGCTCATGACCGAGTCCGCGCTGGCGATCGCCAGAAGCTGACGGCTGGCGGAGTTGGCCGACCCGGGTTAGGGTCGATCGGGTGAGGCGACTCGTACTGGCCCTGGCGAGCCTGCTGGCGACCGCGTGGCTGCTGCCTGCGGGCGCGCAGGCGGCGAACCTCTACGTGAACTCGGGGGCCGACTCCACGAACCCCTCGAACAGCATCGCCGGCCTGATCCAGCTGAGCGACGGCGGCGGTGAATTTCGCGCCGCGACGACCAGCGGCAACGCCATAACCGGGACCGGGGGTGGGCCGATCGTGGCCAACAGCGGCGGGGGCGGCTCGGTCAAGCAATTCTCCGGCGGCGCCTACCACGCGCTCGCGACCGGCGTGGGAACCATCACCAGCATGACCGTCACCGGACGCGGCCTGGTCGTGGCAAAGGCGAACAAGCTCCAGTACCTGATCGGCGGGCACCTGAGCGACGTGCCGCACGGCACGATCGGGGACGGCCCATGGATCTCGATCACCACCGAGCCGAACGGCCTGCTACTCGGGTGGGCGTGGCACGGCGGCATCGGCCGGCTCTACGAGCTCAACCTCGGCAGTGGAGCCGTCACGACGCAGGACTTCAGCACGGTGAACAGTCCACTTGCGAACAACTGCAACTCGATCGGGGACTGCGGCGTCGCCCCGATTCCCAACGCCGGCGGCATCTCCGCCGACGGCCAGGGCGGCGTATGGGTCGCCGGCGTCGGCGCCGATGGGAGCAACGCGCAGCTCTACTACGCGCCACCCACCACCGGCAACTTCAGCTTCAACGCGTTTACCACCACCGGGTGGCACCGCCCCCACGTCAGCGCGACGGGCGACGGGAAGGCCTACTTCAGCAGCTCCGACTACGACGTTGGGCCGGGCTACATATCGTTCGTCGACAAGTTCACGCCCGCCGGCGATCAAGGCGAGATTACGACCGGGAAGCTCAGGAACTCGGCGTTGTTCGACCTCGCCGTCGACCGCTGCTACACGTTCTGCTCGGTTAGCGGTCCGAGCCTCCCCGGCGGCGGTGGGGGCGGCGGCTCCACGTCCAAGAAGCCGAAGCTGACCGCGCCCAAGAAGACGGTCAAGCTCGGCAAGAAGGGCCTCAAGCTCAAGCTCAAGTGCTCGGCCGCCTGCACGGTCACGGTCACGGGCAGCCTCTCGTTCGGCAAGGCGAAGAGGAAGAAGAAGGCCTCGTCGGCCGCGTCGAACAAGATCAAGAAGGCCAAGTTCAAGCTCAAGAAGGGCAAGTCGAAGACCGTCACGGTCAAGCTGTCGAAGTCTCAGCGCAAGAAGGTCAAGAAGGCGCTTCACAAGCACCGGAAGGTCACGGCGAAGCTGAAGCTGACCGTCAAGTCCAAGGGCCTGAAGACGCTGACGAAGCGGCTCAAGCTCCGGGTCAAGTAGCGCGCAGGGCGCGCTCCACCGCCCTGCGGACGCGGCGGAACGCGCCCGGCTCGAGCCGCGAGGCCCGGTCGCAGGCGGTGTGCCGGCAGGGCTCGTCGCCGCGCGGGCCCAGCTTGACGCCGCGCAGGCCGAGGAGCTGGAATTCGCGGTGGTCGGAGTTGCCCGTGTCGGAGTCGCGCGTCCAGTGGACGGTGACCCCGGCGGCGCGCGCAGCCCGGACGATCTGCATCTCGACGCCGTGGCGCGGCCGGGAGACGGGAGAGCGAAGGCCGAACGAGCGGCCGCGCCCTACCTCGTCGAGCGAGAGCGCCCAGCGTAGGCGCCGTCGCAGCCCGCGGGCGCGGACGCGCCGGGCCAGCGCGAGCG
>DASXBA010000063.1:0-2129 GCA_036406475.1 Thermoleophilaceae bacterium | reverse complement strand
AATGCGCTCGTCGGCCGAGTGGATCAGGCGCGCAGCCAGCTCCGCGCTCATCGTCCGCATCGGGAAGAACCCGTAGGCGACGGCTCCGAAGGCCTCGCGCAGCCAGTGCGAGTCGGTGAACCCGGCCACGCAGATCGGCGCCAGGCGGGCGTTGGGCTCGATCGCGGCCACGAACGACTCGATCGCCGACCACAGCGGCGTCCCCAGCGCCGAGCGGGTACCGCCCTGAGCCGCGCGCCACTCGACCTCGTAATCCCCCTCGCCCAGCCACGCGCGCACGAGCGCGTCCGCCTCTGCCTCCGACTGGCCCGGCAGGAGCCGGCAGTCGACCGTCACCTCGCAGTACCCGGGAATGACGTTCCGCTTCTGCGAGGCCGAGATCATCGTCGGAGCCACCGTCATCCCCAGCAGCGGCTCGACCAGCTCGGCCGCGAGTGGATCGATCGCGCGGGCGGCCGTCAGCGCCTCGCCCACGGCCGGCGCCGAGCCGGCAACTGCCTCGAAGAAGCCCACGGCCTCCGGGATCAGCACGGGCGCCGGCTCGAAGGCGCCGAGCCGCTCGATCAGCCCCGCCGCCTTGACCAGGGCGTTGTCGGCGATCGCCGGCATCGAGCCGTGCCCGCTCCGGCCGTGGACGCGCAGCGCGAACGGGGAGCTCCTCTTCTCTGCCGCGGAGCAGAGGTACAGCACCCGTCCGCCGAGCTGAACGCGGTCGCCGGCACCCTCGTTGACGGCGAAGTCGCAACGCACCGCGTCCGGGTGCTCCGCGCACAGCCATTCGAGCCCGTACGTGACGCCCTCGCCCATCTCCTCGTCCGCGGTGGCGGCGAAGATCAGGTCGCCAGCAGGCCGAAAGCCCTCGCGCGCCAGGGAGGCGATCGCGACCGCGCTGGCGGCAACCTGGCCCTTCATGTCGAGCGCGCCGCGGCCCCAGACGCAGCCGTCACGAAGCTCCCCCGACCACGGATCGACAGACCACTCGGCCGGGTCGGCCAACACGGTGTCCGTGTGCGAGAGCATCAGCAGGCTGGGCCCTTCTCCGCGGCCACGGATCCGGGCAACCAGGTTCGCCCTCTCGGGGACGCGCGCGTAGAGCTCGCATTCGACGCCCAAAGGCTCGAGATACGCGCGCAGGAGCTCTGCTGCCGCCGTCTCGTTCCCGGGCGGGTTGACCGTGTCCAGCCGGATCAGGGCCTGGAGGAGCTCGACCGCCTCGTCACGGAGGCTCACCGGCGAGCGCCCACGACCAGCAGGTAGTCCCGCGTGAGCGAGCCGTCCTCGATCAGCTCGAGGTACTGGCGGCCGGCATCGTCGCGCCCGTGGTCGTCGAGCGTGTCGAGCCACGCCTTCAGCGGTGGCACGGAGGACGAGAGCAGCTGCCAGCACTCCTCGTCGGAGCCGGCCGCGATCGTCGACTCTCCGCGCTCGAACCGCAGCTCGAACTCGGGGAGCAACCCACGCACGTACTCCTCGGCGCTCCAGCGGATCGCGGACTGCCCCTCGTAGTCGGGCCGCAACCGGCTGTTGAGGCGGAACCACTTGTCCTCGAACCAGGAGGTGATCGCGATCCGGGCACCCGGCCCGCAGACGCGCGTCAACTCGTTCGCCGCTCGCACGTGGTCGGGCGCAAAGATCATCCCGAAGGCAGACGCGACCGCCTCGAAGCTCCCGTCGTCGTAGGGGAGCGCCTGCGCGTCGCCCTCGTCGAACCTGATCGCGAGCCCCTCCTCCTTCGCTGCGGCACGTGCCTTCGCGATCTGATCGGCGGAGATGTCGAGACCCGCGACGTCGGCGCCTGCGCGGGCCGCGACGAGGGCGACTCCGCCGGTACCGCAGGCAAGATCGAGGAACCGCTCTCCCGGCCGGAGCTCGAGCGCCTCGACCATGCGCCGGTGGATCGGCACGAACGCCTCGGCGATGCGTTCGTAGGTCGCCCCGCTCCAGGCGTTGGCCCCGTAGCTCAGTCCGCCCCCTCGATCGCGCGGTTGGTCAGCGCGGTTCGCACCTTCCACAGCTCGGGGTAGAGCTTGCGCTCGACGAGCTTGCCGAGCATCTCCACCGGGGTCCCCTGGGTGCCGACCACGTCGCCGCCGATCGTCCGCTCGACCACCATGAAGTGGCGGACGCGC
>DASXBA010000062.1:0-1874 GCA_036406475.1 Thermoleophilaceae bacterium | reverse complement strand
GATCGTCTACATCATCGACAACAACCAGTACGCCTACTCGACCCCGAACCGGCTCTCGTTCGCGTGCGAGCACCTGGCCGACCGCGGCCCGGCGTACGGCTTCGAGGGCATCGTGGTGGACGGCACCGACGTCGTCACCGTGTTCCGCGAGGCGCAGCGGGCGATCGAGAAGGCCCGCGAGGGCGGCGGCCCGACGGTCATCGAGCTCATCACGCTGCGCATGGAGGGACACGCCGTCCACGACGACGCGGGCTACGTTCCCCGCGAGCTCCTGGCCGAGTTCGGCTCGAAGGATCCGGTGGAGCGCTTCCGCTCCTGGCTGGCGGAGGTCGAGGACTGCTCCGACGACGAGTTCTCGGCGATCGAGGACGACGTGCGCGCGTGGATCGAGGCCGGCGTCCTCGAGGCCGAGACCAGCCCCCCACCCGACCCGGCGGCCGTGCGCGAGGGCGTCTACGCCGCGGGTGATCTAGTCTGAGGCCATGAGCGAGTTTCCCTTCGGAATGTTCGGCGACCCCGAGGAGCTGCAGAAGCAGATGGCCGCCTGGATGGAGCAGGCCCAGGCGGGCCAGCGCGTCGCATTCGCGGATCAGGCGATCAACCTGGCGGTGGGCATGACGGTCGCGGCGATCGGCCGGCTCGACCTGACCGGGACCGCCGATCAGCAGGCGAATCAGGTGCGCGACGCCATCCGCCTGATCTTCCCCGAGGCCGTCACCCTGGTGCGCGAGGCGCGCCAGGGCCTCTCGTAGCCGCTCGGCCGTTACTCCGGGCGAGGGTCGAGGTCGAGGTAGTCGGCGACGGGCCGCCGCCAGGAGACCTCAATAGCGGGATCATCTCGCGAGCCCCGGAGCGCGACGCCTCTCACGACCAGTGAGCGGCCCCTGAACGCCGACGTGGACGCAGCGAGTTGATCCCCGCCGTGGTGGTCTCCAACGACCAGGTGCTCGCACCCAGTGAGACGGCAACGAGCGAGCGGCACTCGCCAACCGGCGCCAGGTCTTCAGTCTGGAGACTGCGGATCTGGTACGCCTCGAAGGCGCGGAGCGCCGGCAGGTCAGCCAGCGGCGCGAGGTCGCGGATCCCACCGAAGTGCATGGCCAGTACCTCCAGCCGGGGATGGCCGCGGAGCGTGTTGAGCGTCTTCACGCGGGGCACGCGGAGGTGCAGCTGCCTGAGCTGGACCAGCTTGGAGACGGCATCGAACCCGCGATCGTGCGCTTCGATGTGGAGGAGCTCAAGCCGGTCCAACGCATGCAGGACGTCAAGCGACGGACGTCGGGAGAGCGTCTGGCCAAGTGACAGCTCGCGCAGCGTCGGAAGCGACGCCAGAGCGTCGAAGCTGGTGACGTGCCAGAGGTCGATCGTCAGCCTCTCGATACCCTCGAAGCCATGCAGCCAGCCCAAGGACGGGTCGACCGCTCGGCCGTAAGCGCGGAGTGCGACCTCCCGGGCCGAGCGGAGGGCGTCGGCTGTTGCAGCGAGCACGGAGTCGGGCAACGGGGCGTCGAACTGCACCATCCGCGGGCGCTGCTCCTCGACCACCTGGCTGATCGAACGCGGGTCCGTGTCGGGGTAAAGCTGGGCGATGCGGTGGGCGACCGCCAGCTGCCGGCCGCGACCGATCACTCCTCGACGAAGAGCGCGAGCGTGGCGGTGAAGCCGTGCAGGAACGTGCGGCCGCCGACCGGCCCGATCTCGCCGGCGCAGAACATGCCGGCGACCGGAGCGCCGCCCAGGGCGGCGGCCGTGGCGGCGGCGTCGTGGTCGGGCGTGCCGAAGAGGCCCGTGCCGCGCCCGTTGCAGGCGAAGAGCAGGCCGCCCGTCACCCGCCCCGGAAGGGCGGCGCCGGCGGCGAGCGCCGAGCGCAGGCC
>DASXBA010000061.1:0-12249 GCA_036406475.1 Thermoleophilaceae bacterium | reverse complement strand
GCTCGAGGTGATGCGCGACCGCCGCGACAACGTCGTGATCGTCTGCTCGATCGAGAACATCGACCCGATGGGCGTCCACACCGGCGACTCGGTGACCGTCGCCCCGCAGCAGACGCTGTCCGACGTCCAGTACCAGCGGCTCCGCGACCAGGCGATCGAGGTGATCCGCGCGGTCGGCGTCGAGACCGGCGGCTCCAACATCCAGTTCGCGGTCAACCCTGAGACGAACGAGATCGTGGTGATCGAGATGAACCCGCGCGTCTCGCGGAGCTCGGCGCTGGCCTCCAAGGCCACGGGCTTCCCGATCGCCAAGATCGCCGCGCGGCTGGCGGTCGGCTACGCGCTCGAGGAGATCGACAACGACATCACCCGCCGGACCCCGGCGAGCTTCGAGCCGACCATCGACTACGTGGTGGTCAAGTGGCCGCGCTTCGCCTTCGAGAAGTTCCCGGGCTCCGAGGGCAACCTCCACACCTCGATGCAGTCGGTGGGCGAGGCGATGGCGATCGGCCGCACCTTCAAGCAGGCCTTCGTCAAGGCGATGCGCTCGCGCGAGCTGGACGTCGACCCGGCCTTCGACGGCGACCTGCTGCGCCGCCTCGAGCGGCCGTCCCACGACCGCTACGAGGTGCTGTTCGAGGCGATCCGCCGCGGTCACGGCGAGACGGAGATCTGCGAGCGCACCGGCATCGAGCCCTGGTTCATGGCGGAGCTGGCGGCGCTCGCCCGCGGCGAAGACCCGCAGGCGGGGCTCGAGCGCAGCTTCAAGTCGGTCGACACCTGCGCCGCGGAGTTCGAGGCGGAGACGCCCTACTTCTACTCGGGCTGGGAGCGCCGGGCCGCGCACGAGATCCGGCGTGGCGACAACGCGTCGGTCGTGATCCTCGGCGCCGGGCCCAACCGGATCGGCCAAGGCATCGAGTTCGACTACTGCTGCGTGCACGCCGCGATGACCGTGCGCGAGTCGGGTCGCGACGCGGTGATGGTCAACTGCAACCCGGAGACGGTCTCCACCGACTACGACACCTCCGACCGCCTCTACTTCGAGCCACTCACCCTGGAGGACGTGCTCGGGGTGATCGAGCAGGAAGCCCCCGAGGGCGTGATCGTCCAGTTCGGCGGCCAGACCCCGCTCAAGCTGGCGCGAGGCCTGGCCGACGCCGGCGTCCCGCTGCTCGGTACCCCGGTGGACTCCATCCACCTCGCCGAGGACCGGCCCAGCTTCGGCCGCATCCTCGATGAGCTCGGCCTGCGCAGCCCGCCCTACGCCACGGCCGGCTCGGCCGCCGAGGCGCTCGAGGAGGCGGCCGGCGTCGGCTATCCGCTGCTCGTGCGTCCGAGCTACGTGCTCGGCGGCCGCGCCATGGAGATCTGTTACTCGCGGGAGGGCCTCGCGGACTACCTGACCCGCACGAAGGCGAACGGCGGCGAGATCTTCCTCGACCGCTTCCTCGAGAACGCGATCGAGATCGACGTCGACGCCCTCTGTGACGGCGAGGAGGCGCAGATCGGCGCGATCATGCAGCACGTCGAGGAGGCCGGCGTCCACTCCGGCGACTCCGCGTGCGTGATCCCGGCGATGTCGCTCGGCCCGGAGATGATTCGCCAGGTGGAGGAGGCCAGCCGCGCAATCGCGCTGCGGCTCGGCGTGGTCGGCCTCATCAACATCCAGTTCGCCGTCTACGGCGACGAGGAGCTGTACGTGATCGAGGCCAACCCGCGCGCCTCGCGCACTGTGCCGTTCGTCTCCAAGGCGATCGGCGTGCCGCTGGCCAAGATCGCCTGCCGCCTGATGCTGGGCGAGCGCCTCGCCGACATGGACCTGTCGCTGCCGCGCCAGCCCCGGCACGTGTCGGTCAAGGAGGCGGTGCTGCCGTTCGACCGCTTCCCGCGCGCGGACGCGCTCCTCGGACCCGAGATGAAGTCCACGGGCGAGGTGATGGGCGTCGCGTCCGACTACCCGGCGGCGTTCGGCAAGGCGCAGGCGGCTGCGGGCGCCGGGCTGCCCTCGTCGGGCGCGGTCTTCATCTCGGTCACGGACGGCGACAAGCCGGCCGCCACCCAGCTCGCCGCGGGCTTCCACGACATGGGCTTCAAGGTGCTCGCCACCGGCGGCACGGCCCAGGCCATCCGGCGCATGGGCGTGCCCGTCGAGCGGATCAAGAAGCTCTCCGAGGGCTCGCCGAACGTGGTGGAGCGAATCGATGCCGGCGAGGTCGAGCTTGTGATCAACACCCCGACCGGCTCCGGCGCTCGCGCCGACGGGTACGAGATCCGCCGCTCGGCGGTGGCGAGAGGGATCCCCTGCATCACGACCCTGAGCGGCGCCAGCGCGGCGCAGCGGGCCATCCGCGCCAACCGCAGCGGCGAGGGATCGGTCATCGCGCTCCAGGAGCTGCACGCGGGGATCGAGGTTCCGGCGCCCGAGCGGACCTCTTGAGCCAGGCCGCCGTGGGCTCGGAGCCGCGGACCCTCGCCCCGCCGCAGCGGCGGAGCGCGACTGTGGTGGGCAACGAGGAGCTCGGCGCCTACCGGCTGATCGCGGCCCACGATCGCGACGGGCCGGCGGATCCCCGCCCGGGCCAGTTCTACATGCTGGCTGCGGTCGAGGGCTGGGGCGGGCGCTCGGACGAGCGGCCCTACCTTCCGCGCGCCTTCTCGTACGCGCGGGCGCGCCCGGCCGAGCCCGGGGTGCGGCTCGAGTTCCTCCTCGAGGCCATCGGGCCCGGAACGGAGCGCCTGGCCGAGCTGGAGGCCGGGGACGGGCTGGCGCTCGTCGGACCGCTCGGCATCGGCTTCCGGGCGCCCGAGCCGGACACGCGGGCGCTCCTGGTCGGCGGCGGCATAGGCACGGCGCCGCTGCTCTGCCTCGCCGAGGAGCTCGACGAGCCGCGGGTGCTGCTCGGCTTTCGCTCCGGCGAGCACGCCAAAGCCGCGCGCCTGTTCCCGGACCCGGGCCTGGCCACCGACGACGGCTCGGTGGGGCGGGCGGTCCTCGTCACCGAGTTGCTCGCCGAGGAGCTGGAAGGCGGCCCGGCCACGGTGCTCGCCTGCGGCCCCCCGCCGATGCTCGAGGCCGTGCGGGCGATGTGCGCCGAGCGCGGAGTTCCCGCCCAGCTCGCCATGGAGTCCGGCATGGCCTGCGGCTTCGGCGCCTGTTTCGGCTGCGTGGTGCCCACGCGCGACGGATACATACGGCTCTGCGTCGACGGGCCCGTGCTCGAGGCCGGCCGTCTGGAGAGCGCACTGTGACGGAGCTTTGCGGCATCGAGCTGCGCGGCCCCGTGCTCAACGGCTCGGGGACGTTCGACGCCATCGCCGCCCGCCGCGCCTTCGGCGACTCGCTGCTCGAGCGCTTCCCGTTCGACGCCTTCGTCTCGAAGACGATCACGGTGGAGCCGCGCGAGGGCAACCCGCCCCCGCGCCTCTGGGAGACGCCGGCGGGGATGATCAACTCGATCGGCCTGCCCAACAAGGGCCTCGAGGGCTTCCTGGCGAGCGACCTGCCGCAGCTCGCGGAGCTGCCGGTGCCGCTCGTGGTCTCGGTGATGGGCTTCACCCGCGACGAGCTCGCGACCCTGGTCGAGCGGGTCGGGGAGCGCGAGGAGGTCGAGCTGATCGAGCTCAACGTCTCCTGCCCCAACGTCGAGACGGGCCTGGTCATGGGCGCAGATCCCGCCGAAACCGGGCGCGCCCTCGAGCGCGTCCGGCCGCTGACGCAGAAGCCGCTGATCGTGAAGCTCACGCCCAACGCCGTGGACCCGGCGGCGGTCGCGGCAGCCGCCGAGACGGCGGGCGCCGACGCGGTCTCCCTTATCAACACCCTCAAAGGGATGGCGCTCCACCCGCGGACGGGGCGGCCCTGGCTCGGCGGCGTGACAGGGGGAGTGTCCGGCCCGTCCGTACGGGCGGTGGCCCTCGAACAGGTCCACGCGGTGGCGGAGCGAGTCGGGATTCCCGTGATCGGCATGGGCGGAATCGCGTCCGGACGCGATGCCTGGGACTTCCTGGCCGCCGGCGCGACCTGCATCGCGGTCGGGACCGAGAACTTCCGCGACCCGGCGGCCGGTCGCCGCATCGCTTCGGAGCTCTCGGAGCGGGGCCCCGTTCCGGCCGGCGTCTGACCACCCCTTCGGTACCCGCCTTAGCCCGTACGGGCTACAGGGCGTCACGGTTTTCCCAGAGCTTTGCGGAAACGGTGGGGGAGCGCCGCGGACCCGAATCGGGCGGGTCAGAAAAGGCCTGCAAACCAGCCGAAAACGCTCAAGTTCCCCGAACCAACCTGAAGCTCAGCTAGAGGTCCATATGGATTCGCGAATTTTTTGCGACTTCGGGCTCGACGCGCCGCGATCTGTGTGTAGTATCGCCGCCCATGCCGGCCGCCTCCGAGACGCCCGCCAAGAGCCAGGCGGCGGGTCTGACACCCGAGCGATCTTTGACACAGAGGATGGATGCACTGAAGCGGGCCAATGAGATCCGCACCCGCCGAGCCCGGCTCAAGCGCGATCTCAAGGCCGGCAGGGCCCAGATCCACGGCCTGCTGCTCGAGCCACCCGAGTACGTCGCCACCGCCAAGGTCTTCGACCTCCTGCTCGCAGTCCCGAAGTACGGGCGCGTCAAGGTCAATCGCATACTCACGCACTGCCGCATCTCGCCCAGCAAGACCATCGGCGGGCTGTCCGAGCGGCAGCGCAACGAGCTCGTCTCGTACCTCCGCAGGTAGTGGCCCCTCCCGCAATTCCGTCCCGTCCTGCCGGCGCCTGGACGTACCTGGCTGCGCCCGCTGGGATCGCCGATGCTCTGGCATCGACTCACCCACCGGCCTGGCCAGCTACGCCCAGTCACTCGGCAGAGCCGGAACGTACTTGCGGTCGGGACCAGTAGACACCCCGGTACTGGTCATCACCGGCCCCTCCGGGGTCGGCAAGGGCACCCTGATCCGGGGCTTGCTAGAGCGGATTCCGGGGCTCGAGCTGGCCGTCTCCGCCACCACCAGGCCGCCCCGTGAGGGCGAGGCAGACGGCCGCGAGTACTGGTTTCTCTCGCCTGAGGAATTCGACCGGCGCGTCGCCGAGGGGGACTTCGTCGAACACGCCGTCTATGCGGGCAACCGCTACGGCACCCTGCGCTCCGAGCTGGCCCGTCACGCGCGGGGCACCGTCCTCGAGATCGACCTTCAGGGCGCCCGCCAGGTGAGGGAGACGCTTCCGGAGGCGGTGCAGATCTTCATCGAGCCGCCCTCGCTCGAAGCCCTGCGCGCGCGGCTGGAAGAGCGGGGGTCCGACAGCCCGGAGCAGATTCGGGAGCGGCTGGCCGTCGCGCCCCAGGAGCTGGCGGCCAAGGAGGAGTTCGCCTATCGGGTGGTGAACGACGACCTCGAGCGGGCTCTGGAGGAACTCGAGGAGCTTGCCGCTACCATGTGTCCGCCGCCACCCGCGGAGCCGGCCTCATGATCAAGCCACGCCTCGACAAGCTTCTCGACCAGACCGACTCGCACTACGCGTGCGTGCTGGTCGCCGCCAAGCGCGCCCGGCAGATCAACTCCTACTACCACAACCTCGGTGAGGGGACTTTCGATGAGTACCCGCCGCCGATGGTCGAGACCGGCTCCAAGAACTACCTCAAGATCTCGCTCGAAGAGGTAGCCGCCGGCAAGCTGAAGTACCACTACCGCTAGGCGCGCGCGTGGCTCGCGTCCTGCTCGGAGTCTCCGGCGGGATCGCCGCCTACAAGGCGGTCGAGCTGGTTCGCCTCGCCACCGGCGAGGGGCACGCCCTGCGCGTCATCCAGACGCCCACCAGCCTGAACTTCGTCGGCAAGGCGACCTTCGAGGGCGTCACGGGCGGGCCCATCCTCGTCGACGAGTTCGAGCGCGATCCGGCCCGTGGCGCCTTCCCGGGGGATCCCGCGCCGGACCACGACCCGATCTCGCACCTCGAGCTGGTCCGCCGGTGCGACGTGCTCTGCGTGGCTCCCGCCTCGGCCAACACGCTCGCCAAGCTCGCTACCGGCCTGGCGGACAATCTGCTGACGAGCGCGGCCCTCGCCGCGACCGCGCCGCTGGTGCTCGCGCCCGCCATGAACGACCGCATGTGGGACCACCCCGCCACGCGGGCGAACGTCGAGACGCTGCGCCGGCGGGGCGCCGTCGTCGTCGAGCCCGGCAAGGGACGGCTGGCCTCCAAGGGCGAGTGGGGGGTGGGACGGCTGGCCGACCCGGCGGAGATCCTGGCGGCGATCGACGCGGCGCTGGCAAGGCCGGAGGGCTTTGCGCCGCGGTCGCTCGACGGCCTGCGGGTGCTGGTCACCGCCGGCGGCACCCGCGAGCCGATCGACTCGGTGCGCTACGTGGGCAACCGCTCCTCCGGCCGCATGGGCGTCGCCCTGGCGGAAGAGGCGGCGCGCCGCGGCGCGGACGTGACGCTGATCGCGGCGAACGTATCGCTGCCTCATCCGAACGGCGTGCGCCGGCTAGACGTGGAGAGCGCCGCGGATCTCCTGGCGGCCGCGCGGGACGAGTTCCAGGCGGCGGACGTGCTCCTGATGGCCGCCGCGGTCGCCGACTTCCGGCCACGGGAGGCGGAGGGCAGCAAGATCTCGAAGAGCGGGCGGGACGCCCTGTCGCTCGAGCTCGAGCCCACCGACGACGTGCTGGCCGAGCTTGCGGGCGCGCGCAGGCCGGGGCAGACGCTCGTGGGCTTCGCCGCCGAGCACGGGGAGGGGGCGGTCGACAGGGCGCGCGGCAAGCTCGAACGCAAGGGCCTCGACCTCGTGATCGTCAACGACATCTCCCGCACGGACATCGGCTTCGACGTCGAGGAGAACGAGGTGACGATCGTCGCCGCCGAAGGCGACCGGCCGGTGCCGCTCGGGCCCAAGAGCGCGGTGGCCGCAGCGGTGCTCGATGCGGTCGAGGAGCTGAGGACGAGCGAGCGCTCGCGGAGTACCCTCGGGGAGGCATGAGCGACGGTGCCTACGAGCTGTTCAAGAAGGGAAGCGCCCTGCTCGACGCCGGCGATTTCGCGGCCGCCGCGATCCCGCTCGAGCGGGCCCGCGCGCTAGAGCCCGACAAGAGCTCGATCCGCGAGGCACTGGGCCGTGCCTACTTCCGCACCTCTCGGTTCGAGAAGGCCGCCGAGGAGTTCGGGGCGGTGGTCGAGCGCCACCCGGTGAACGACTATGCGCACTTCTGCCTCGGCCGCGCGCTCGAGAAGACCGGCCACCGCAACGAGGCGAGCCGTCACTTCACGCTCGCGGCGGGCATGCGGCCGGACCGTGCCGACTACCGCGCGTTCAGAGATCGCCTGCGCGCGGCATGAGGGAGTAGGCGTTAGGCCGTAGGCAGTAGTAACGGCATCGGGTCGAGGGCCTCTACCGGCTACTGCCTACCGCCTACTGCCTCCGGATCCGGCCCGCGTAGTCCCGCACCGCGATCGCCCCCTCGGCCAGCAGGCCGAGCAGCCGGTCGAGCGAGCGCTCGTCCACGTCGGTCGCGGCAAGGTCGGCGTGGACCCAGATCTCCTGCGAGCGGGAGCAGCCGAAGCGCACGTGGCGGGTCTGGCGGTTCCACCACAGGAGCATCCAGGGATCGAGGTCGGGCGCGGGGCCGAGCGCCGCGGCCTTGGCGGTGAGCAGCCCGTCGGCGATGCGGAGGCCCACGTCCAGCGGCTCGCCGCCGGCCGACCCCGCGGGAACGGTGATGCCCCACTCGGCTTCGGCCAGCCGGCGCCCGCCCTCGGGCAGGGCGCTCACGTAGGCGTCAACGACATCGACGGCTGCCACTCCGGCAGAGTACGCACGGTGCGCGCGCTGGTGCAGCGGGTGAGCGAGGCGTCGGTGTCGGTGGACGGCGAGGAGGTCGCGCGCATCGGGCCCGGGATGCTCGTGCTGCTCGGCGTCCGCCGCGGCGACGGCGCCGAAGAGGCCGACAAGGTCGCGCGCAAGCTGCGGGCGCTCCGGATCTTCGAGGACGAAGACGGGCGGATGAACCTCTCGCTCGACGACACGGGCCGCGAGGTGCTCTGCGTCAGCCAGTTCACGCTCTACGGGGACACGCGCAAGGGCAACCGTCCGAGCTTCGTCGACGCTGCTCCACCGGACGAGGCCGAACCCCTGTACGCGCGGGTGCGGGACGCGCTCGGCGCACGCGGCGGGCGCTTCGGCGCGCGCATGTCGGTCGCGCTCGCGAACGACGGGCCCGTCACCGTCCTGGTGGACGTGTGAGTACCGCGTCTATACTCGTTCGTCGCTAGGACTTTCAGACGTTTGCGGCCCGCGGGCCGCGCCTGAAGGTGGGCTTCGCAGCCCACCTTTTTTTCGACCAAATGCGGATGCAGATGCAGATCGACCGGATACAGAACGACATCGAAGAGCGGCTCGCGAACGTCGAGCCGGACGTCGAGGTGCTCGCATGCGAGCAGGTCGCCGCCGAGCGCGTGCGCCTGTTCATCGACCATCCCGACGGCGTCGATCTGGCGCTGTGTGAGCGCGTGACGGGTCACCTGCGCGAGCTGCTCGTGGACTTCGGTCTCGAGGTCTCGTCGCCCGGCCCCCGCCGCCCGCTCACCAAGCCCGACCACTACCGCCGCTTCCTCGGCCGGCGCGCGCGCGTGCGCACCCGCACGCCCCGCGACGGACGCGGCAGCGTCACCGGTGAGCTGGTCGGGGCCTCCGACGAGGAGGTGACCGTCGCCGCGGACGGCGGTGTGATCTCGATCCCGTACTCGGAGATCGGCCGCAGCAACCTGGTGGAGGAGAGCTCATGAGCAAGGAGATCCTCGAAGCCGTCACGGTTCTCGAGCGCGAGAAGGGAATCTCCGCGGACAGGCTGATGGAAGCCCTCGAGGACGCCCTCCTGTCCGCGTACAAGAAGACCCCCGGCGCCGCCAAGTACGCGCGGGTGGAGGTCGATCACCAGAACGGTGACTTCCGGGTGTACGAGCTCGACGTCCCCGAGGACATCGAGGAGCAGCTGCTCGACGAGGTCGAGGAGGAGGCGGGCGAGCCGCAGGTCGACCCCGAGACCGGCGAGCTGCGCGAACCCACCGCGCCCGAGATCCCGCTCGAGCGGCTGATGGAGTTCCGCGATCAGATCTCCGAGAGCGACGTGACGCCGGACGACTTCGGCCGCATCGCCGCGCAGACGGCCAAGCAGGTGATCCTCCAGCGGATCCGCGAGGCCGAGCGCGACATGACCTTCGACGAGTACCAGGACCGGATCGGCGAGCTGATCACCGGCATCGTCCAGCAGTCCGACTCGCGCTACACGCTCGTGCAGCTGCGTGAGCGCGTCGAGGCGCTGCTGCCGCGCTCCGAGCAGGTGCACGGCGAGCGCTACGAGCATGGCGCGCGCGTGAAGGCGGTGATCACCGACGTCTCCTCGCAGGCCAAGGGGCCGAGCATCATCGTCTCGCGCCGCAACCCCGAGCTGATCCGCAAGCTGTTCGAGCTCGAGGTGCCGGAGATCGCCGACGGCCTGGTCGAGATCCAGAACGTCGCCCGCGAGCCCGGCTACCGCTCGAAGATCGCGGTCATCTCGCACGCCTCGGGCGTGGACCCCGTCGGCGCCTGCGTCGGCCCGCGCGGCTCGCGCGTGCGCATGGTCGTGTCCGAGCTGCGCGGCGAGAAGATCGACATCATCCCCTTCAACGAGGAGCCGGCGCGCTTCGTTGCCAAGGCCCTCTCGCCCGCGCGCGTGCGCGAGGTGCTGGTGGACGACGACGCCATGCAGGCCACGGTCATCGTCCCCGACGACCAGCTCTCGCTCGCCATCGGCAAGGACGGCCTGAACGCCCGGCTGGCCGCACGGCTCACCGGCTGGCGCGTGGACATCCGCTCGGAGACCGAGTTCGCCGAGGATGAGGCCGAGATGCCATTCGAGGAGGAGGCGGAGCTGTCCGGCCGCTGCGCCGCGATCCTCGCCAATGGCAAGCGCTGCCCGAACGCCGCCCTCTCGGGGTCCCGCTACTGCGGCCTGCCCGCTCACCAGGAGCTCTCCGACAAGGACACCGACTACGTGGTGCCGCCGGATGAGGACGGGGGCGAGCCGGCAGAGGAGCCGGCGCCCGAGCCCGAAGCTCCGGAGCCCAGCGCCGAGAGCCCGGAGCCCGCGGCAGCCGACAGCGCGGAGCCGGAGCCCGAGGCGGTCCCCGAGACTGCCGAGCCCGAGACCGGAGGTCAGGGCGGCTAGCCCGAGGCGTACCTGTCTCGGCTGCGGGCGCTCGCTGCCCAAGGAGGGGCTACTCAGGCTGGCCCGCGGTCCGGCCGGAGTGGTCATGACGGACCCGGACGCCCGGGCTGAGGGACGCGGCGCCTATGTCTGCGCCCGGCCCGAGTGCTCGCAGGTGTCGGAGAGGTCCCTGAGCCGGTCCTTTCGCGCGCGTGTGGAACTGACGCAGCACCTCATAGACTCCATAGACGAATGGCAAAGAAGCGCGTCCACGAGATAGCGAAGGAGAAGGGCATCTCCAGCAAGGAGGTCCTCGCGATCCTTCAGAAGGCCGGCTTCGACGTGAAGGCCGCGGCCTCGAGCGTCGACGAGGCCGACGTGGCGCGCGCCTTCGGCAACGGCGCCGCCGAGGAGCCCGCGCCCGCCAAGGAGAAGGCCGCCGAGGCCCCGCAGGCCGATGGCGACAAGGCCGCCCAGTCGCAGCCCTCCCGCGGTGAGCGTCCCGCTCGCGCCCGCCCCACCCGTGGCGGCCGGGCCGGCGAGCAGGCGCCCGGCGGTGGCGGGCGCCGCCGCCGCGTCGTGATCGACTCACAGGCGGCGCGCCGGGACAGGCCGCCGCCACCTCCGCAGCAGCCGCCGCGCCGCGGGCGCGGCCGCCGGCGCCGTCCGCGCTGGGTCGAGCCCGACCTCGAGGCGGAGGCGGCGGCGCGCGAGGCGGCCGCGCAGCAGGAGGAGCCCGCCACCGAGATCCAGTCCGGCGCCACCGTCAAGGAGGTGGCGGAGTCGCTCGGCCTCGGCGCGCCCGAGGTGATCAAGAAGCTGATGGAGCTGGGGGAGATGGCCACGCTCACCCAGACGCTCTCCGACGAGGCGATCCAGGTGCTGGCCGAGGCGCTCGACAAGAAGGTCGAGATGGTCCACGCCGCCGACGAGGTCGAGGAGGAGCTCGAGTACGAGGACAGCGACGACGAGCTCGAGGAGCGGCCGCCCGTCATCACGATCATGGGCCACGTCGACCACGGCAAGACGTCGCTGCTCGACGCCATCCGCGAAACCGAGGTGGCCTCCGGCGAGGCAGGCGGGATCACCCAGCACATCGGCGCCTACCAGGTGCACCACGACGGCAACACGATCACCTTCCTCGACACGCCCGGCCACGAGGCCTTCACGGCAATGCGCGCCCGTGGCGCCCGCGCCACCGATATAGCGGTCATCGTCGTGGCCGCGGACGACGGCGTGATGCCGCAGACCGTCGAGGCGATCGACCACGCCAAGGCGGCGGGCGTGCCGATCATGGTCGCGGTCAACAAGATCGACAAGGAGGGCGCGGACCCGAACCGCGTCCGCGGCGAGCTCGCCCAGCAGGAGCTGACTCCCGCCGACTGGGGCGGCGACACCGAGTTCGTCGACGTCTCCGCCAAGACCAGGCAGAACCTCGAGGAGCTGCTCGAGACGCTCGTCACGCTGGCCGAGATCCAGGAGCTCAAGGCCAACCCGAGCGCCGAGGCCTCGGGCGTGGTGATCGAGTCGCGGCTGGATCCCGGCCGCGGCCCCGTCGTCACCCTCCTGATCCAGCGCGGCCGCATGAAGGTCGGAGATGCCCTGGTCGCCGGGGAGCACGCCGGCCGCGCCCGCGCGATGAACGACTTCCGGGGCGAGCGCGTCAAGCAGGCGACTCCCGGCATGCCGGTGGAGGTACTCGGCTTCGACGGCGTGCCCGAGGCAGGCGAGACCTTCCGCGTGGTGGCCAACGAGCGCGAGGCGCGCCGCCTGGCCGGCGAGCGCGCGAACCGGCTCAAGACCGAGGCGCTCGCGCGCCGGGCCGGCGTGAGGGTGTCGCTCGAGGACGTCATGGCCCGCGCGCAGGAGGGCACCGTCGAACTGGCGCTGATCCTCAAGGCGGACGTGGCCGGCTCGCTCGAGGCGCTGATCGACGAGATCGCCAAGCTCCCGCAGGAGCGCGTCACCGTCAATGTGATCCACGACGGCGTGGGCGGCATCAACGAGTCCGACGTGATGCTGGCGGCGGCGTCCGACGCGATCATCATCGGCTTCAACGTGCGCCCCGTGGGCAACGCCAA